>CAYSKP010000047.1:0-8770 GCA_964431645.1 uncultured Pirellulales bacterium
TCGATTATCGCCATAATGTCCGATTCTGACATAATCAGGTACTCTTTGCCGTCCATTTTTATTTCGCTTCCTGCATAACTGGTAAACAGGACAGTATCCCCTTTTTTTACCTGTGGTTTCTGGAGTGAGCCGTCATCGAGAATTTTGCCATCTCCTACTGCAATGATTTTACCTTTTTGCGGTTTTTCCTTGGCGCTGTCCGGAAGGACAATACCTCCGGCTGTTTTGCTTTCCGCTTCGACTCTCTGGACTAGGACCTTATCTCCTAATGGTCTGAGTTTCATTTTTTCACTGCTCCTTTCAAAAAACTTCTTTAGATATTTTTTATAACGAAAAAATGTGGCTGCCGTATCGTTTAATAAACAGCCTGTTTAACTGGTCTCTCAAAATATTCATATCCACCGGCTTATCAATCACCGTAAAAGCATCAAGTTGCAATGCTCTTTCGAGCAGCTTGCCGGTCGGCTGGTTTGCCAGCAATATGCAGGGCATATGCGGCTGTTCCATTCGGATAAGTTTCAAAGTCCAAAGTCCCGTTTCCTGCTCGCCCAGGTCTGTATCTATGATTGTCGTGCAAACACGCCGATGCCGCAGGACATTAACTATATCATTAGTTTGCTGTGCCACCAAAAGATTTATGCCCCTTGGCTTAAATAAATCGCGTAAAGCCCCCGGCCAGTCCCATCCGGTCTCCAGCGTGCCTGTCCGGCTGGCTAATACGTTAATTTCATCAAATTTATTTAAATCTATTTCCATAAGCACTTACAAATGAGCAAAGATTATGCCAGTGAATAATGGTAAATTAAAATTAATATAACCTATTGATATTAAATACTTTATGTTCTTGTGTGTATTTTGGTTATTTACTAAAAGCAACTGCCTTTTCTGATTATTCTGTCAACTTGGCAGTTTATGTCCATGCATCTTAGACTGATAAAAATCATGTTTTAACATCGTTTAAACTAATAAATTCATCTATTTTCATCATCAAATCCTAATTTAAGGCCTTATTTTGCCGATGTAATTTAGTGTTGAAAGTTTAACTCCAGAAAAAAAGGGAAAAATACAAGTTTCTATCTATGGAAAATACATCCACGCCAACCGAATCTTCCGCCAATGGCGGGTGCTTTCCTGTAATCGCACAGAAAGCCCCCCAGGCAATTCTTGTCATTGATTCAAGCGGCATTGTTCATTATGCAAATACCGCATGGATGAGGATGCATGGATACATACATTTAAATGAGGTACTCGGAAAAAAAATTACAATTTTTCACACCGAAGAACAGCTTTCTAAAGATGTCCTGCCGTTCTTAAATGAAGTAAAATCTCGAGGTCAAATCAGCGGTTCAGTCGGTCATGTCCATAAAAACGGCAAACCTATTTTAACAAATACCACAATGCTCGCGCTCAAAGATGATTTAGGTAAAATCCGCGCTGTTGTTGTTTATGCTGTAGATACATCTGAAAACGAAAAACTCAATGAAGAAATAAAAACCCTCAAGCTCGAAGCTGAAAAAAGAAAATCAGAATTAACTTTAACAACAAAGCGATTAGGCGAACGCGCCAAAGAACTCGAAATGGTTGAAAATCTTCTTAGCGCCAGAGGAACAGAACTTTCCACTGTAAACAAACAGTTGTGGCAGTATATGTCAGAGAGGGAGCAATACCTTGAACAAATTCAGGCATTAAAAACATCCCTTGCCGACAAGGAAAAAGAAGTTAATGAATTAAATGTTCAGCTTCAGCGCCAAAAAGCGGAGCAGGCCCGCATAGAGACACAATCCAGGGTCCAATACGATTCTCTGCGGGATGCGCTTAAACTGCTTCGCAATGAAATAATTGAAATGAAGCATCATGAAGTGGAGTTCTTAGATGGCATCGAAGAGTACCCGGAACCTGTTGGTGCCAAGGGGGGCCTGCTTGATAAGGAACAGCTTAAACAAATAAGCTGTATGGCTAAAAAGTTTGCCAATGAATAGAATTTAAAAAATTAAAATATAATACCTGCGTATCCGACCGATTCCCTGCTGGAAGCTCCCATTTTTTTAAGAATTATTTCATTGCTGTTTGTATGCGCAAGCACTATCCCTTTTGTTTTGCCCATTGCCTTTGAAGCAGCCACAGTTGCCGCCGCAGCGCCTGCCCCGCAGGCATTATAATTTTTTTCCGCAGTTTCAAGCATTTTATCCGGCTGCATCTTCACTGAATAATCGACGAACTCTTTATCATTGACATCCATCGCCCATTTTAAAGCATCTTTACCTGTCCCTTTAGGTGTAAAACCATATCGCGGACCGTAATGGGTCAGGTCAGTCGAGCCGATGCATACAATTTTTCTTTCAGTATCGCTGTTTATTAAACTGCCGGCTATTTCTCCTGCCCTGATTGCCTGCTCAACAGGAGGCGTAAGAACCGGAACTATTTTCGCATCCGGGAAAAGATATTGAATAAACGGGACCTGCACTTCCATGCTATGTTCGCTCTCGTGCGAATCACAGTCGCTTACGGCTGTTTTGCTTTCGACAATAGCCCGGGCGAGCTCTTCATCTATTCCAATTTCCCCCAGCGGAGTAACCCAGCTTCCTTTATCGTAAACAGCAGGGGGGTAACCTATGTACCCGTGTGCTGCCCCGAAAATGACAAAGGTATCTACTTTTGCGTGCCTCTTCTTAATAGCTGAAAAAACAAATGCGGCCGTTGACCCGCTGAAGGTCCAGCCTGCATGAGGAACAATACCTGCGGCTATTTGCTCAGGCAGCGCCATATTCAATGGTGCTTGCTCAATGCATTGTTTTATCTCATCAATGCACTCATCTTTGTCCGCCGGGTAGAATTGGCCTGCCACTATAGGTTTTCTTTTTTGCATATTGTGCACCTGTCCTGTTATGATTATACTGTTCTCATAAATCTCGTATAGCATTTTTTGGAGAGAAAAATAATGGCGGCAAATAATAAATCCGTGGCGGTCATAATGGGCTCAGATAGCGATATGGATATTATGCAGTCATGTATCGATATGCTCAAGGATTTTGGAATAGCCCCGCTCGTTCGGATAATCTCAGCTCATCGCACTCCTAAAGCCGCCTCCCAATTTGCCGCAGGCGCTGCCAAAAAAGGTATAAAAGTCATAATAGCAGCCGCAGGTATGGCCGCCCATCTGGCCGGCGCTATAGCCGCACAGACCACATTGCCCGTAATCGGGGTTCCGCTTGCCGCCAAAGAAGGGTTGGCGGGTTTAGATGCCTTGCTTAGCACCGTTCAAATGCCGGGGGGAGTTCCCGTAGCTACGGTTGCGATCGGAAAAGCTGGAGCTAAAAATGCGGCCGTCCTTGCAATCCAGATTTTGGCTCTATCTGATAAAAATTTAGCCGCTAAATTGGCACGGCATAAAGCTATTCAGGCAAAAGAAGTCGAAGAGAAAAACGCTGCTCTAAAATAAACGATTTTTCGACTACCTTAGTTTATCTGCCAATGTCGAGCCGAAATCCTGAGCCAGTTTGCTTGCGGTCTGCTGGTCAGCGTTATTATATGATGCGGTCAGCAGTATATTGCCGGATTTGTCTTTGCCTGTGATTGTCACAGATTCAATTGCCTGTGCTGAATCTTGTTTTCCTCCAAATAAGTTGAGCATGCTCGTTTCCCCATGAGACCTCGTCGTCAGAAATGTCGAGCCGGTGAGCACAATATTACAGTTCTCAGCATCACATAACACGACGCGTTTACGTATGAATTCTTTTTCCAAAACATCCTTTAAGACCTTGCCTACATACGGATCCTGGCTTTCTATTGCCGATACATAAACGCATTTGTTTTTTATTCCTTTTAATTCTTTTGTAGTAACAACGTCTGAGTTACAGCCTATAAATAAGCTCATTATTGCGATAATCAAATATATTTTTTTCATAGCAGTCTCCTTAAATAACCGTATATTTCATCGGCATAAAAGAAATCTCTCTAAAAAGCTTTTTATGGCTTTTAACCGGATTTTTTCGTAGAATTATTCATTAAGTGATGAACAGTATTCAATGGAATTTAATATGCCTAAGCTTTTATTTATATTTCTAATCGGTTTAATGCTGGCAGGCTGCGAGGATAAACCCCAGTTCACGCAGGAAGAAATAGACAAAATGCCGCCTCCTGTACGCGATGGACTGCCTGAGGCCAGCGGCGGTTTTACTCTTTCTGTAGGCGACAGGACTGTTACCGCAGAAGAAGTCATTGGACCGATTTTCGAAGATTTGGCAAAAATTGCTCTGCGCAGCGATTTCGACCAATTCAGCCAGATTGTACGACCGGCTGTGGAGCAGCAGGTCGTAATGAGAATTTCGGATGCGATTCTCTACAGCAGGGCAAAAAAAGATGCCGCCGATAAAGTTGATGATGAGCTCGATAGAATTACAACTGCTGAGATTAGAAGATTTGTTATGGATTTTGGCGGCGACTATGCAAAGGCCGAGCAGGCTCTCAAACGCATGAATATGAGCTGGGGCGATTTTGAGCAGTATAAAAGGCGTTACATCCTCAGCCAAAGTTATATTGCACAGCAGCTTCCAAAAGAACAGCCGGTTTCCTTCAGCGAAATGATAGCTCTCTACAATGATACAAAAGAGCAATTGTACAAGACTCCGGGTTTGCTTCGTTTTGGCCTTATCGATATTGATATATCGAATTTGCGTGACATCGATCCGAACCGTTCGCGAGAAGTGCAGGCCAAAGAATTGGCCAATGAAATTTATAAGGGTATTAAACCTCAGGATGATTTTGATAAATTAGTAAAGGATTATTCCAGGACAAATAAGGCTATTTCGGGCGGAGTGCTTAAATTCAATCCCGATTCGCTTGCGTCCCCATATGATGTACTTGCCAGGCATGCATCGGCAATGAAGCCGGCCGAGTTTACCGAACCAATTGAGGCAAAAGGCCATATCTTTATAATGCAGCTGATAGAATATAAACCAAATGATTACGAGCCCTTTGAAAAAGTCCAAAATCAGGTAAGGGCCGAAATTTCTGCACAACGGATGCGAGAGGCGATTAATAAAATAAATGAGCAGCTTATACAGCAGGCCTCCGTGGCCGACAGGGCAAGATTTGTTAACTTTTGCCTGCGTGAAGCTTACAGGACAGCCAATAAATAGCTCCAAAATGAATCGGAATTTGAATGAAAATAATTGCCCATGGTATAGACCTGATTGATTTCCCTCGAATAGAGGACATGGTCAAACGCCATGGTGAACGTTTTCTGGAACGTGTCTTTACTCACGAAGAACAGAAATACGCCAATAATAACAAGAATGGTATTGAGAAATTAGCCGGACGCTTTGCGGCCAAAGAGGCGGTTATGAAGCTTGTAGGCACGGGCTGGCGCGGCAAAATTGCCTGGACCGATATTGAAGTGATAAATAGCAAATCGGGTCAGCCGCAAGTAAGATTAACCGGCGAAGTAAAAAAAATCGCCGATCAGTTAGGCATCACTCAAATAAGCTTAAGCATTACTCACGCCGCAAATTTTGCCATTGCCTCTGCAGTGGCATTAAGCGAATCAAATGAGCACGAATAAATTCGATTGTGTAGTTATCGGGGCGGGGCACGCCGGTATAGAGGCAGCACACGCGGCCGCCAAAATCGGTGTAAAGACGGCCCTGATAACCATTGATAAAAATAAAATCGGAGCAATGAGCTGCAATCCCGCTATAGGCGGCCTTGCCAAAGGGCAGATCGTCCGTGAGGTAGATGCACTTGGCGGCCTTATGGGTCTTGCCATCGACGCGACCGGAATTCAATTCAGGATGCTCAACCGTTCAAAAGGGCCCGCGGTTCAGTCGCCCCGCGCTCAGGCGGATAAATATAAATATCAGAAATATATGATTAATGCCCTTGAGCAAACCCCGAATCTTACAATCATTGAGCAAATGGCCGTTGAAATCATTGTAGATGATGGCCATGTGGCTGCTGTTCGATGCAAGGATGGATGGGTCTGCAATACCAGAACAGTCATTATGGCAGCGGGGACATTCCTTCGCGGGCTTATGCATATAGGCCCTGAAAGTTTCGAAGGCGGCAGGCGCGGTGAGCCCGCATCGGAAGATTTGTCAGCATGCCTGGAAAAGCTTGGCCTTATTGTCAAACGCCTTAAAACCGGGACACCGCCCCGGCTGGATGCAAATACAATTGATTATGATATTCTCGAAATGCAAAAGGGTGATGTCGATCCGCCTCCGTTTTCTTTTATGAATGACAAAATCGACCGTCAACAGATACCATGCTGGATTACCTATACAAATGAAAAGATTCATAAAATAATCCGCGATAATCTTGCCCGTGCGCCGCTTTATACCGGCCAGATAAAATCAACTGGTCCCAGATATTGCCCGAGCATCGAGACAAAGATAATCCGTTTCGCCGACAGGCAGCGTCATCAGGTTTTCCTTGAACCCGAGGAGCTGGAAAAAAATCTCATTTACTGTAATGGCATTAGCACATCTTTGCCCAAAGATGTTCAGGATGAGATTATAAAAAATCTGCCGGGCTGCGAGAATGCCCGAATTGTGCATTATGGTTATGCCATTGAGTATGATTATTGTCCCCCCGTGCAGTTGAAAAATAATCTGGAGACAAAAAAAATCGCCGGGCTTTTCCTCGCCGGCCAAATCAACGGCACAAGCGGCTACGAAGAAGCGGCAGGGCAGGGAATAATCGCAGGTATAAATGCTGCAAGACTAGTCCATGGCAAAGAACCTGTTGTTCTCGCCAGGGACCATGCTTATATCGGCGTCATGATTGATGACTTGCTCACAAAAGGCCTCGGCCTCGAAGGTGTCGGCATTCCCGATGAGCCGTATAGAATGTTCACCTCGCGAGCGGAATTTCGCCTCAGCCTGCGCTCTGATAATGCGGATAGACGCCTTACTGAAATCGGCAAATCAGTTGGCCTTGTAGATAATACAAGATGGGAAAGATTCCAAAAAAAATTAGCTGATATTGAGCAATTAAAAGGATATTTAAAGAGTAATAAACAAGATGGCATTGTATTGTGGGAGCTGCTCGGCAGGCCGAATAATTGCCTTGCCCCAATTTTGCCAGATTTACCGGATATTAAAAATGCCGGCTTCAGCAAAAAAGTCATCGAGGCGGCCGTCATCGATGCCAAGTATGAAGGCTATCTCGATAAGCAGGCGCGTCTTGCCGCCGGACTTCAGGCCTGGGATAAAAGGGCGATTCCGGCTGATTTGGATTACATATCCATAACGCACCTTCGCCCCGAGGCAAAAGAGAAATTGACCCTCTTCAAGCCTCAGACCCTGGGACAAGCCGGCAGAATCTCAGGCATCACCCCCGCAGATGTCACTGTTATTCAGATTCATCTTAAAAAATATTATCAGAATATGAGTTAATATGAGTTTGCTTTCAGATAACATTTATAATAAGGGAACAACTCGCGATGAGCCGAAGTTCAAGATTTGGCGAAATGCCGGCCTTTTGCTGACTTATAAATGCAATGCAAAATGTGAATTTTGCTATTATAACTGTTCGCCGGAACAAAATGGCTTGATGTCGGCCGATTTGGCTATAAATGCCTGGAAGTCACTGAAAGAATTAGCCGGAGAAACTGCGAAAATTCATATCACAGGCGGCGAACCTTTTTTATATTGGGAGCACCTGCTTAATATTTTAAAGCAGGCCCAAAAAGAAAATATCGGCACCGTCGATATGATTGAAACCAACGGATTTTGGGCGACAGATGAAAAGATTATCGAAGAACGTTTAAAAATTCTCGATAAACTAGGAATAAACAAGCTCAAAATTAGCTGCGACCCCTTTCATCAGGAGTATGTTGATATTGAACTGGTCAGGCGATTGGCAAAAACGGCGAAAGAATTGCTTGGTGAAAAAAGAGTCCTCGTTCGATGGGAAAAATATCTCGATAATCCAATTGAAATAAAAAACGCTTCTTTGAACCAACGCCAAATAGAATATCTAAAAACAATTAAGGATTATCCTTGTCGATTCACTGGCAGGGCGGCCGCATTGATTGCCCAATTCAATGCGAATAAAACCATAGATGAAATCTCAAAATCAAATTGCATGAAATCTTTTCTCGATTCAAAAGGCGTGCATATCGATCCGTTCGGCAATGTCTTTAGCGGCACATGCAGCGGCATAATCATCGGCAATTTAACAAAACAATCGCTTGCCGAAATATGGCAATCTTGGCATCCATCTAATGAAAAATTTATTGAAAAATTATTCCATTCCGGCCCTGCAGGATTACTTGATGAAGCTGTTAAAGCTGGCTTTAGCCCCTTGGATTTGTATGCCGGTAAGTGCCACCTTTGCACCTCAATCCGACAATTCTTTTGTGAAAAAGGCCTGTTTAAAAACGTCATTGGCCCCGCGGAATGTTATGGGTAAATTATTATGGACGAGTGCCGCCGGGACCTCTAAAGCCGCCCGGTCCGCCAAAACCGCCCCGACCACCCGGTCCCATCTGTATCCCTCTTTCCTGCATTCGATTAAACATATCTTGTCGGAACTGTGCCATTTTGACTCTTGAGTCGGCGCTCGTTCTTGCGGAACGCTCTCTCATTCTCGATGGCTCTGGCATCCGAAATTGTCGAGCTTGCTGACCCTGCCGTGTCTGTGAATTGGGGTCACGCGGGCCGAATCTCCTGAACCTGTTCGGGTCACGCGGCCCATTTGTATCAGGCCGATTGAAATCTCTCATAAATTCAGCCCGTCTTGCCTGCATTTCATCGATGATTTTATCAAG
>CAYSKP010000048.1:0-8279 GCA_964431645.1 uncultured Pirellulales bacterium
GCAAATTATTGTCCCCGGGTTCTATGCGGCCGACGGTAACGCAGGCCAAACCAGTGCAGATAATGGAAACAAATGGCGTGCACATTTTATGCCTGAAAGGACAGGTTTATGGAGCTATACTGTTTCTTTTAGAACAGGCAAAAATATCGCGATATCAATCGAGCCGAATGAAGGCAATGAAGTAAGTCTGAATGGAGTAACAGGGACATTTGAAATTTTACCGACTGACAAGAAACCACCTGATAATCGAGGCAGAGGTTTGCTGCTCTATGTTGGAGGCCATTTTCTGCAATTTGCCGAAACTGGTGAGTATCTCCTGAAGGCGGGGGCAGACAGCCCTGAAAATTTTCTTGGCTATGCTGATTTTGACGCAACATACGATACTGGAGCGATAAAAGGGCTTAATGAAGGTGCAGATAAAGAGTTTATTCATAAATTTGCACCTCATGCGGGGGATTACAAGAGCGGTGACCCGACTTGGAAAAATGGTAAAGGCAAAAATATAATTGGCGCTTTAAACTATCTCGCATCAAAAAGTGTGAATAGTGTTTACTTTTTGACCTATAACATTGATGGGGGAGATGGTAAAGACACATGGCCATGGACAGACCCTAATGAAAAACTGCGGTTCGATTGCAGTAAATTGGACCAGTGGGAAATTGTTTTTTCTCACATGGATAAACTGGGCATAATGCTGCATGTCGTTACACAAGAGACAGAAAACGACCAGGGATTAGATGGCGGCGAGCTGGGAATTCAGAGGAAGCTTTATTATCGTGAGCTGGCAGCCCGTTTTGCACATCATCCGGCGCTCCAGTGGAATTTAGGTGAGGAAAACACAAATACTCATCAGCAGCGGCTCGATTTTGCCAGGTTCATCCGGAGCCTTGATCCCTATGACCATCCTATTGTGGTTCATACCTTTCCCGGTCAGTATGACAAAGTTTACAAACCATTGCTGAACTTTGCTGATTTTGATGGACCTTCGCTTCAGATGGGCGATGCCAACAGAGCACATCTTGAAACACTCAAATGGGTCAAGGCGTCTGATACAGGCAGGAAATGGGTCGTTTGTGTAGATGAAATTGGGCCGGCAGATATAGGAGTAATGCCGGATGCGAATGATTACTGGCACGATAGAGTTCGTAAATATGTGTTATGGGGAAACTTAATGGCAGGGGGTGCTGGCTGCGAATGGTACTTTGGCTACAAATATCCAAATAACGACCGGAATTGCGAAGACTTGAGAAGCCGTGAACATATGTGGGATATGACTAAGTACGCAGTTGATTTCTTTAAATCAAATCTACCCTTTAATGAAATGATTGCTGATGATAAGCTTGTTTCAAAAGGCTGGTGTCTTGCCAAGAAAAATGAGATATATGCGATTTATCTTCCAGATGGAGGCATAACAGAGATGCAGCTTCCTGAAGGCAGATTTACGCTGCAATGGTTTAACCCAAGAACGGGAGAGCTTAAAAAACAAGAGTCAGATGAATTAACAGGACCGGGCAAAATGCCTTTAGGCCTGCCTCCCGAAGAAGTAGATAAAGATTGGGTAATTATTGTTCGCCGCAGTTAGCATATAAATTTCGAACAAGAAACTAAAAAAGGGCGTAAAATTTCAGGCAAGCTGCGAGCTTGCCTCTAAAACAGCTTGATAATAAAGAACTTACGTCTTTCAGTTAAGATTGACAAATACCCGGTAAGATAATAAAATCCTTTTAATTGCAGGAAATAACTTTATTAAATAAACGATGGAGATGAATCTAAAATGGCTCACAAAAATATTTGCATCATATTGGCTGCATTAATTTTATTGGGATTTACCGCATGTCCTAAAGCAGAAACAAAAACCACAGACACTAATACACCGGATGCAAATGCCTCGGCAGCCAAGCCATCGAGTGATTTAGCCCCGATACCATTGGTTTTGCCAAAACCGCAGTTCGTTGGAACTCCGCAAAATTTTCAGGGTATCGCTAACCTTGAAAAGCCGTTAGGTAAAGCAAGAGAGCCGTTTTATGCTCCCAAAGGGACGACCAATGTTGCTTTTAAAAAGCCCATAAAAAGCTCCGATGAGCAGCCGATAATGGGCGAAATTGAGATGCTGACAGATGGTGATAAAGAGGCTACTGACGGCAGCTATGTAGAATTAGGGCCTTTAAAACAGTATGCAACAATCGATTTAGGAGCTTCTTATAATATCTATGCGGTCGTTATCTGGCATTATCATAAACAAGCCCGCGTTTATAAGGATGTTATTGTTCAGGTTGCCAGTGAGCCGGATTTCATTAAAAATGTCCAAACTATTTTCAATAATGACAATGATAATACATTGGGATTTGGCACAGGCAAAGATAGAAATTATGTTGAAACCGCGGAGGGTAAGCTCATAGATGCCAAGGGCGTGATTGGCCGTTATGTCAGGTGTTACAGCAACGGTAACAATGCAAACGACCTGAATAATTATATTGAGGTCGAGGTTTTCGGAACGCCTGCGAAATGAAGTAGATGAAATTTTTAACCGCAGTATCAGCCGTCCTGATTTTGGCCGCAGCGCTGCGGATTTCGCAATTGGAGATCCGCCCGATGCACGGCGATGAAGCAGTTCACGCGTATCGCTTTGGGCAGCTTCTGGAGACAAATAATTATCGATATGACCCGACAGAATACCATGGGCCTGCGCTGAATTATTTTACATTAATCCCTGCCTTATTTTCGGGCCATCATACATATGCTTCTTTGACTGAAATCACACTGCGGATTGTTCCTGTATTTTTCGGATTAATTTTGATTTTGCTGCCGCTGCTTATATTTGACGGCATCGGCAAACCCGCGGCTTTTGTTGCTATTTTATTTACCGCCATTTCTCCGGCATTTGTTTTTTACAGCCGGTATTATATTCCTGAAATGCTCCTGGTTTGTTTTACATTTGGGATGATTGCATGCGGTTACAGATATATAAAAAACCAAAGCTGGACCTGGGCATTGCGGACGGGGATCCTGGCAGGTCTGTGCTTTGCGACAAAAGAAACAAGCGTTATAGCTTTTGGAGCTGTTGTAATTTCTTTGGCTATTGTAATAGTGAGTTCTAAAGGCACTGCACAGCTTTTTTCCTTATTTCGCATGCGTCATTTGATTTTGGCAATCTCCGGTGCGTTATTTATATGGGGGCTGTTTTTCTCTTCATTTCTTAAAAATCCGCAAGGACTGATCGATTCATTCGGAGCTTTCGGGACTTATTTTAATCGAGCGGGGACTAACCAGTTCCATATTCATCCATGGTATTATTACTTTCAATTGCTTGTCTATAATAAAGTCGAAGGTTCTGCACCATGGACCGAAGGTTTTATTGTCATTCTATCTATTATAGGTCTTCTATTTATTTTCAACAAAAGAGAAATACCAGGAGTTGATTATAATCTTCTGAAATTTCTCGCCATTTATGCAATCATAATGACTTTAATCTATTGCGCTATTCCTTATAAAACACCATGGTGCCTTTTGAATTTTTATCAAGCATTGATTTTGGTTGCCGCAATTGGTGTAATTGCGATATGGAGGATGATAGAACAGTTTATATCCAATATAAACTTAAAAACATTTTTGCGGTTTCCCTCACGGGTATTGGCATCATGTTTTTTCGCGACATTCACAATAGACATAGGCTTGCAGGCGTTTGTCGGGAATTTTTATTCTTATACAAGCTTGTCCAATCCTTATGTCTATGCGCATCCGACAAAAGATGTGCTGGTAATCGCATACAGAGTCGAGGAAGTTTCGCGAGATAACCCGATGGGGCACGACATGCCTGTGTGGGTAGTTTGCCCAGGTAGTGATTATTGGCCGCTGCCGTGGTATCTTAGGGCATTTAAAAATGCCGGTTATTATAATGATGTTAATGAAATTAAATCAGCGGCACCGCTTGTAATAGCTTCTGCGGAAATTCAGGAAAAACTGATAAGCAGATTGTTTGAAATCTCACCGCCTGGACAGAAAAATCTTTATCTCCCCTTGTTCGAAAGGGGTATAGAGCTTAGGCCTGCAGTTGAAATAAAAGGATATATAACAAAAGATTTATGGGATAGCCGGCAGGCAAATAAAACAGATTAACCTGCTATTAAATAAAATATTTATGTCTGAGCCGCAATCTGAAACTATTTCATTTGAAAAAGACCTTTTCGGGATTTCTAATTTAAGGCGTTTTCGGCATAATGCAATGGCTGCTGTCTTTGAGATATTCATCATCCATCCTGATGCCGGTTACGCTGAGCAGGCCGCATTTGCTGCATTTCAGGAGCTGGACCGGATTGAAAATAATTTAAGCCGTTTTATAGAAAACAGTGATGTTTCTCGAATTAATTCACTTGCCAAGGGCGAACCTCTGCAGCTTGGGCTTAATACGTTTGAATGTCTCCAAACAAGTATTGAAATCGCAAAACAAACAAAAGGTGCATTTGATGTCACGATTGGGCCTATATACGATTGCTGGCAAGATAAAGATAAAAAGCCGCGTAAACCATCTGAAAAGGAGCTGATAAAGGCACTCAGCAGAACCGGAAATAAACTCATAGAACTAAACAATTCGGAATATACAGTTAAATTAAAAAAGAAAGGTGTCCGGGTTGATTTTGGGGCTATTGGTAAGGGTTATGCTGCGGATAAAATCAATGAAGTGCTTGGACAATGGGGAATAGAAAAGGCGCTTATATCGGCAGGGCAGAGCACCGTTTTACCTGTTGGTGTTCCCGATGGATTAAACGGATGGCCAATATCGTTATCAGATCCGCAAGATTACAGTAAGTTGATATCGAAAATTTATCTTTCATACAGAGCTATTAGCGCCTCGGGAATCCGGAAAGGTCAGCACATAATAAATCCGCATACCGGAAAACCGGTTAAAAGGTTGGGAGCATGGTCAATGGCGAAAACTGCGGCTTATGCAGATGCCCTTTCGACGGCTATTATGGTGATGCCGGTTAATTCAGTGCGGACATTTTGTGAGAAGCGGCCGGACATTTCTGCTCTTTTAATTATCGCAGGAAAAAGTAAGAAAAAAACTAAAAACCTTCTGCGTTTTGGTAAATGGGACAATACAAAGTTTAACGAATAATTTCTATGTTATTCTTCGTATTGTGATTAATTCTGAAAGTATTTCCCAAAAATGTTTTGCAGGCGACAATCTGCTGTCAGGGTCACAGCTCCAGTCAACCGGGAATTCCGCTATAGTGCAATGCTGCTTTAGCGCACGTCTTATTATTTCAATATCGAACATAAAACCATCAGTTTTGGATTGTTCATACAGCAAATGAGCGATATCACCCCTGTAGATTTTAAAACCGCATTGAGTATCAGTAAGCTCCACAGGAATCTTCATCATTTTGACCACAAAAAAATGGAACAGTTCTGAAAAAATATGTCGATAAATATTATGATCAACTTTTATATTTTCTTTTGCGAGATTTCGTGAGCCGTGCGCTATTTGGTACTGACCGCTTGTTAGCATATTTAAACCCCGCAAAATATTATCGAAGGGGACACATTCACCGCTATCCGCAAACATTATATAATCCCCGCAAGCTTTCATAATTCCCTGACGAACAGCAAACCCTTTTCCCCGATGCTGAGGATTTCGGATTACCAAAAAAGATATTTTGCCGCAAAATATCCGTCCGGCTTTATCGGCCTGGTCAGCAGTGCTGTCTGTGCTGCCGTCGTCTGAAATTATGATTTCACCCTGCAAATTGTTCTTCTGAAAGAACCGGCAGGCGAATTCTATATCTTTTGCGATTTTACCAGATTCATTATAGGCCGGTATAATGATTGAAAGCTTCATCAATACCCTTGATTGCGAAAAATGAAGTGTACAGTTTAAATACTCAAAGTGGTCTGAAATCGAACCTTTGCCTGACCAATAAGATAGAAACTTCCCGTGATGCAGATAAGGTCTTCCTTGCCTACAGCGCTTTTGGCAAGCCGAAGGGCTTCGCCAAGTGCAGGAGCGGTCTGACACATTTTTCCTGATATAGCGATATATTTTTCAGCCAATTCATCCGGTGACATAGCCTTTGCCGAGTTGCTGCGTGTAAAAATCACCTTGTCAGCGCCGAACTGCAATTCCTGCAGCATTCCAGTAACGTCTTTATCTTCATTACAGCCGAAGATCACTATCATCGAATCATAAGGTATGCTTTGGCCTATTGCATGCATTAGCGCCCTGATGCTGGCGGCATTATGCGCTCCATCTATGAGAATTCGCGGGTCCTCGCAAATCATCTCCATCCGGCCGAGCAGTTTTACTCTAGCCAGTCCTTCAATTGTTTTTTCATTATCTATTTTAAAGCCGCAACTTTTTAATTTATCAAGCATCGCAAGGGCAAGGCCGCAATTTACCGCCTGATGTATCCCCAAAAGAGGAACTCTAAAATGCTCGAATTTGCTGGTAGGAGTTGTTAGGCAGACGCGGTTATGGGGACCATGTTCAGAAGATGTTTCAAATCTGTGTGAAAAATCGATATCTATGCCGGTTACGCTCAGTGGTGCTTTTACCGATGCGGCATGTGCCTTTAAAATCCGCAGAGCATTTGGGTCCTGCTGAACCGTTACAATCGGAACACCTGGCTTAAAGATCCCTGCCTTTTCCTTGGCGATATCTTCAATGGTGCTTCCAAGCTGTTTTTGATGGTCATAGCTGAGATTTGTAATCCCAACAACCTTTGGTTTTATTACATTTGTGCTGTCTAATCTGCCGCCGAGGCCTGTTTCAATTACCGCCACATCCGCTTTGCAATCGACAAAATGCATAAAGGCAACTGCTGTCATTATCTCAAAAAAGGTAGGCGTGCTTGTTTTGGATAAAGTTTCAACGGGTTTATATATGCGATTAAGCAGGCCCAGCATTGCTGTTTTGTTTATCATTTCCGAATTAACAGCTATCCGTTCATGCAGGTCAACAACATGAGGGGAAGTATATAAACCAACTTTATAGCCATTTGATTGCAGCATATTAGCCAGCATTGTAGCTGTGCTGCCTTTGCCTTTTGTGCCGGCTATATGAACTGTATCAACTTTGCTTTGAGGATTGCCGATTAGTGAAAGCAGATGTTCCATCCGCTTTAAATTAAACGTATCTATGTTATACCGTAAGTGTTTTTCTTGCTCATAGTTAGTTCTGTTAAAAAGGTATTTTATGGCCTCATCATAGATTTTGAAGGGTTTGCGCGATGCTACCACGGCCGTTTTGGGCAGACGGCTTTTGCTCTGTTTCTTCCGAGTTTTGGAAACATTACTTGCCATAGAACTATAAGTATAACACAATACCATATGAATTTCAATTCCTTACATTAGGTAATTGCCTATATAGCTTTGCTTTAGACTAAAAATGAATGCATGTATCTGCAACAAAAGCACTTACATCTCCAACCGGACGTTCTTATTTTTGCTAGATTACAATAATTGTATTAGTAAATCTAAATATGGTATAAACATTGCTTATAATAATTGAATTTTTCCTTAAATGATGTTGTATTTTGATGTTACGAGTTGAAAAAAGTTTTGTTCTCTTAAGAGTCTTCGATATTCACTTGACCAAACGCTCAAAAAAGGCATATACTTGATTGGAATTCAAGCTTTTTTAGGAATACACAATGCAACCAAACTCTCCAGATATTGATAAATGGCTAAAACTAGCCGGTGCAGATGGTGTCGGACCTGTTACATTTAGCCGTCTTATGAATTTTTTTGGCTCAATTGATAGAACTCTTGGTGCTTCGGTCAGCGAACTATCTAAAGTCAAAGATATAGGAACTAAAACAGCTGAAAAAATAGCAGCAAGCCGCAACAAGACTGATGTTGAAGCAGAAATAGAACTGGCTAATAAACTTGGTGTCTGGATTTTGCATCTACAGGATGAACGATACCCGGCCCAACTAAAGCAGATATATGACCCGCCGCCTGTTTTATATGTTAAAGGAACTCTAATTGAATCGGATACACTTAGTGTAGCGATTGTGGGCTCTCGGCGGTGCAGTTTTTATGGCAGTGAGCAGGCATCACGATTCGCACATGTGCTCGCAAGTGCTGGTTTTACGATCTGTTCAGGAATGGCCAGAGGTATAGATACCGCAGCTCACCAAGGTGCTCTTGCAGGCAATGGCCGGACTATTGCAGTTCAAGGCTGCGGGTTAGCACATATATTTCCGCCCGAAAATAAAATTCTATTCGAACAGATAGCTGAATCGGGAGCTTGTATCAGTGAATTACCTCTTAAATATGAA
>CAYSKP010000049.1:0-1531 GCA_964431645.1 uncultured Pirellulales bacterium
GCCCTGCCTTTGGTGACAAAATTGCTGAAAGGAACTGATGTCAAGCCGACGACTGTAATCGGTTTTCCTCACGGTTATAATAAGACCGAAACAAAAGTTTTCGAGGCCGAGCAGGCGATAAAAGACGGCGCACTTGAGATAGATATGGTGCTCAATATCGGCAAACTCAAAAGCGGCGATTTGGATTATGTAAAAAAAGATATAAAGGCTGTCGTCGATACCGCACATAAAAGCAAGGTGCTTGTGAAAGTCATTCTTGAAAATTATTACCTGTCCAATGAGCAAAAGAAAATCGCATGCAAAATCTGCGAAGAGGCGGGGGCTGACTGGGTAAAGACATCGACGGGATTTGCCGGCGGCGGGGCGACTATAGAGGATTTGAAACTAATGAGGGAATCGGTTTCAGATAAAGTGCAGGTAAAAGCTGCGGGGGGAGTACGAACACTTGAAATGGCATTAAAGGTTCGGGATGCCGGCTGCACACGTTTCGGCGCGACGGCGACAATAGCAATTATGGAAGAATGTTACAAGCTTAAAGGTAAATAGATAATGGACAAGATAAAAGTTGGAGTGATAGGGACAGGATTCATAGGGCCGGCGCATATCGAGGCCTTGAGGAGGCTGGGGACTGTTGAAGTTGCGGCATTAGCGGATGTCGATGAGCAGACAGCGAAAACAAAGGCAGCCGCACTTGGCATCGAAAATTATTATGGCAACTACCGTGATATGCTTGCCGATGATGACATCGCCTCGGTCCATATCTGCACGCCGAATAATCTGCATTACGCGATGTCGAAAGAAGCAATTGAAGCGGGAAAACACGTCGTTTGTGAAAAGCCATTGGCGATAACTTCCAGCGAGGGTGAGCAGCTAATTAAGCTGGCCGCGAAAAATAAGGTCGTCAATGCTGTTCATTTCAATATTCGCTATTATCCATTGATGCGGCAGGTAAGGCAGATGGCTGCCAAAGGCGACATGGGCCAGATATTCGCAATCCACGGCTCATACCTGCAGGACTGGCTTTTCTATCCGACGGATTACAACTGGCGGCTTGAGCCATCACTATCGGGTAAGTCACGCGCGATTGCGGATGTCGGCTCGCACTGGATTGATTTGATTGAATATGTTTCAGGGTTGAGAATCGTTGAAGTGTTCGCGGATTTCGCGACATTTCACAAGACAAGAAAGAAGCCATTGAAGCCTGTGGAGACATATGCGGGAAAGATTCTCAAACCAGAGGATTATAAGGACGTCAGAATAAATACAGAAGATTACGCGACAGTGATGTTAAGATTTGATAACGGCGGCAAAGGGGTATTGACTGTAAGTCAGGTCTCAGCAGGCAGAAAAAACCGGCTATATTTTGAAATTGACGGTTCTAAAAAAGCGGCTGCCTGGGAATCGGAAAAACCAAACCAGTTATGGATTGGCAGGCGGGATGGCAATAATGAGGAATTGTTGCGGGACCCTTCTCTGGTCTATCCTGGGGTGCGTGACATCATCAGTTTCCCCGGCGGGCATAACGAAGGTT
>CAYSKP010000050.1:0-15650 GCA_964431645.1 uncultured Pirellulales bacterium
ACTCTTTGGACGACCGCGGCCGTCACGGTCTATGCCGTAACTTTTGAATATAAAAACCCTCTTCTTTTTGCCGCCATACCCGTTTTCTTCTTAACAAGCCAGCTTCTCCAGGCAATACTGCGTCAGAAGATGATAAGCAAGCTGCTCGAAAAAGATTGGCCTCAGTTGAGAGCTGCATGCGCCACTGACATTCTCGGTTTCTGGCTGTGGTCACTGTTTATGCTGATTCTTATTATTTCTTCGAGCTTCGGCAAAAGCTTACGCTGGCGAAACATACGTTATCAAGTCCTCAGTCCAACCGAGACAATCATCCTCGACAGCAATCCGCAGAGTTGATGATAGCGAGTTTTTTAGCCGTTTTTGGCTTCCGCCGGGATGATTTCAGGCATATGCGCGGTTATTTTTGTTTTCTTTTGAAGCTCTAAATACACCGGCTCAACCTTGATAGTGAGGTTTATACCGCTGTAATTGTCTATGATTTCCTTATAGATTTGCAGAGCTGCCTTTGGGTCTTCAATTTGTATCAGCTGAGCCGCCGCAATCTTTTCACTAAGTTTAGTGTTGATCAGGTCTAAAATTTTACCCGCGAAAATCTTTTCGGAAGAATCACCGTTTTTAACGCGGTCCTCAAGTTCCAAGTACGCTTTGGCAAAATTCCTGCCTCCACACAGCTTAATTCTCAAGTGTGAAAATTGTCCAAGGTCGACTCCGGCCAGCATCGCTTTGGGTGCAGCATTTACCGCCGATTTCAGAGTACCCTCAAACTTGGCATCACTCGGATTTCCGCTCCACAAAATCTTCGCTTCATGGCTTATGATAAAGGCCCTCGGAATACCGTCAACGCCCAAGGTGTCGCTAAGACCGTTGTCCATGGCAATGTGGTAGTTTATTTTTTTCTTTTCAACAAACTTGCGAACATCTTTGATTGACCGGTCCACGGAAATCCCTGTGAAAATCACGTTGTGGCTCTCATATTCTTTTGCAAGGGTCATCATATGAGGCATCTGCTTTATGCATGGCTTGCACCAGGTGGCCCAGAACTCGATTACGTGCACAGAAGATGCAAAATCTTCGCATGTGGGGGGATTTTGCGTTACCCAGTTCACTTCCGAAAAATCAATGGCTTTTGTAGGGGCCCCGGAAAGGACCCCGACACTGAAGAGACAAACAAATACTCCAACCCAAACAAATTTAAAAAGTTTCACTATGGACACTCCAATTAATTCATTAAAAAACTTAATTCATCATCTGAATATATATATAAATAAATTTGCTTTCGCAAATCTTTTCTTTCCTCAATGTGTTATCGACATTAACAGCATAGGGTCTATTTAAAAAACCATCAGTAAAAGTAGTCCGTTAAAATCCGAGAGGGTTTATATCTATAGAAGTTAAGCATTGACCCAATTTTGTCGGCACCCACTATTTGTTTAGAGCGGCCTCCAAACGTGAGATCAGCTTCCGTGAAAACGGTTTGACCTCCGATTTGAAAAGGGCTATTGTTCTGCCTTCCCGATCAATGAGAAACTTGGCAAAATTCCATTCAAGCGGGCGGCCATAAGGAGCATTTCGCTCTTTGTCCGTCAGATAGGCGTATAGCGGGTCAATATCGTCGCCTTTGACTGAAATCTTTGCAAACATAGGGAAGGTAATATCGAATTCGCTCCTGACGAATTCTTTTATTTCGGCATTGGAAGCAGGCTCCTGGCCGCCGAAATCGTTCTCCGGGAAGCCAAGTACAACAAAGCCCCTGTCTTTGTATTTTCTATAAAGCTTTTCCAAATCACGATATTGTTTGGTAAAGCGGCATTCGCTGGCGACATTTACAATAAGCAGGACCTTTCCCTTATATTCGGAAAGTGAAACTTCTTTGCCATCAATATCTCGAACTTTAAAGGAATACAACTCACCCGTAGGTTGGGCATACAGCGTTTTTCCCGCGTGTTGGCAGCCGCAAAAACAGCTAATCAAACACAACACTGCTGAAAGCAATAACAGGTTTCTCATTTTTCTCGCCTTTCAATATTATATTCCCTCTGTAATTTTATTGGAATACGTGTTTCGATTGTTATAAGTTCTTAAAACCTCTCAAAATTACAGTATTTTCTACCCTAACACGACTCATTAGTCGAAAAAGTGCAGCCGGATAAGGTCACATAAGTCGGGATTAGTTATGGGCCAGATTCGGCCATGGCGGCGGATTTTCAGTTTGACAAAAATATTTTAAGATTTAAAGAACATTTCGATATAAAGCATTCGTAGGTAATGTGTTATGTATTCGGGAAAGCGAGCGGTTTAAAGTCTAAAGAATAACCCGCTTTTCGGTTATGAAAGACTCTTTTTAGATTGTTTGGAAAGGAAACAAAATGAAACACAGGAATTCAATCCTGATTTTGACGTTACTCTTTTTAATAGGCTTGGTTACGTCCGGTTGCGGCTGCAGCGGCGGCGAATGTCCGTTTAAGAAGATTTTCGGCAAGTCCAGTCAGACCAGTCAAACAGAGGCGCCTGCGGAATCCGGCACAAAGTAAACGACCACCGGTTAAACCAGCGGCTGCAGTAGCCCCCTTCGCTGAAAGGCGACACCAAGTCGTTTTTTAGTTTGCAGCTTTACGTCGGTTACTTTATAATCGGCAGGGTATAAAAAAAGGAGAGTTTATATGGCACTGCCGAATAATACCGGTATTTGCGGAAAATGCAAGAACGACGCCCCAGCGAGACATACAATCAGGGACGGAAAAGTTTATCTCACAAAGGACTGTCCCACCTGCGGAATCACCGAAGCACTTATAAGCTCCAACGCCGAGGTCTGGCAGCGAAAACGTCAGGCTTGGGGCTATGTCGCCGAAAAGGGCGGCAACTGTAATCTTCAATGCGGCTCCTGCAATATCGACCATGATCCCGCAATCGTATTCGTCGAAACCACAAATAAGTGCAATATGCAATGCCCAATGTGCATTGCCAGTGTCCAGTTCGGAACCGAATATAATCCCCCGCTCGAATACTTCGATAAAATATTCAAGAAGCTGGCAACCTTTAAAACCAAACCCTTTGTGGAATTATACGGCGGAGAGCCAACCATCCGCCACGATTTATTCGATATCATAAAGATGGCTCGTTCGTATGGCCTCAGGGCCAGGGTCGTCACCAACGGCCTGAAATTGGCCGATGAAGAATACTGCCGTAAATTGTGTGAAACAAAAACACGATTTCGTTTCTCCTTCGACGGCAGAAACCCCGAAATCTATCGCAAAATGCGAAGAAGCGAAGGCGCTTACGAGAAAAAACTCAAAGCGCTCGAGAACATCAAAAAATATAACCGCTACAAGCACACTATCCTCAGTTGCGTTGGCAGCGGGGTTAACGACGATTATGTCGGCGACCTTATAGAGGTCTGCCACCAGTACAGGGACGTCTTTGATGAACTCGGTATTATCCCGTTGAAACAGGACTCCGCGCCGGGCGCTGGCGGCACTGACATCACCACTACCGTTGAGGATGTTGAAGCGGCCGTTCAAAAATGCGTCCCTGGGGGCAAAGTCGAGTTCATCTCCGCCGGACTTGTCCATCTCTTGACCCCGGCCAGGTCCTTCTTCTCCAAAAACAGGCACTCCGATAAATTTATGTTTGGCGGGGTACATCCCAACTGCGAATCAGCTACCTTCCTCGTCTCAGACGGAAAAGAATATCGCAGCATCAATCATTACCTGAAACTCCCTATCGGCAAACTGTTCGAAATCCTCACTAACAGAACCAAAAAAATGAACCAACGGCTTTCCAGGTATAATCCTGAAAAATTTCCCGACCGCTGGCTGGGAAAGGCAATCGTCATTAAGACACTGTTCCCGTTTCTTTGGATAGCGCCCAATTACAGTGCTATCTTCAAGGGCAGACCTGTTCGTATTATATTATCTACACTATGGCGCGCCATCAAAGGTGAGCGCATCGAGAGAGCCTTTTCTCGAGCTTGCGGTATCGCTAGAGTTCTCCGAGTCGGTGTCCTTCCCTTCGAACAATACCAGGCAGTGGAATCCAACCGTCTGGCCAACTGCAGAGGCGCATTTGCCTTCGAAGACACTAAAACCGGCCAAATCAAATTCATCCCGACTTGCACCTGGTTCAGGTTTCGTCAGGATGTGCTCAAGTCCGTCACGGATAAATATGGAGTTGTTCCAACTGCCGCAGCCAAGTAAGCGGCAAAGTGCCTCTGTATTAAAGACTTGACTAAAGAAACCAACGCCGTAGGATGGGGGTTGAATTCAGACTTCGCTACTACAGGCCGCTCGATTACTCTTATAAAAGTATCGACATCAATCGCCGAACAATCTCATTGAGCGGCACCATCGTCAGCACCAGAGGCACCAGCGGCAAAACGATGAGGAACACCAGGCGCAGCACCGTGCCCTTGTCTAACGCTAACGTCCGCATCTGACCAACCACACCGTAACTGTTCGCCAGGTCGGCCAGCGACTGGATATCCCCGCTGCCAAGCAGCTCATCGTCAGGAGTCTTGTCACCTTGCATCCACTTCTGTCGAAACTTGTTAACATAACTGCTTGCCAATTTCCCGAACTGGTGCAATGCCAATATTCTGGCCTTGTACATCTTAAAGGCAAAGAAACCAAGCGGTATCAGCACAAGCAGCAGCAAAAACACAACCAAGCCCAATATCTCGAATTTAAAACTCTGCAGCTTCGCTCCTTCATGCCAAATCCGGTTTCCAAGCAGTCCGGCAAGGAAGGCAGACTGAGCGGTAAGAATCGGTCCGAAGAAGGTAATTGCGTTGCTTAGAAATCCGAGACCGCCGGAACGGTCAGGGTGCAGCGGATTCAAACGCAAAGGCAGGTGTGATACTTTCCATAATAACAGGTACCAAAGCAAGAGCCGAAAATACCAGCGAAACAGCATAAACCTGACAATAGGCAGGCTGACAAATGCGTACCAGCATCCCGCCCACGTGAGCCGCATCGACCCTTCCACGGGGATGGCATACCAAGTGGCGACATTCAGAGTCAGTCGTGTGCGCCATACCCAGTACCCTACCACAAACGCGACCAATAAAAGAACCAATTCGATGATAACAGAGTTTCGTAGGCGCATTGTCGAAGAGAGGATGGCATCGAATCGCGGCCGGTCCTCGGGCGCTATCAGCCCGCGAACCAGGAATTGCTCCACCGACGGCCGTATTAGGCGATGCACCGTTACCTCTGCCGCAACCAGGAGCGGCAATGAAATCAGGAACCGGATATGGGCATCTAAATCAAATAAGAAGGCAACTTTGACGCCATCCATGAAATTCCCAGCTATTACCGTAAACACCAGCAGAGGTAACCATGTAATCAGAGCGCTTGCTAAAATCCGCCTGTGGACCAGTTCCAATGAAGGCCGTGCCAACTTTGACCGAAGATAGAACTGAAAAAGCGGGCCGCCCGAAACAAGCGAGAAGTTGGTAAGTTGGGTGGAAGTTGGCCTCTCGTTAATTGCCGGCCCGGACGCCCCCATATTCTGGCTATTAGACTTACTCATTTTACAATCCTTTGTGCAAATCTTTCTTTTGGCTTACCTGCCTTTATATATCCCGCTTATCTGGCGGCTTCGAATTTTACTTCAATTGAATACAATAACAGAATTTTCCCTCTATCTGGTGGACACCCGCTATAAGTATTTATCTTATTTTTACCTTAATAATTCATTATATATACTGTCGAAAATCCAATAACAAGCTATCATTGCCGATCATCGGGTGTAAAATTCGCGTAAGTAATATGAAAGCAAATTCTGAAAAATCTGAGAATTAATTAACCTGTTATTGCAAAAAGCTGTACTCTTTTATAAATAAGGAAAAAATGGCTCCTGGTTAGAAGGCGGGCCACTTAAGAATTTACAAAAAAACATTCTCAATAGGCACAACAAATGAGCAATCCTGTTAAACTGTTTATTTGCGGAGACGTGATGACCGGCAGAGGTATCGACCAGATTCTGCCGAATCCCGGAAAACCGCTGTTATATGAGCGGGTAGTTACCGATGCACGGAATTATGTCCGGCTGGGGGAAATTGTAAATGGGCCGCTAAGCCGTCCGGTCAGCTTCGGTTATATCTGGGGTGATGCTTTAAAGGAGTTAGATAAATTCGCCCCTGATTTTAGAATAATAAACCTGGAAACCGCCGTAACTCGAAGCGACACTCCATGGCCGAATAAAGAAGTACTTTATCGCATGAATCCTGAAAATATAGGCTGCCTGAAAGCTGCAGGGATTGACTGCTGTACCCTGGCGAATAACCACTTGCTGGACTGGGGATATGAAGGGCTAAAAGAGACCCTGCATTCATTAAAAAAAGTCAAAATAAAATACGCCGGAGCGGGTTTAAGATTAGAAGAGGCACAGCAACCCGCAATCCTCGATAAAGCACAATTAAGCGACAGAGTGCTGGTTTTTGCATTAGGTTCCGTTACCAGCGGTGTGCCTTACCAATGGGCTGCCGGGGAAAATAAGGCGGGGGTAAATTTGCTCTCTGATTTTTCGAGTAATACACGCCGGTGTTTAATAGATAATATTTTAAAAAATAAACGAGAAAATGATTTTGCGGTCCTCTCGATACACTGGGGCAGCAACTGGGGCTATGAAATATCTTCTTCACAAAAAGAATTTGCGCACGAATTGATTGATGCCGGCATTGATATTATATGGGGGCACTCATCACATCATGTCCGCGCAGTTGAAATTTACAAAGGTAAACCCGTACTGTATGGATGTGGAGATTTCTTCAACGATTACGAGGGAATAGGCGGCTACGAAGAATTCAGGGGTGACCTCTCGCTTATGTACTTTGTAACGCTTGAGAAGGCAAAACCTGTGAAGCTGCAAATGATTCCAATGCAAATAAAAAAGTTCAGGCTTAATCGCGCCGGCAAAAAAGAATCCGGATATTTGCATGATCTTTTAAATAGAGAAGGAATTCCTTTTGGAACGAAGTTTTCACTTAATCCTGATGGTTCGATTTCCGCTCAAGGTTAAAATCCTATAGTTTTTTACTTTGTTTTTCATAGCGGCGGGAAAGAATAAAAAAGAGGTCGCTGAGCCGGTTTATATAGGGAAGGATATGGTCATTTCGCAACAGATTTTGCTTTTTAAATGTTACTAATCGCCGTTCCAGCCGCCGCGTAACTGTTCGCGCAACATCAAGCGTCGTAGATATAAGGTTTTCGCCTGGCAGATAAAAGCAGCATTCTTCGTAATTTTTGTCTTTTTCAAATTCGTTTATGCTCTGCTCGATTCTTTTCACATTACCTTCATCGATACGTTTCTTAAGGTTGTCAAGATTAGCATCCAATGCGGCAATTTCTGCGCCAATTACAAAAAGCTCCCGCTGAATTGATTCGAGCAGCTCATTGGCATATCTTTCTTTTAACTGGCTTCTGGCTAATCCTATATGCGCGCTGCATTCATCCAGACATCCGAAAATTTCGATTCTCAAATCATCCTTGTCGATGCGCTCTCCAAAGAGCAAATCAGTCTGCCCCTTATCGCCTCTTTTGGTCGTAACCGACATTTACCTCTCCTTAAATTTTTTTTATCGCAGCAGTTCAGGAATCACCATCCAGCACACTTGCCATTTTTTATCCTCGCTAAGTTCCAGGCAAACTGCCCCGCCCTTTTGAAAAGCAATTATCTCGATTGCCTCCTTGCCGGTAATCAATGATGATGCCAATTTGTTTAGGAACGGCAAATGCCCTACAATCATTATGTTTTTATCCATTTGCAAAAGCTCGTTTCTAATCGCTCTAATATCGTCATTTGGCGAGAGGCCGTCATGCTTAATAACACCCCCGTCGGATACAATCCCCTCGGCCAAAATCTCGGCTGTCTGGGCGGCCCTTGCCTTGCCGCTATGCCATATAACATCTATATGCAATCCATTGTTCTTTAAAAACTGTGACATCTTCTTCACATCGGATATTCCCTTTTCAGTAAGATGTCTTTGGGGATCAGTATCCTCAGGTTTGGCCTGACCGTGCTGAACAAGGTAAATACGCATTTTTCCTTTCTCCATTATGCTCTAAGCGCAAGCCCCTTTGAGGAACTGAATTTCCCGAACGTTTAAAGTTTTAAAGTAACACAGCTACATCTTCAGGCACGGATTCCTTCAATTTTGCACGGGATTGTTCTTGAAGCGACTGTTCTCCCAAATGCAATACAACTTCTACCAGTTCCTTTGCCTGCTTTGGCAGGATTTTAAATTTCCGGCTGATTTCATTTATGAAATTTTCAGAATTTATTTTTAATTTCCGCGCCTGATGTCTTCTCAATTTTTCTTCCGTAAGCGGCTCAGGCAATTCCGAGGTTATCTCCGCCGCTACCGGTTTTTTAACTGAACTTGCGATAATCCCCCATATCGCCTTGATAGCTGCGTCTGCTTTTTTTTCGTTTCCGATATATTCAAGCATCTTGACACGTTCGAGCATTTCTTCGTATGACATTTTAATTCTCCTTACATTGCTTTTAATAGTTCCTGGAATTCACGTTTCTCCTGTTCTCGAATCCGATCGCCTATTTCTGCGGCCGTCTCATTATCAATCAGTTTTTTCAAAACAGCAAAAGCGTCATTCATTTCCCACCGTGTAAAATCTGCAACTTCAGTGTGCAGTCTTTCCGCGGTATATTGAAAATCTTTGCCCGCTTTAGAAAATATCTCCAACAAATTATTTAAGAGCCCCCGTATACTGCCAATACGTTCGTCATATTCTTTTGTAAGCTGGGGCCTCGGGTCAGTTGAGCGGATTGTGGGATAAATATATACCTCTCTGGCGTCATTTATAGCCTTCAGCCTTGCTTCGATTTGATTTATTAATTGCTTCCTTAAATCGGCTTCGGCGTATGTCGTATCCACCAGTTTTCTCGTGGTCTTTTCCAGAATTTTGTTTTCCGCTATGATTGCCTCATACATATCCATATTTGACCTCTATTATAAATACGATAACCAGAGAGATTTTGAGTCTAAGGAAATTTTACATGCTAAAACTTTGCTTGGAACCTAATGATTTACAGCTATAACCTGATTAGAAAAGATTAAAGGCTCAGCGTTTCCTGGCCTGAAATAAGGCAATAAACTATTATTTTTTTGTATAATGGCCGATATTATATATAAACAAATTAATGTATTTAATTTTATTTATTCTTGAAAGGGTTGGTTATGCTGCTGATAACAAATATTGGGGTAGCATTTACTTTAGTAGTGACAATAGTCGGGCTTGTTATCTTTATTCGTCTGCTTCTTTTAGCGGGACGGATGGTCCGTGCTGTAGAAAAAATCGCGGAAAAAAGCAAATAATATGAAAATCCGGAGGAGGGTTTTGCCGCATAAAAAACTAAAAATGAAGTTCCGTGTTTGTTCAGGTATCAATGAACCTGTGCATTCCTTGCAGTTTTGATGGTTTCAAGATTTAGTTCGGCCTCTTTATCTGTTAAAATCTGTCTGTAAAGTGCTTTTGCCTCAACATCCCGGCCCAGAAACGCAAGCGCAACTGCCATATTGGCACGATATTTTGTGTTCTGCGGATTTACACCTGCTGCCTCGGTAAAGAAATCCAGTGCCTTGTTGTAATCTCGTTTTACCATCCAGCACATACCCATATTATTGAGCAATACAGTATCTTTGGAATTAATTTTAAGTCCCTCAGATAAAATTTTAATTGCCTCATCAATTTTGCGGCTGCGCATCTTAATTTCTGCGAGGCTATTGTATGCCGGCGTGAACTGCGGATGTTCTTTGTTAATTTTTGTTAATATGACCTCCGCTTTCTGATCACGTCCCTGTGAAATTAAAATGTCTGATGTTACATAAAGAGTCTTTAAGCTGGGCGGCTGATTAGCACTCTGGTCAAACAATGCGTCTGCATCTGATTTGGGAATGTTTGTTTGGGTTTGTTTATCAGAGCTGTTTTTATCACAGCCGCAGATTAACGCACCTGCTAAACTAATAAAAACAAAAAGCAAAACAATTCTAAGTCTTTGGGCTGTCATTATCTATTAGTTCTGTCATACATTAACTGTGGGCTGGTTTTTCGAGTTGTATCACGTACCTTTTGGTCCGCGGCTCTAATCAGAAGAACATCTTCCGCAGACATGCTGCTTCCGCCCGGCATGCCATCCGATATGATTATTTTAGACATATCAACTCCGCTTTTATTAAGCTGCTCAGCAATAAAACTTGTTCTTTGAGCGTAAAGGGCTTCGTTGGCATTTTGATGGCTCACATTCAATTGGCCCGGATTATCCTTGAAATGTTTTGCCAATATTGAAAGGTCGCGCATGCCAAGGTCGTTTAAGTTAGGGCTGTCGTTGATAAAATGATATGGATACAGTGTATGCTGCGAAATTATCGCGTTTTCCATAGATGTATCATTGAATGAATTTATAAGCCCTTCATTCAACTTTCTATCATCAAAACTTTCGCTGCTATTATTTGCATCATTGCAGCAGCCCGACAGAAGAATACATGAAAGCACCATTAAAATATTAGTTGTTTTAATACAATAATCTTTAATTGAAATCATTTTTAGCTCCCAAACATTTTTGAATTAATAATAGTAATGATCGCGGGACCCGCCACCGTAACCAGCACAGCTGGAAAGATACATACGACTAAAGGAAAAAGCAACTTTACTGCCATTTTTTCCGCGCTTTCTTCGGCAGTATGGGTTCTTTCTTCCCGCATCGACCCCGCAAATATTTTTAATGTATCGGCAATGCTTGTTCCGAAACGTTCAGTTTGTATCAGAATCGTGGCCAAAGAAGACAAATCATCAACACCGGTTCTTTCAGCCATATGCCGCATGGCTTCAACCCGGCTTGCCCCTAAGTTTATCTCGAAATTTGTTAAGGACATGGCATCCCCAAGAACCGTGCTGACCTGCCGAATTTCTTCTGATACCACATGCCAGGCCATATCCAGCCCCAGACCTGATGTGACACAAATCTCAAGCAGGTCTACAGCCTCAGGCAGATGATGTTTGATTTCCTCCCGGCGGCTTTTAACCTGTGCCCCAACTATAATATTGGGTATAAAGAACAAATTAGTTGCACCAATAGCAATAAGAATAAACTTGACAGAACCTGAAAGCCCGGTGGGCATAAGCAAAATTGTCAAAATTACAATTGCCGCAATAAAAAGCAGCACTTTAATACCTGTGTAAACAGCAGGGGCCGCCGAACCGATGTGTCCGGCACGAACCAGCTGTTCAGTAAGAGTTCTGCTTGCATTTCCGTGAGAAACCACATTGCCGACCCGTGCGAAGAAGCTGAAAATTTCAAAATTCTCACTTTTTACCTTTTTCGGCATTCTTACGAGACGGCTGTCCTGCAGCCGGACCTCTATCATTTTCTGTTTTTGCCTATGGACAAGCAGATACGAACCCCCTATCGCAAGGACTGAAGTAAAAGCTAAAAATGGTATAGCAAATTCGGTCATTCTACACTCAGCAATTCCAAATTCATTAGTAACGAAGGACAGTTATACGTTTCATTATCCACCAGCCAAATAAAACCAGGACAATTGTCAGCGTCAAAATGTATCTTCCTAAAGTAGTGTGATACAGCGGGTACATATATTTAGGGCTGATTATATTCAGCAAAAAGAACAGAAAAATGGGCAGTCCTATCAGGATTCTTGCGCTCAGATTTGTTTGCGCGGTAAGGATTCGGGCCCTTCTTACCAGTTTAATTCGCGCTCGAATCACCGACTGCAAATTATCCATTAAATCTGCCAGGTTGCCTCCGCTTTGAAGCTGAATCGCAACCGCAGTAGCAAAAAGCCTCAATTCAGTATTCGAAGTTTCTGATGAGACTTTACGAATTGAATCTTTTAAATCCAGTCCAAGCGACTGCTCCTGGCATATACGATAAAAAACATCGCCAATAGGAGGGCCTATTTCCTCTGATACGAGCTGAAAAGACCCCGCTAAAGGATGTCCCGCTCTCAAAGAACGGGCAGCTATTCCTAATGCGTCTACAAGCTGACTTTCGAACAGAGCTGTCCTTTTATCTATTTTTCTATTTGTCAAAGCGACAAAACCGCACACGACAACCAGGGCACAGGCAACAGCCACTAACTTGCTGTTTGTAAAAACATAAGTTAAAAGAGCAGATAAAAGACATGCACCTGCGACTCCCAGCAGGATTGCATTAAAAGAGACCTGCCATCCGGCATCGTGACCGATTCTATTTAATTTTTTCTGAAATTCTGAAATTTTTTCCTTACGCCCGTGCCCGGAACCCTGTGAATCCTGCCATAGCTTAAGCATTTTAGCTTCATCAGGTGTCTCCTCGCCGGCAAGCCCGAGTCTCTGGCGTATTTTTTTAAGCTGTCCCAGATACAATCCAAGCCAGGCGAAAAGAATGCAGCACCACAAAGAAAATATCAGTGCAAAAACCGTTACGATGATAATTACATTCAGTAAGGATTCTAGTCTCATTGTCGATAAATATCCCTATTTTCCGGCATTTTTTGCGTCAGCCTCGCCAAGCACGCGATGCTGGAATAAAGCAGGCGGAATATCAATTCCTTCTGCCTTGAGCTTGTTGACCAGGATTGGACGCACTCCGCAAGTTTCAAAATTCCCGTAAGCATGACCCTGTGCGTCTATTCCAAGCTGTTTGAAACGGAATATATCATGAAGGCAGATTACATCGCCTTCAATCCCTGTGATTTCCACTATATTTGTTATCTTTCTGCGGCCTCCTGTCATGCGGTCCAGGTGAATCAAAACATCCAGCGCCGAACCTATCTGCTCACGCATAGCACGAACAGGATAATTTATTCCCGCCATACTCACCATATTTTCAAGTCGCCTTAGCGCGTCCCGGGGACTATTTGCGTGAACTGTAGTCATCGAGCCTTCGTGACCTGTGTTCATCGCCTGAAGCATATCGAGAGTTTCTTCACCTCGAACTTCGCCGATAATGATTCTGTCAGGTCTCATTCGCAGGCTATTGCGCAGCAGCTCTCGCTGGGTAATCTGCCCCCTGCCTTCTATATTTGAAGGCCTGGTTTCGAGCCTGACAACGTGTTCACGCTGGAGTTTTAATTCAGCCGCGTCTTCTATGGAAACTACACGTTCTCCGGCCGGAATCCAGCGGGATAAAGCGTTAAGCAAAGTAGTCTTTCCTGTTCCTGTGCCCCCTGAAATAAGGATGTTCATTCTGCAGCGGACGCAGGCGTCAAGGAAAAATGCCATTTCCTTAGTGAGCGAATTCATTTCAATTAAGTTGTTGATGTTTATTGGTTCGGCCCCGAACCGGCGGATACTCAGCATGGGTCCATCGAGAGCAAGCGGAGGAATAATGGCGTTTACGCGCGAGCCATCCGGCAGACGTGCATCCAGCATCGGGGTGCTCTCATCGATTCGCCGCCCTATATTTGTGCCGATTCGCACAATTACGCGCATCAGATGCTCATTACTCGCGAATGATGCGTTTGTCTTGGAGAGCTTGCCTTGTTTTTCTACGTAAATCTTGAAAGGACCGTTAACAAGTATATCGCTTACCTCCGGGTCTGCTAAAAACTGCTCGAGGGGTCCAAATCCGAAAACTTCATTCATTACCTCATATAATAACTGGTCTTTCTCAGGTATCGTAAGCGGATAACCCTGCTCACTTAAAAGGGCATCTATTTTACTTGAGCATTCTCTGCGCAATTGCTCGATGGGAACCTGTCTTGCTTCATGCAAATCAATTACTGTGAGCAATTTTTTATGGACGGCATCTTTTATCCGGTGCCATGTCGAACTTTGCGTCTTTGCGCTGCTTGCCTGCTGTTTTTCTTCATTTGCCATTTTAATTATCCCTGTTTATTTCCGCTGTTATTGCCGTTTTGCAGGCCGTATATATTTGCAGCCATTTTCTGAAAATCCCTGCGTATGCCCGAACGCGGCGCCAGCTCCGAAAGCGGCTGGCCATGATTAATACATCGGATTATTTTTTTATAATCATTACGCACGCGGTAAAGTTCTGGAGTTTCGACCGCCTTTTTAAGTTCTTTGAACGGAACCGGGGGAAGCCATTGACGTAATCTGTTGACGACCGGAAAAATTCTCTCATTGCTTACATTAAAATCCTTTAATGAAGCAATCATGTTTTTCGCGATTTTTATGTCCTTTACATTTGACTGGAAGACTACAAGAATTGCCTTGCTGATTTCAGATAAAATCTTCGTTGCCTGGGCCGTCATTCTCGGGGCATCTATTATTACGTATTTGTAAACCTGCCGGCATGCTTCCAGTGCCTCAGATAAATTGTCGTAGTGACCATTACTTCCGGTCAGGTTAATTCCGGCAGAACTGACCAGCACATCGAAATTCTCTTTGTAATTGGTGGCGCTTGTAGCAATCAGTTCTCTGTCTATCCTGCCCTTTTTGCTCAGCACATCGTATATACTGTAGCCGTTGACGCCAAGATAGCTTGAAACAGCTCCGTAGCAATTATCCAAATCGATAACCAGAACCTGTTTAGACGATTTCAACCTGAGTTCATTGGCAAGATTTAAACTGATAGTCGTCGCGCCGCTGCCGCCGCCCGCCGAAAGCACTGTTATTATTGTCCCTAAATCTGTATTAATTCTGGTGCCTTCCATAAGCAGACGCTCAAGGACCCTGTCAAGGTCGGACTCGATGGACTTTTTGTCCATAAAATGCCTCACGCCTGCAAGCATTGCCTCCAGCATTACCTCTCTGCTCGATTCGCTCGATGCCGCCACAAAACGAGTTGATGGAAACAGAGTCGAAAGAGTATCGAGCTCATGAAGCATTTTCTGCGGATTTGAGTCAATATCCACTATTGCTACAGGCGTCTTTGAACCCGCCAGAAATGTCCTTAGCTCACCAATTCCCCTGCAGGTATTCAAGACAGATACACTGTGATTGGAATGCAGAACCTTGCTGAGCCTTTCAGCAAAGTTCGCCTCTTCAGTTGTAAGCACTATCTGCGATAATTGTCTCATAAACCCTCACCAGCTTTCTTATCTCGCTTTATATTTCATCCCCTTTTATATCGCCGCCTCTTGCTCGGTTTTAACAGGCTCTTCGACTGTGTCAGCCTGACTTGGAGCGATTGCATTACCATAATTATCCCAAGCGCCTGGGCCTGCCAGTTTATCAAGTCCCTTGCGGCGCAGCCATTCGGCATCTGCTGAATTAATCTTCGCCGGCTCTTTTCCCTCTAATCGGCCGTCTATATATATCTCCCAGTCATTTGGTTTGCTATCTGTAAATCCCGGCAATGGCGGCGTCTGGGCCTCAGACATCGGCTCAACTAAATTAGCCGTTACCAGCACAACAAGTTCGGTCTCATCGTTTTGATAACGGACTGACCGGAAAAGTGTCCCCAGAACCGGCAGGTCGCCCAATCCCGGTAGGCGCGAATTTGAAGCGTTAATTTTGCTCTGTATCAGCCCTGCCATTGCAAAGCTCTGTCCGCTTTTAAGCTCGATTGTGGTTTGTGCCCTGCGGGTGGTGAGTGCGGGTATCTGGAATCCTTCCATACTTACTGAACCAACTGCTGTCAATTGGCTTACCTCAGGGGCCGTATATAACCTTATTGTGCCGTCACCCAGCACAGTCGGTCTAAATACCAATTTTACACCGAATTCTTTATAT
>CAYSKP010000051.1:0-7199 GCA_964431645.1 uncultured Pirellulales bacterium
TTCGATTATTGCTTGAATTAATAATTTATGCGCGGCTTTTTCATAATTTGCTAAATTTCTATTGTCTGGATCATCCCAAAAAGTTCCGTCTGCCAATCTTAAAGCAGAGAACTTTTTTAATTCGCTGGATATTTGCCCGATGGTTGTTAACAAATCTAATTTAAACTCATGAACAGGTTTATATCGATTTTCCTGTTTCCTCTTATCCCAAAAATCTGGTTCTCTCGCGCAAGCCAAAATATCTATTTGGCTATCTCCTGCAATATAAAGTAAGGGTGTTCTACCTTGAAGCCATACTTGCTGGTGGAGTTCAGATAAAGCTCTCGTATCAAGTTTATTAATAGAATTATCAACTATATAAGCTGCAACTTGTGATGAACGCGAATCAGAAAATCTTCGGAAAAATACATAATCAATTCTTTTGAATAATCTTGCTTCAATTATAACTGCTTGCTCATCTATTTTTAAATTTTTTAATGAATTTTCATCATTCACATCAACCAAACCGGTTATAAGCTTACCATCTTCATGTATAAAATCAGCAGATTTCAAAAGGATATTAGATAGCATAATATTGTTATCGGTAAAATGATTCTATTTTCTTTTTACAAATAGCGTTTGTTAATTTCTGAAGCACTTTTACCCTCGCACTCAAATACTCTAATTGTTTCTTGGTTATTCTGTAGCCTTTCTTATATCTTGCGTCAATGTAAGCGCGTTTCAAAAGTTTGAAGGCAGTCTTATTGTTCGTAGTTCGTTGTTCATTGTTAGAATCTGGAAAGAACACAGAAGCGAATCGGGAATCGTAGCTGGCCGCCTTGATGCCTAATAATTCGATATCGTGGGTTTCAAGCTCATCCTGTTTTTCCATGGGTAAGTGTGTCAACGCCTTTATCATGGGGGATTATTATCGCTATTTAGGGGATTATCGGCAAGCAAATAGTAGGGATTCACATCCGCAAGAGTACAAGTTTAGCTAATTTGAACAGAGAACATAGGACAGAGAATGCAGAATGCAGAACATCAATTGACGATTGTCGATTTACGATACGATCCGCACAACCGCAACCGTTAACATGAAAGCGGATGGCTAGTGACTCATTGTTTGGATGCCGCCGGAGGCGGGTAAAATAGGTAATTTCCTTAGAATGGAAGCATAAGGGCAAGAGTATAATGGTCCGTGAGATATCATAGGTAAAGGTACGACAACAGCAGATGAGGTTTTGATATTATCACGGCACTGGCAGCCCCTGGTTTCGGAGCCAAGGGCTTAATATGGGGAATACAAGATTAAGGAGTCCTATCATGTTTAATGTTCTCGCAAATACTTTTACGAATATTCTCGCCGATGGCCCGTACATTTACTTGGGCGGTGGTGGTCTGGCGCTCATTATCATCATCGTGGTGGTTGTGCTCTTGCTTCGCCGCAGATGAAGTTGCCGGTCTGGGAAGGCCGGATGAGATTGGCAGGATGTTATTTCCCCGGCTTCCAGCCGGTTTTGCGCAATGTCCCGTAAACGTATGAGTCCGCTCGCTTGCCCTTGAGGCCCTTCTTTTTGGCCTCCGCCTTCAATTTGCGCTCCAACCAATTTATGTTACTTTAAAAAACTAAGCAAAAACCTGAATAGGCAAATTCCTAATCGAAAACAGGGGACAAGATGCTAAATTAGATGGCCAAATTGTGCTTGACATGGGGAAATGCCTGTCTATGATAGAACTGCGTCGAGATATGCTAATTTAAGTTATTGGAGAGAATAAAAGGGGAAAGGGAGTTCCAGATTCGTATTAATAAGATGGCATTTTGATTTAAAAATGCCGGGGGGGTATTTGAAATGAGAGGAAAGAAAATGGCAAAGGAGAGTCATAAAAAACATCCAGAGGTGCTGCAAAAATGCCCGACGGGAATCAAGGGACTTGATGAAATCACAGAAGGTGGTCTTCCGCGCGGACGGCCGACACTGATATGCGGTTCAGCCGGCTGCGGCAAGACGTTACTCTCAATGGAATTTATCGTCAGGGGGATTACTCAATTCAATGAGCCGGGCATCTTTATGGCGTTCGAGGAAAACGCAGAAGAATTGGCAACTAATGTCGCTTCACTTGGTATGAACGTAAAAGAGCTTATAAAGCAAAATAAAATGGCCATTGATTACGTCCACATTGAGCGAAGCGAAATAGAAGAGACAGGCGAATACGACCTGGAAGGCCTGTTTATCCGCCTCAATGCTATGATAGACAAGGTAGGCGCAAAACGCGTTGTCCTCGATACCATCGAGGCGCTTTTCGCCGGCTTACCTAATGAGGCCATTTTGCGAGCTGAGCTTCGCCGGTTATTCCGCTGGCTAAAGACAAAAGGCGTTACGGCCATAATTACCGGAGAAAAAGGTGACCAGCATCTTACACGTCATGGCCTCGAAGAATACGTCAGCGACTGCGTGATATTCCTTGACCATCGCATTCATAACCAGATTGCGACGAGGCGATTACGTGTTGTTAAATATCGCGGGTCAAGACATGGCACTAACGAATATCCTACAATGATTGAAAAGGATGGTTTGTCGGTATTACCCATAAGTTCTCTGGGACTTACATACCCTGTCGGCAATACAAGGATTTCCAGCGGTATACGAAGATTGGATACAATGCTTGGCGGCAAGGGATTCTACCGCGGCTCAAGCATCTTAGTCAGCGGCACAGCCGGCTCAGGTAAGAGCAGCATGGCCGCCGCGTTTGCAGACAACGTATGCCGAAATGGCGAAAAATGTCTGTATTTATCATTCGAGGAGTCGCCTGAACAAATAATGCGAAATATGAATTCCATCGGCTTTGACCTGAAAAAAAGGGAAAGCCAGGGCGTTATGAAATTTCGTTCAGTGCGTCCCACCTTATTCGGCCTTGAAACACACCTTGGAAGCATTCACAAGCTTGTAGAGGATTTCCAGCCAAACGCGGTGGTCGTTGACCCGATAACCAACCTGACCAGTATCGGCGAAACCGATGAAATCAAGGCGATGATGACGCGGCTGATTGACTTTTTGAAAAACAAGGGCATTACAATGTTTTTTACAAGCCTGACCGGCGGCGGCAGCGCTTTCGAGCAGAGCGAAGTAGGTATTTCATCGCTGATGGATACATGGATTTTGCTTCGTAACATCGAAACCGATGGCGAGCGAAACCGGCTGCTGTATATCCTCAAATCACGCGGAATGGCGCATTCCAACCAGGTAAGGGAGTTTGTTTTGAGCGACAAAGGTATTAACCTTCAGAATGTTTATATCGGGTCTGGGACCGTGCTGACGGGTTCCGCCCGTATGGTGCAGGAGGCCAAAGATAAATCCCAGGACCTTTTAGACCGCAAGTCTATCGAGCGAAGGCAGGATGAGCTGCGCCAGCAGCAATTGGTGATTGATGCGCAGATGGCGGCATTGAAGCTGCAAAGCGAGAAATTGGATAAAGAAATTAAACAGGCGGCTACGAATGGCAGGGAGCGTATAAAAATAGCTGATGAGCAAAAAAAGGAATTGTCCCGTATTCGTAACGCAGATTAGAAAGGGGATTAAATGCCAGCATTAAAAAACAATAAAAAATCGAGTGCTAAGCCGGCCAGAAAAAAATGGGAGCTGCGCCTGTTTGTGGCAGGACAGACCGCAAGAGCGGCAGTCGCATTTACTAATCTCAAGAAGATTTGCGACGAGCATTTGGCCGGCCAGTACAGTATTGAGATTATCGATTTGCTCAAACATCCGCAATTGGGCCGCGGCGACCAGATAGTCGCTGTGCCGACGCTTGTGCGGAAACTGCCGCAGCCGGTTCGAAAGATTATCGGAGACCTTTCGAACACCCAACGCGTTCTGATCGGTCTTGACCTGAGGCCGAGAAGATAAAAAAGGGGAGATTAAAAAAAATGAATAAAAAAGCAAATGTTACGATTAGCAGGGCTCTGCAAAAAAAAGCCAAAGAGTTCGCAAAACAAAAATATGTCCTCCGGCTCTACGTGGCCGGTATTACCAGTCAATCTAAACAGGCAATAGAAAATATAACCAGAATATGCGAAGAAAATCTTAAAGACAGGTATGATTTGCAGATAATTGATATTTATCAGCAGCCCAGGCTTGCAAAAGGCGAGCAGATTATCGCCGCGCCCACTTTGATAAAGAAACTGCCGATACCGCTTCGCAAATTTATCGGCAATATGGCCAATAAAGAAAAGATTCTGTTTGGACTGGATTTGAGACCGAAAAAAGAATGAAGAAAGAAAAGACGCCTAAGCAGCTGCTCAAGGAAAATGAAGATTTAAAAATACGGCTGCAGGAGGCTGAAGATACATTACAAGCTATCCGGGAAGGGGCTGTTGACGCTGTTGTTGTCGCAGGTCCAAAGGGTGAGCAGATATTTACGCTTACCGGCGAGGAACAGATTTACAGACAGCTTGTAGAGACGATGTATGAAGCCGGCGTGACTACAACAACAGATGGAAGGATATTATTCTGCAATAAACGATTCAGCCAGATGCTTCGGACCCCGATGGAGGAAATAACAGGCAGGCACCTCGAGGATTTCATTATAAGGTCAGAGCACCAAAATACAGCCAGGCTCCTTAAAAAGGCACAGCAAGAACCATCGAGGAGCAGGCTTGTTTTTGTAACATCAAAAGAAACCCTTGTCCCGGCCCGGGTTTCGGCAAATCTTTTGAAGCAGCCGGATGCGGATAACATCTGCCTTGTAGCGATGGATATGACGGAGCTTGAGGCCTCGGAAGAAATTATCAGGCAGATTAATGAGCACCGCGCAGCACTTCAAAAAAGCGCCCACCGGTATCAGGCACTTGTCGAATCGGCACCCGATGCCGTTTTAGTGCACGATAAAATGGGGCAATTTCTTTTTGCCAATTCGTATGGTTTGCAGTTATACGGCGCCCAAACATTAGAACAGCTTCAGAAAAGGTCCGTGCTGGATTTGATTTCACCCGATGAACGAGAAAATGTCAGGGGCAGGATTGAACTTGTCAAAACTAGTGGAAAAGCACCTTTACGTGAATGCAAAATCCTGCGTTTAGACGGGCAAATGGTGCCTGTCGAATCAACTGCTGCCCGGATTGATTACGAGGGCCAAGAGGCTGTTCAGGTCGTTTTTAGAGATATATCAGAACGCAAGCTCGCGGAAAAACAGCTTCTAAAGCTTAACAGAATATTAAGGGCGCTTAGCAATTCCAATCAGGCGATGATGCGTGCCGAGGAAGAACAAAAATATCTTCAGGAAGTCTGCGACATAATAAATAAAGATTGCGGTTATATGATGGCATCTATAGGGTATATTGAACATGATGAAAGCAAGAGCATTCGCCAAATGGCTTACGCCGGCTACCAAAAAGGATACCTTAAAAAAATTAAACTTACCTGGTCAGACACCCAGTACGGTCGCGGTCCTTCAGGAATCGCCGCCCGGACGGGAAAAGTCAGTATCTGCCCTGATATGCGGACTGACCCTAAGTTCAAACCCTGGCGTAAAGAAGCTCTAAAACGCGGGTATACCTCTTCAATAGCACTTCCGATGATTTCAGAAGGCAAGACCTTCGGTGTATTGACGATTTATTCAAGTGAGCCGGACCCATTCACGCAGGATGAGATAAATCTGCTTACTGAACTGTCAAATGACCTTTCATATGGAGTTACTGTGATCCGGGCCCGCATCGCACGTGATAAGGCCGAAGCGGAACGTGAACAGCTTATGGCTGAATTGACTGTCAATAAAGCCGAACTTGAAACTCAAAATGAGGAGCTTCGCGAAAGTCAGGAGAGTCTTATAGAAAGTCAGAAAAAATACAGCGACCTCTATGATTTTTCACCGGTAGGGTATCTGACTATTGATAAAAAAGGTATTATTGCAGATGCGAATCTTGCGGCCTGCCAAATGCTGAGGGTTGAACGAAGTGATTTAGTTGAAAAATCATTTAATTCGTTTGTCAGCATAGAAAGTAGGGACCTGTTCTATTTACATCACAGAAGGGTTTTGTCATCGTCAGCAAGGCAAAGATGCGAAATTATTCTTATCACAAAAAACGGGACTGAATTTGACGCGGGTCTCGAAAGTATCCCGGCATTTGATGATAAAACTGTCTGCCGCACGGCTATCACCGATATCACGGAACGCAAAAAGTCGCAAGACGCGCTGCATGAAAGTGAGGAACGCTTCAGGATTGCGCAGGAACTTTCACCGGATGGATTCACGATTTTGCATCCGATTCGTGATTCAAAGGGGCATGTTATCGATTTTGAATGGATTTATGAGAATAACGCAATTGCCAAAATAAATGGTACTAACCCGAAAACAATTATCGGTAAAAGATTACTGGAAGAAATTCCGGGGCATGATAAGACCCCATTTTTTAATGCATACAGCAAGGTAGCCCAAAAAGGCGGCTCTGAGATTTTTGAGGCGCCATTTAGAACTAATAGCGGAGAGGCGCTTTGGCTGCGAGTGGCTGTTGTTCCGAGCGGCCGCGATATCGCGATTTTGGCGCAGGATATTACCGCACGAAAACAGTATGAAGAATCAATTAAACGGCAAAGTTTCATTTTGTCAGCAATCAACAGCATCTTCCAGGAAGCCATAAGTTCCCGCAGCGAAGAACAGCTTGGGGAAAAATGCCTGGAGATTGCCGAACATGCTACACAGAGCAAGTTCGGCTTCATTGGTAAAATCAATGAAAAAGGTCTTCATGATATCGCAATCAGCAATCCCGGCTGGGATGCATGTAAATTATTAGATGCAGACGGGCATCGGATACCGCCGGGCAATTTTAAGATACATGGTTTATACGGCAGGGTGATTTTGGATGGTAAGCCGTTTTTCACCAATGATCCAATGCATCATCCGGATAATATCGGGCTTCCCGCAGGACATCCGCCGCTTGAATCGTTTCTTGGTGTTCCTTTATTCTATAATACACAGATAATAGGCATTATCGCTGTATCCAACCGACCGGGGGGCTACTCACAGGAACAACAGGAAGTTCTTGAAACACTTGCACTTGCAATAGTCGAATCTTTAATGCGCAAAGAAGCGGAGGAAAATCTCAGAAAAAGCCGCGAGGAATATCGTCACCTTGTTGAAGGTTCAAACGCCATAATAATGCGGGTTGATAAAGACTTGAATATTAGATATGTCAATGAATTCGGATTAAAATTCTTCGGATACTC
>CAYSKP010000052.1:0-23292 GCA_964431645.1 uncultured Pirellulales bacterium
CCTCCTTTATAAAGGTTCTTGTGCCGGAATAAAGGCCGAGCACGTTGAAAAAATTTGGGGCCTACCATAGGACCCCGTATACTAACCTTATCGGGAGGCTCTGCTTTCATAGCTTATCCGTGGTTAAAAACAGTGTCTAAAAAAGTGGCTGAGATTATTTTTTATTCCTTAGATACTCCGAATATTTCCGGAAAGGCCAATCTAATCCGCAGTGATTTGGCGAATCCTCCCAAATCTGGAAAAAGAGTAGATTCATTTATATTCATCGCATTCAAATGCCGTAATACTTCATTTCTTCTCTTTTTATCGAGTTTTATATTGATTCTGAAGATTGGTTTTGGGCCTTTATTTAGAAGATGTGCATACTCGTTAAGATTTTCCACGAAAGTCCGGTTAATGTCGCCTGGAACAAGGAATGTCCCCTGCTGAATAGTTATCCTTTGATTTAAACCAATAGGTGTCATATTCAATACCAGCGGAAAAGGATTTTTCATTAAGGAATCAAATATCAAATTCCTTGCAGTTCGTGATTGCGGGTCATGAATTTTATCGAGAAGTTCCGGGGCTTTCTTTTGTATAATCGTTATTGTATTATTCCAAAACCATGCGGCATTAAAGGCCCAAATTTCTGCTTCATAAATTTTAAAATCATCGGTTGATTCTCTAAGAGCAAAATAAACCGCAATAAAATATGAATACATGCAATCGAGCAATCGTGTGGGGCCTTCATAGTGCCGCATCATTGACAGCCATTCAAGCGTGTCATTCTCATCTGGCAAGGCTTGCACGTAAATGGCGGCTTTGCGTCTAAATTCACGAATCAATCTTTGCTCAAGCTCTTCCCGCGGATATTTCTTCCCTTTTGTATCTGGCTTATCAGATTCAAATTCCCTAAACGCCCTTTCAAGACTGGTAGCGAGCTCGAATTCTTTAGGTTTTCTCTGGCCCCGAAATACCCAGTGAGGAAATTTTGAAAATTTATTGTTGTAATGAGCTAGAATCTCTTCCCATTTCGTAACAAACGAACTCTGATATAAAACAGGATTAACTTTTCTATTTACCAGACTCATAAACATCACCAATATGCAGCGATTTTCTCCCTTGATTTGTCAATCCGCATATGCGTATATCGCTTCCAAAGCATTTTATATCAGTAGTATGGAATTGTAAATGTTTTATAACATGTGAGATATCTGCTGTTCCTTTTGAGTTCAATATTCTTGGGGCCATATATATTATTATTTCATCAGCTAAATTTTCTTTGATGAAGGATTCAATGACACTGGGCCCCCCTTCCACAATAAGCCTCTGCACACCGCGTTTACTTAACAGCGAAACTAAAAATTTAAGATTTGATTGTTTTGCCGGATAAGCAGCAATCTGACCGCCCGCTTTAAGAATTTGCTCTGCTTTTCCTGCTTTATTTCTTAAAACATTATTTTTTGTTATTATCAATAATGGCAACTTCTTTGCCGTTTTCATTAATTTGCAATTAATTGGAATCCTTAGGTGATTATCGAGAACGATTCGCAAAGGTTTTCTGCCTTTTGCAGGTCTTGGTGTCAGCAAAGGGTCATCTTTCAAAACAGTATTGATTCCCACGAGAATCGCACCGGCCTGCCTTCGGAATTTATGGACATCTTGCCTGCTTTTGCGGCTGCTTATCCATTTCCGCCTGCTGCCGGTTATGGCCCAGGCAAGTTTGCCATCTAAAGATTGCGCCCATTTCAATATTACCCATGGGATACCTCTTGAAGCATATTTAAGAAAAGATGAATTAAGAATTTTTGCCTGAGTTTCACACAAGCCTTGTTCCACTTTAATTCCAGCCTTTTTTAAAAGTCTTATTCCTTTGCCATTGGCATGTTGTGAGGGATCTTTTACCGCAATTACAACCTTTTCCAATTTAGCTTTTATAATCGCATTTGCGCATGGCCCGGTCTTGCCATAGTGGCAGCATGGCTCAAGTGTTACATACATCGTCGAACCTTTTGGATTTATGCCGCGCTTTTTACAATCATTTAACGCATTAATTTCCGCATGGGGACCTCCGAATTTTTTATGCCATCCCCTTCCGATTATTTTGCCTCCCTTCACAATGACCGCACCTACCGCGGGATTAGGCTCAACATCGCCAAGCCCTTTTTTTGCCAATTCCAAAGCGAGCTGCATATATTTCAAAGACTGATTCATAACATATTTTGGATTTCTTTTTCGCTAATAATTTTAATCCCAAGCTGCTGTGCTTTCTCAAGCTTGCTGCCGGGATTTTCACCTGCGACCACGTAACTGGTGTTTTTGCTGACGCTTGAAGAGACCTTGCCTCCGTTTTCTTTGATAATTTTTTCGATTTCATTTCTGCTGTATTTTTCAAGGGTCCCTGTAACAACAAAATTTTTCCCATTAAGTTTATCGCTTTTTTTCGTCTTCGTTTGCTTCGTGTTTACCCCTGCTTTTATAAGTTTATCAATTACCTTTAGATTGCTTTCAATATGAAAATATTCGTAAACACTTTTGGCAAGCACCGGACCGATATGTTCTATTCCGCTAAACTCGTCAATATTAGCTTTTTCTATCGCTTCTATTGAGCCAAAATGCCCTGCGAGGATTTCAGCATTTTGCCCGCCGACGTGAAGAATTCCGATAGCCGCGATGAGGCGTGATAACGGCTGAGATTTGCTTTTTTGAATTCCTTCGATGATCTTTCTCGCGCTTTTTTCTCCCATCCTCGCCAATGAGCTTACAGTATCAACATCAAGGTGATATAAATCAGCGAAATCCTTGACAATTTTTTTATCAACAAGCTGGTCAATCACGGCCGGCCCAAGATTAGCGATATCCATCTGGTCCCGTCCGGCGAAGTATCGCAGCTTTTCCTTTAATTGTGTGGGACAACTCGTGCTTATGCACCTGATATAAACACCACCCACATCCTTTTCCACCCTGGATTGGCATATAGGACATTCAACCGGAGGCTTGAACGGTTCTGCTCCTTTTTTCCGTAAATCCTTTTTAACCTCTACAACCTGCGGTATGATTTCCCCAGCCTTTTCAATTATCACCGTATCGCCGATTCTGATATCGAGCCTTTCAACCTCATCGAAATTATGCAGGCTGGCCCTTTTGACAGTTGTCCCCGCAAGAACCACCGGCTCAAGATTTGCCACCGGAGTAATGATGCCTGTTTTACCCACATTTAGCGTTATCTTATCAACTTTCGTTGCTGCCTGTTCGGCGGCATATTTATATGCTATGCACCACCTTGGGGCCCTGCCGGTCGAACCGAGCGCATCATAATATTCAAGCTGGTCAACCTTTATCACAACGCCATCAATTTGATAATCTAATTTATATCTGTTTGATTCAAATTCATTGCAGATTTGTATTACTTCATCGATATCTTTTGCTTTTTTGACAAAAGGATTTGTTGGAAAACCGTATTCCTGCAGCTTATTTAGATTATCAAAATGGGTCTTTGCTATCGGTTTACTGGTTTGCCCAAGTGAATACGCGAAAAAAGACAGATTTCTTTTCGCGGTTATCTTTGGATCCAGCTGCTTTAAGGAGCCGGCCGCGGCGTTTCTCGGGTTTGCAAATAGCGGCTCTCCATTCTTTTCCTTTTGCTCATTTAATTTAAAAAACGCCCTTTTCGGCATATATACCTCACCGCGAATTTCCAAAACGTCGGGCGGCTGGTTATTCAATCTCAAAGGAATTGCCTTTATTGTCCTGATATTATGTGTGACATCATCCCCTCTTTGGCCGTCCCCCCTTGTAGCCCCGACTACCAGAATATTTTTCTCATATCTGAGGGTAATGGCCAATCCATCTATCTTGGGTTCAACAACATAGCTGTATTTCGTAGTTTCCGTTAATCTTGCTACCCTTTTATCAAATGCTCTCAATTCTTCCGCGCTATACGTATTATCAATGCTAAGCATACGTATCGTATGGGTTACTGTATTAAATCCCTCAATCGGGCTTTCAGAAACACGCTGAGTCGGCGAATCCGGCGTAATAAGTTCGGGATGAGCTTCTTCGAGCGATTTCAATTCAGCGAATAATTTATCATATTGCTGGTCGCTAATCTGCGGCTGATTAAGAACATAATAAAGGTAATCATGCCTGTTTATCTCGGCACGCAATTGCTCAATCCGCTTTCTTATATCCGCTGTCATAACGCATATTTTATACGCTTGTGCGGGACATTTTGCAATAGTTTCAAGCGGCTAACAACGGTCCGTGTGGACAACAACTGTAACATGGACAAGCGGAATTTCTTTTGGCAAAAGTTTTGTATAATAATGTGTATCCTTTGGCGTGGATGTTACAAGTGCTATTTCGGCCGCATAAATTCCCGGCCCAACCATCCATACATGCAGGTCACATACTCGATTGTCGCTCTCACTTTCAATCGCCTTTCTTATTGCATCCAGCACGCCCTGCGGAGCCTGCATATCGAGAAGCACATGTGCCGAAGAACGGATAAGGCCTATCGACCACCGTATAATAAGGAAAGCTCCAATAAGACCCATAAACGGATCTAACCAGATTAAATCTAAATATTTCGCGCATATAAGTGCAAATATTGCCAGGACAGAAGTGAGGGCATCGGCCAAAACATGAATATAAGCTGACCAAAGATTATGATCGGAAACATGCTGATACGAATCATGACCAGCGCCCAGAATTAACAGCGAAATTATGTTAATAACCAGTCCAATTGCCGCAATAAAAATAGCTTGATTAAATTCAATTTGAACAGGAGATAAAAACCGCTTAATACTCTCACCTGCCATAATAATCGAAAAAATAGCCAGCATTATTGCACTGGCAAAACCGGCAAGTGAATTGACTTTTCCAGTGCCAAAAGTGAATCGTGAATCCCTGGCGTGGCTTCGCGTGTAATAATAGGCCAAAGCTGAAATAGTAAGCGCAGAGGCGTGGCTTCCCATATGGAGGCCGTCGGCAAGAAGGGCCATTGAGCCAAAGATGATGCCGGCTGTGATTTCGATAATCATCATTATGGCAGTAATAATTATGACAATCAGCGTTTTTCGCTCGCCTGATTTCCTTAAATCCTGTCCAAAGATATGGTCATGGATTAAATGATCAATGGATTCAGTATTCCGTATTTTACTATCAGCAGATTCGCTATCTTTACCGGCCATAACCGAAATTTATATATCCCACTAATCCTGTTTGCAATAGGACAAAATACTTAGTCAAAAATTCATTATTTTTTACAAAAGATATTTGTTGTATACGTATAAATAAACGAATAGAATACCGTCTAATAATCGGGCGAACGTTCGCACCGAAATTCGGCCTTAGAGTTTAAGAAAGGAAATCAAATGAACATTTATGTGGGCAATCTGGCACCTGATGTAAGCGAAGAAGACCTTAAGCAGGCATTTTCAGCATTTGGTCAGGTCCAAACAGCAACAGTAATAAAAGATAAGTTTAGCGGCGAATCCAGAGGTTTCGGATTTGTTGAAATGCCGGCAAAGGCCGAGGCGCAGACTGCCATTACCGAAATGAACGGCAAAGATTTAAAAGGCCGGACACTGAACGTTAATGAAGCCAGGCCAAAAACTGAGCGCCCGCGCGGCGGCGGTGGCGGCTATGGCGGCGGCGGCAGACGCGGCGGCGGCGGCGGTGGCGGTGGTTATGGCGGCGGACGCAGCGGCGGCGGACGAGGCGGCGATCGCAGATACTAATTTAAAAATAAATCTTTTTAATTAAAATTTAGTTTTTTATTGGTTAAAATTTATTAGAGTGAGATATGTCTATCGCCATTTCTCACTCTATTTTTTTTATATGTTTTAAGTGAAATAATATCAGATCAGCTCTTTCTGAGGGCAAATAAGAACGATGTCCAAATCAAAAAAGGTTCTTTTGGGGTAAATAGGGATAATCTTTTTCGATTATCCCCTGCTGATGGATTGAAATGTTGTTTTCTTAATCACCTCCCCGAGCAGGGCTCGAACCTGCGACCTGGCGGTTAACAGCCGCCCGCTCTACCAATTGAGCTATCGGGGAAACACAAGTCTTCACAGGATATCACATTTAAGCTGATTGTCAATACCAAGAAAATTAGTTTTGACCCAATATTTGCAAAAAATCAGGTTAAACCGAACTTGAGGTATAGACAAAAAAACATTTTTTTTATATACTTTATGTTTTTACTAATTTTAAGCTCTTTATATAAGAGCCGATAACAAGAGGGTTCAGCACCCAGACTCGTCCACAGACGGGTCTAAAAAAAGGATATTTTTCAATAATTTAAAATGGCAAGCGATATACTTGACATAGGCGGTTACAGTATTAAAAAACGCATCGGGGTAGGTGCGCGCACGACAATCTATCTTGCAACCGATGATGTGGATGGAAAAGAAATCGCATTAAAAAGAGTAATCCTCGAGAGACCTGAAGACGTTCGTATTTTCGAACAAATAGAGACTGAATTCAAAGTAGCCAATAAAATCACGCATCCTTACATTCGCAAATGCTATAAGCTGAAAAAAATCCGCAGCATGCTTAAAACAAAAGAGATGCTGCTGGCAATGGAATACTTTGATGGGCAATCACTTGAGGAAGGACCCGCGTTAAGTTTACTGGATGTAATGCTGGTGTTTAGAATGGTAGCAACAGGCCTAAATGCAATGCATCAGTGCGAACTTGTTCATTGCGATATAAAACCGAATAATATTTTGTTAAATAAGGCCGGTTCAATAAGAATTATTGACCTTGGACAAAGCTGCCGGATTGGAACAACCAAGCGGCGTATCCAGGGGACACCTGACTACATTGCACCCGAGCAGGTTCATCGCAAACCATTGGGGCCTAAAACTGACATTTTCAATTTAGGGGCTACTATGTATTGGGCTTTGACCGGAAAGACCATCCCGACTCTTATACCTAAAAAAGACGCGTTCGGCTTACCCGTTCAGCAGGAACAGGTCCGACAACCTCACGAAATCAGGTCGCAAATACCCATCGGAATATCAAAGTTGGTGATGGATTGTGTGGAGGAAGACCCCGCCAAACGTCCCATAGATATGATGTCTGTGATATCCCGTTTGGATTTAATGATACATAGTATTTTAAGCAATAAGTCCAAAAACAATTCCCAATAAAGCCTGGCACTACGTTGCGAACTATTGACAGAATATCTTAATAAAGTTATCCTTTTTAACCTGTTCGAAAGGACTTTTTATTGGCCTTGCGGACGTAAGAAATGCCTGAAAAGACAATTGAATTACTAAACCGGGGTATGGAAGCCAACCATGCGGATAAATACAGGCAAGGCAATATTGTCTGTCTGCCATCTCATGGAAGCGTTCTTGTTACAGGAGACCTTCACGGGCATCGCCGGAACTTCGAACGTATAGTTGCTTTAGCCAATTTAGCACATAATAAAAATGCACATGTAATACTTCAGGAAATAATACATGGGGGCCCTGAAGACGCAGAAGGAGGCTGCCTTTCATATAAACTGCTGTTTGACGCTGTTGCATATAAAGTCAAGTACCCGGATAGGGTACATATAATTATGGGCAATCATGATACAGCATTCATCAGCAATACCGATGTAATGAAAAATGGAAAAGAGATGAATTCAGCCATGCGGGCTGCTTTAGACCGGGAATTCAGGCATACAAGTGAACGTGTAAAGCTCGCAATAAGACAGTTTTTGTTTTCTCAGCCGTTAGCCGTTAAATGCCCAAATAAGATATTTATCTCGCATTCACTTCCAGCGGACCGCAATGGCGACAAATTTGATCACAGGATATTTGAAAGACAATTGAGAATCAATGATATTGTCCGGCCGGGTTCTGCATATCTGTTGACATGGGGCAGAAGCCACAGTCAGCATCTTTTAGATAAAATGGCTAAGGCACTGGATGCAAATATCTTTATTTTAGGTCACCAGAGACAAGATACAGGATATTCACAGGCCGGGAATAATCTGATAATTCTTGCAACTGACCACGATCACGGATGCCTGCTGCCGGTAGACCTTGCAAAATCATATACTGTCAAGAAACTGTTGGAATTGATTATTCCAGTTGCAGCAATAGCATAAATTTTTTTCTTTATAAATTTGACAGTTAAAACATAAGCATTATAATTTAGGCTGAACGCCAGACCGGTATGGAGAGCCGGTATCGGCATATCAAACAAAGGAGAGAAAGGAGTTTAATATGATGTTTGTTCGTTTAATCAACTGTGCAGTTATAACAACTTTACTATCGTTGATTTCTTTTTGGCTGACCGGGTGTTTCTCTTCAAATCCAAAGGATATCGAGGCATTTATTAAACCTCAGCAGGTAAATGTAACAGCCGAAAAATATATCCTGCAGCCCCCGGATGAGATTGAAATCCATTGTGCGAGGGTTCCCGAGCTTAATATGCAAAGACAGCGAATACGTCCTGATGGAAAAGTGAGTTTTGAAAATATAGGGGAGTTTATGGCTGCGGGCAAAACGCCGGCCGAACTTTCAGAGTCAATGCAAAAGCAGATGTCAAGCATGTATACCCTTGTTGGTGATAAGCCTATTGAAGTGAGAATAATGGCTTTTCAGAGCAAGGTATATTATGTCCTTGGACAAGTCTATTTCCCAGGTCCTAAGGTATACTCCGGCAGGGACAGCGTCCTAACAGCTCTTTCCGTGACTCAACCTAATCCTATGGCATGGATTAAACGTATTCAGGTTATAAGACCATCAGATGACTTAAGTGTAAGACCTAAAATTTTTGAAGTCGATTTTGATCGAATGGCCGCACATGGAGACATTACTAAAAATGTGCTGCTTCAGGAAGGTGACGTTATCTTTGTGCCGCCCACAGTTCTTGCGGCTGCAGCTATGACGATAGAAGAGTTTATTCGTCCAATTACCAGGGCCTTTTCAGGGGTAGGTGCTGTTCAGGGCGGATTAAATCCATATGTCGGAGGAGGTTATGGCGGGGAAAGATACTAACATTAAAACGAAAGTTAGAAAGGAATCGTTTTAATGGAAACAAAAAAGGCTATAAAGTTATTACATCTGGCCAGCACTATTTGGTTTATGGTGTGCACTGGATATATATTTACTCTGGCAATGCATCAGGCCGGCTTTAACTGGTTTGTAATATTTTCATTATCAGGCCATTGGGCTTTGATAATTATCCTTCTTGTAAGTTTGTATCTGTTTATTATCTTTAGAGGCACTGATCCCGGTCTTAATATGCAGGCAGAACATCCGCTGACAAGCACACCATATTACATGATGTTTTATTCATTGACTCCGTTTTTAGGCGCAATCGCAGGCATACTTGGCATACTGGGGGAAACAAGGATAGGAACACTCTTGGGCGGAATTGCATTGGGCACAATAGGGGCAACTTTTTTGACCTGGGTCATAATTGATCCAATCACCGGTTTTTTTGAGGTTCTGACTCCAGGCCCCAAAAAACAACGTTCACTGAGAATAGCTTCTGCGATGCAGCAAAAAAGATTTGAACAGGAAACTCGCAAACAAAAACTTGATAGCTTATTTGAAATGGAACGAGAAAACGAACGGATGTGGAGAGAGGAATTCATGCCACAGGCACAAAGGCTTGCAATGCTGCTGAAATGCGACGTAAACGATTTTTCAAAGGCCGAACAGGAGGCAATCAGGATAGGCGTGGAGGCATGGAAAAAAGGCGGTTTGATATGCATGCGCTATCTTCGCAATATGGCTATAGAGATATTCAAAAAGCAATATGGTGAAGAGATGTTGATAGATTATATTTCGGGATGGTGGGATGGCATAGGAAGGTGGAGAAATCCGGCTTTGGCTGTTAAATGAAATTGAACTGAATCACTTATTATGAAAGGTTTGGTTTAGGATTGTGAGAGTAGAATCAGCCCTGATGACTGATGACAGTGTCAGTATCGCTAATATCTTTGCTAATCGAGGTTTCTGTTTGAATTTTAAGAATAGGCTTTGTAGGGGAAATAGAGTTTGTATATTTAGCGCTTTGATCAAGGAACATCAATAACATATCAAGTTTTCTCTGGACTCGTATTCTTCTATAAACATTTCGCAAATGTGTTTTAACTGTTGTAATTTTTATTTCAAGCCGTGAAGATATTTCCTCATTGCTGAAGCCTGAACAAATCATTTTAGCCACATCCATTTCACGCGGGCTCATACGAAAGCTTTTTCGAACAAAAGACCAATGACTATCATCCATAATATGCACAAGAGGACGATTGCAGGCAGGCCCTCCTTTTTCATTTTCTGCATTTTCTTTTTTCGAAGATACAGTCATATTAATTTCCTCCTTCTGTAAGTTTACGGAGAAGCTGTCCTGCTTCAGCAAGCTCATCATGGTTCAGTCCCCCTAATGCGTTGTTAAGATCAATGGCTTTTGTAATATTTTCGAATGCCTGAGCTGTTTTGCCGAGCTTATCGAAAGCGCGGCCCAGGTGGAAATACGAACTAGTTAAAGACGCCCTGCCGGCAGGATATAAATTTACACAACGTTTAAAATCATCAATAGCGCGTTCATAGCTGCCTATTCGATAGAAAATCATCCCCCGTGTATCAATAAGATCTATATAGTTTGGCTCTTTTTGAAGAGCACTCTCGGTCAGATCGAGAGCTTTCTGGTATTGTTTTTGATTCTCGCAAAGAATCCATGCAAGATTATTTGAGGCAATAATGAAGTTTGGATCTAAGGAAATAATTTTATTATATAAATCAATTGCTTCATTATAACGACCTGACATTTGATACAGCATAGCAAGAGAATATAAGGCATTTCGCGAATCAGGCTCCTGCTGAATTATTTCTTTCAAAAGACTTTCAGCCAGATTTTTTAATTCAGCACTTTCTCCGCCAGCCAAATCATTGGCAACCATTAGTGAAAAATTCAGATCATTAGGATGCGATGCTCTCCATGTTTGAACCAGGGTATTTATCTGATTTGATGACTTATCATCGGTTTTAAGGACTTTGATTTTAGCAAACATCGGAGCTGTATCATTGGGGAAGGCCTCCATCAATTCAGAAAATATCTTTTCAGCTTCATCATAGTTACCTGCTTTATATAATGCAGTGGCCAGGATGAGTTTCAAACTTTTAACAATTGATGTGTTAGTTTTTGAATTCAATTGCGATTTAAGTAAAGATATTGCCTGCCTGTACTCACCGGATTCAATATATAATTGGGCAAGATATGCTAATGCTTCATTATCATTAGGGTCAACCTCACGAATAGCCCGAATTACAGGAACAGCAAGCATTGGTGAACGATTTTTTAACAACTTCGCTCTGAATAATAAAAGAGGTTTGTCATTAGGCCTGTAAGCCAGGGCCCTTAAAGTGATATCCATGGCTTCAGCCATCTTGCCCTGTCTTTCGGTAACTTCGGCAAGAAGCAGCCAGGCTTCGCTGCTTAAAGGCTGCTGTTCAATTATAGATTCTAGTATATCTTTAGCATCTTTAAGGGAGGGAGATGTGTCATTTGATGCAAGTAAACGTGCTTTGTAAAGACGAAGCTCAATGTCATCCGGATTCGCGGCCAAGGTTTTTTCGAGGAGATTTGAACCTTGCATACGTTTATCAGATTCCTGGCTTTCAAGATAAAGCAAAATTGCTATTTTTAGAGCTTTCTCATTTTCAGGATCGAGCTTTAATGCCCGGGAAATGTCTTCAATCGCTTTATTCAGCTGCCCCAAATTACGGTAATAATTACTTTTTGCTATCCATACCTCAGGGTTATTAGGTTCCTGAGAGACTGCTTTATTAAAATCTGCTTCGGCTTTATCATTTTGACCAAGAAATGAAAACATTCTTGCCCGCAGGAGAACTGATGAAGCGCCCTGGAATTTCTGCACTATTTCGTTGCACATCTCAATCGCTTCGTCTGTTTTTCCCTGATTTATTTTCAATTCTATTTTCGCTGCAAGAACAGGCAGAGAATTCAAGTCGCCGGTATTCAGCGCATTAAGAGTTTTGCCGGCTTCTTCAAGATGTCCCTGCTGCATTTGCAGAAATGAAAGCGATAATCCAATCGACTGATTATTCGGATCAGAAGCCAGGAGGTCTTTCAAAACCCCGCTGGCAGAATTTAATTCCCCACGCCGTATATAACTCTGAAGCTGCATTTGTTTAAGTTCAAGGCTGTCGGGCTTGTCTTGTGTCGCACGTCTAAGTATCTGTTCAGCGCGTTCATATTCTTTTGCTTTATATAAAGCTCCTGCAGTAAGCACAATCATCCGGATATCTCCGGGAGAACGATTCAGAGCTTCTTCGTAAACTGCTATTGCAAGGCGTATATCTCCCGCTTTTTCATATGACGCTGCAAGCAGCATTCTGCATGGCTGATTTTCAGGATCAGCTAAAAGAATATCTTTCGTCATTGATGTTATTTGAGGATAATAGGTTTTGAAATCATTTCCGGCAAACCAGATTCTGCACTGTTCATATCGCCATTGCCAGCCATTTTCACCTTCAAGTGATTTTATCTGATCAATAATTTTTTGTGATTCTGTAATATTTCTGAAAACAGCAGGACATGTAAGTGAACTTCTCAGAACGATAATGTCATTGGGGTATTCAGCAGCAAGATTTTTGAGCAATTCGCATTTTTTCGCCTCTTCATTCCAGTTCGAATATAACTCTGCAAGAAATAGAGAAGTTTGCTTCTTGAAAGCCGGTTTTTTACTGTTTTGAATTGCCTGATTAATCATATTTTCGCATTGCTGCACCAAATCCTCTGATAAGAGCAGGCCCGCATAAGACCGGATAAGAACAAATGAATCAGGAAACTTATTCACATCATCTTGAATTAATTCCAAAGCCTCATTTGTTTTATTTTGAGTGATGAGTATAATTGCCTTTGCCAAAGATACTCTCGTATCGGAAGGATAAGCTGCTTTAATTTCATCATAAAGTGATTCAGCAAGCGATAAATCTTTTCGATACAGAGCCATCTGAATTTGAAGAAGTTTTATCTCCGGTATTCCCGATGTTGCGACTTCGAGTTTTTTAAGATATTCGTCTATATCACTTGTTATTACAGAATTATATACATTTTCACTGTTATGTAATAAATTTACCCTTGCCTGAGCATATATTACCGCAGCGGTTATATCATTCGGATTAAGCTTAAGAGCAGCACGAGCTTGCTCTAAGGATTCACTCCATCTGCCGCTATCAGCCAGCAGCTTTGCCAAATTCACTTTTGCTGCCATATGGTCTGGCTGTTCAGAAATAAGTGTACGCAATTGTTTTATAGCAGATTGTATATCACCGAGATTTGTATACGCGTTTGCCAGCTTTATTCTCAAAGTTCCCGGCTCACCTCTCATATCAAGAGCTCTTTGCCAGCATTTAATTGCTTCATAATTCTGGCCTTTATTTTCAGCCAAAAGCCCTTCAAGAAAAGCCATAGTAGAAGGATAAATATCATTTTTTCTCAATTGCGATATACATTGTGATGCTTTATCGATCTGTCCTGCGCGTATGTACAATTCTGATGCAAGAGGCATAAAATCCCATTGATGAGAAGAAAGTGATTTAAGACCATTATCAGCAACTTCAATCATTTCAGATGTGTCTGCTGACCTTATAGCAAGCTGCGCCCAGATTCGCCACAGATTCTGATTTTCGGGATTCACATCTGCGACAATTTGTATATGGTTTCGTGCTTTCTTAAAATCACCAACAGCAATAAAATTATCGGCTAGCTGAAGCCGGATATTGGGATCACTCAAATCCTTTTTTTCAGCCTCATTGAAATCACTTATAGCCTTCTTAGGTTCTTTAAGACTCAGATAATTCGCACCTCTAAGAATATATGCCAGGGCAGAAGAAGAATTATTCTTAACTGCCTGGTCATACCAGTATTGAGGCGATACATTAAAATCTTCAGGCCGTCGTTCAATTAATTTACCAAGAATATCATAAGCCTGAATACAATCATGATTATCGTTTATTAGATTTTGAAGCTCTTTGTCTGCCTCTGAAAATTTTCGCTGGTCTATCATTGACACGGCAAGAATCATCCTGAGTTTTGCTGATGGGGATGTTTGCAAAATCCTGGCCGCAACCTGCTCAGCCTCTGCTGGTATTCCGCTGGCAAGATATAATTCTGACAATCTTAATGCAGCATCAAAGTAATCAGGTTTTAAACGTAAAACGGTTCTATAGGCTGCTATTGCCTGCTGAACATTAGTTGATTTTAATGGTCTGATATTCAATTGCGAGTCAGCATATTTAAGTAAAATATCAACATCGTCCGGCACGATAGATAAATATTTGCCAAATTGCCCTGCTGCTTCCTTCCATTGACCTTGTTCATATGCCTTCGAGCCATGTAAAATCCCCTGAGAAGCTCTTCTTCCCCGCTGCCAATGACGTAATCCGAAAGCAGTTGCCGCAAGAACTGCAAGACCCATTACGAGAACAATAGCCAATTTCCAATTAAAATATTTATTTGCCATTTACCCCACCTTTACTAAGTAATTACATTAGAATTGACGAATAAAATTCACGAACATTTTTTTTGCTGTCATCCAGCATATTTTCAGGTCAAGTTTGATTGATAAATTCCTGACGTATTCAATATCATAGTGTATCCATTCCTGAAAATCCTTATTCTGTTTGCGGGTCCTGCATACCTGCCAAAGCCCTGTTATACCAGGCCTGACAGAAAGGCGTGCATCCCGCCAGAAAGGACATTGAATATTTTCCGATTCAGGCGAAGGGCGTGGTCCCACAACACTCATATGCCCGAACAGCACTGATAAGAATTGAGGAATTTCATCTATATATGTTTCTCTTAAAAAGCGGCCGACCTTGCTCATTCTCGGGTCATCAGAAATTACAAACTGAGGACCATCTGCCTCATTAAGAACTCTTAATTTTTCCTGCATTCCTTCTGCGCCTACATGCATTGTTCTAAACTTAAGACATGGAAAATTCTTACCATGCAGTCCCTGCCTTATTGCCTTATAAAATATCGGGCCTTTAGAGCTAAGCTTAATAGCCAAAGCTATAAAGGGGGCAACAGGTGCAAATACAATAAGAACAAGCGCGGATAGAATAATATCCACAGTTCTTTTAAGACATCTTGCATATGAAAAAGGCTGCCAACTTCTATAACAAATCTTTTCATCCTGAGGTATATAACGTTTATATTTTTCAACTTGTTGCGACATCTGAGAGAAATGAGTAATTACGCGGTTCTGAATACAAGCACCGGATGGAACTTCAATTCCTGAGCCTATTATGCTTCTTCTTATGACGGCTTTATCAGAAATCCTGCAGTTATCGCCAATGACGGCAGGACCTGCGATAATGACATCATTATTAATTGTGCCTGCCTGTCCAAGAATAACTTCACCATAAAAACGAGCTGAATCCGCTATTCTGAGATTGCTATGAGTTTTTACATTCATTGTTCCAGAGTTTGGATGCGGCATATTATTTTCAAGTCTCATAGAAATCAATGAAAGCAAACCATTCTCCGAATTTAAATCCATTACTCTGCCGCCGACATAAATACTGCCCATAGTTATAGATTTCGAGGTTGAATTTTTTAAAAACTGTTCAAATGAAAGAGGTAAACCCTCATTTTCTAAAACGATTCGAGCAGCATGACTTTTAATGAAAAGAAGATGCGGCCAATCGCATGGAATTGGTGCAGGATGAACAGCATTGGTATAAAACAAACGAAAACCGAGCAGGTTTAATTGAGAATCCAATAATACTTGTTCGCTTCTGGCCCGCAAAAAAGGTTTTATTTCAACAGCTACAATATCGCTATCCAGCTTTGAAACTGCTTCGTAAAGTAACTGCTTATCGGTATCGATAAGAAAATTGCCATTAGAAATGACTATCGATGAATTTTTTGAAAATAGCTCAGAGAGAACAGGAATTTTGTCATCATAAAAAATAATATGGGAATCAATAACATCAGATTGTGATTTCCAAATCGAAGGTAATGCGAATAAATAATCCATTTTACGCAAATCATATTCAGCAAACATCCTGGAAATAACAATGTTTGCTACTGTTTTACACGAAAATGCAAAATTCAATAATGAGCAATCAGGACTTTTATGAACGACAACCAAATGCATATAATTCAAAATCAAAGAATATAAGCTTTAAATAATGTTGTATTTAATTTACGGGACTATCAGTATCTTCCGGTTTTTCAGAAAGCAAAAGAGAATCTGCACTATGTACTCTGGTATGACCTGTTTTACCCCCTTGTGAATAATATTGATAGCCATATCGATAATAAGTATGCCCAATATGGACATTTCCCATGACTGTACCCAGTATCCTGACATTAATTTGAGTAAGTCTGTCTCTTGTTTCCCTCAGGTCTCCAGTTGTAGTATGCCCCGCAAAACTTGCAAGAATTACGCAGCCTGCAATCTTGGCTAAAATGAGCGCATCAGGGAAAGCTAAAACCGGCGGTGTGTCAATAATCACATGGTCATATCTTTCTGCTAATTTATTTATCTGAGCCGCTGTACTGGGCAATATTAATAATTCATAAGGGTCAGATGTATCCTGAGAATCGCAGGCAAGCACATGTAAACCGGGCGAAACAATTGCTATAGCCGAGTCATACATATGACTGCCCATAAATATATCTTTAAGACGTCTTTTTTCGCGAGGTATATTTAAAAGTCTTCCGATATCAGGCTTTCTTAAATCGCAGTCTATTAATAAAACTTTTCTGCCCGACCTGCTTAAACTTGTAGCAAGATTGACCGAGAATGTGGTTTTACCATCGCGCATGCCGGCACTTGTAATAACCAGTTTTTTCGGTATACCGCCGCCATCAATCAAACCTAAATTCGCACGAATTGTCTGATAATCCTCAGTAAGTTGTTTAGGCAGCAAAGTTTTTTCTATTGTATTCTGGCTGGTCGTAGTTCCGATTATCCTTACACCAATATGTTTTATTACATCTTCGGGAGAGCGCAAACTTGGGTCTGTTTTATCTTTAACAAATGCCAGACCTAAACCAGAAATAAGTGCCATAAATAAAGTAGTTAAAGAATATTTAAAACGTTTATCTCGAATATGGGCAATATCCGCTGCATAAGCAACGGAAATCCTCGCCGGCTGTTTTCGCTCCATCTCAAGTTCCTGTATGCGCCTGGTTACCTGGTCATATAATCCCTTATCCAACTCCAATTGATACTGCATATCCTGAATGTTAAGCTGTTTTCTGCCAAGTTCTATTGTCATTGCATCCTCTTTCGCAAGTTTTTCTCGAAGCCTGATTTCATAAGCGGCAGTTTGCTCAAGCTCGGCTTTCATCTTAATCATTTCATTTTTCATTCCCAAATTTATATCTTTGGCAATCATATCATCAAACTCTTTGCCAACTTCCTGACGCCTTTCACCAATGCGTTTCCTGAAAGATTCAAGAAAATCTTCTTTTTGTTTTAATTGAGGATTTTGAGCCGTCATTATTTGTTTCGATGAAATAATATCCTGCTCTAAAACAACTGAACTACGCAAAAGTTCCTGAATGCCGGGGTCGGAATTAATATGGTCATTTCTTCTCTTGAGCCATTCATCAGGCATACCTTTTTCATTTCCATCTTTTATAGCATCAATTTTCGATTCAAGATTAATTCTTGTTTTTTCAATCTGAGTCAGTTCTGCCAGCAAATTAGAAACCTGGTCAAGCATCATTCTCTGTCTGCTATCGAGCGAAACAGTTCCATACTCCTGCGCCAAATGATGAATAGCTTCACGCTGAGCTGTCAATTTATCTGAAAGAGTCCTGCGTTTGTCCTCCAGCACATTTAATGCCTGGTCCTCACTTTGAGTGGAAAGTATACCTTCTATAGCCATATAAGCCCGTATAAAGGAATCTACTATAATTTGAGCTTCCTGTGGTTTAGCTGTAAGGATTGTTATCTTGATAAGTTCTGTATCGCGTGCAGGTGCGATCTGAATTGTTTCTCTGTCTATAGCCAGCTTTAAACTCGCTGCATAATCTTTTTTAGTCATATTATCTGTCTGGCCATTTTTCAGTTTAGCTGTATCTTTTGGGTTGAAAAATGATAATTTTTTATCAGCCAGATCATCAGCAACCCTTTGAACTACCTGAGTGCTCGAAATCATCTCAGCCTGTGTGTTCATAAATGTCTGGTAATTTGATATCTCACCTCTTTGAGTTTCTCCTGTAAGAATATTAGCTAAAATCGGTGCGACCCTTATCGCCCCTGTAACCTCATATTTTGGTTCTAACCCAAGCCAAATCAGGGAAAGTCCTACAAAACAAATTAGGCCAAACGTAATTGCAATAATTCGCCACTGCCTAAGCGCCAAAGACATGATTAAATCAAGCGAACCAGGCCCAAACGATTCTGTCTGTGTCGGAAAATTTTCATAAACCGGTCCAATCGCTCCACTTTCGTATTTTGTTAATTCATCCATAAGAAGCTCTCTAAAATCTAATAGGTTTTGATTTCTATTGCCGCACAATAATAATTGCTTTTTTTTCAACAGGTACTTCTGTTAACCTTTGTAAAAGCCAAAATTCAGCAATTACCGCCGCCAGTGCCAGCGGCACCATCGCATAACCGCCGAAATCATGAAACATTTTTTCCCAGTGTTCACCTTTAACATATGTAAAGGCTATAGAAGTAATTACAAGCCTTGCCGTATTACATAACAATGCAATAGGCAAACTTGAAATCAGGACAATTATCTTTTGCCATAATGGACGTTTTGCGAGCATTACTACAAGTGCGCTAATCACAAAAAATGCTGTAATCATACGAAGCCCATTACACGCCTCGGCCACGGCCACAGCTGACAAGCCAATATGTATTAAATTTCCTTCTTTAACAACATCATAGCCCAGAATTTCAAGGCAAAACACCGCTGAAGAGGTAGCCCAGCTTTGAAGAGGCAAAGTTACGGCTCCCTGAACTCGATAAGGCCATGGCAGCATCAAACAAAGAAACAGCAGCGTAGTCGCTGTTTTTTTAAAGAATTTCCATCCTAATAAGAACATTACTAATGCCGCTGTTCCAATTAAAACTGAAATTCTTTCTGCAGAACCAAACATAAAAAATACACCGAAAAGGCGCAATCCTTCTGCTATGAAAAATATTAATAAACCAATAATCGCAGGTTTTAAAGGGACATTTTGCAATTGGTCGCGCCTTGACCATAAAACATAAGCTGCCAAAAAAGGAACAAGTATACCACTCGAATATTCATCACTGCTTAGCCAGATGTTCCATAAATCAGCTATATTAGCCCAGTAAGACCACATAAATGCTGCAATCACAGCAAACAATCCAGCCCATCCTAAATATGAAAAATCTGATAATACAGGTTCACGCCTGCTGTCTTTTAATGATTTTCTCCAATCAGACACGCTGCTCTTTAATTGAGCAGATTGAACTGCAAAACGTTTTAAAAATGCAGTTCTTTCAAAAGCAATTTCCGTATCACAAATATTTGTATTACTATTTATTCTTACATTATTATCCAAAAGTGAATTAGAAATTTCACAGTGCGAACCTATTTCAACTTTGTCCCAGATTACACTATTGATGATGATATTATCATTTTGAATATAGCTGTTTTGTCCGATAACAGCAGGCCCAAAGATAACTGTGTTATTCGAAATTCTTGCATTGTCCATTACAATTACATTTCCAATAATTTTAACGGAAGGGTCAACTTTGGCATTATTGCCGAGAAAAAGTTGGCCTTTATCATGTGAAACAAAGCTTATCTTGTCATCTGAAAATTCTCCTTGTTCGATGAAGTTGGCCATTGCACATAAATATTCTTTTGAATCCCTGAAGTTATTAACATTTTGACTTAATCTATGTGCCTTAATGACCATTGCCTTGCTTACCATCTCAGGTATCAATGCTTCTTTAATATCGCAGTATCCATCTTCGGGAATGTTATCCAATATTTTCCTGCCGCAAACATATATACCTGTTGATGTCCCTAATTCATTGTTTTCATGACCAGGATTAAAAACGACTGTCAAATCGGCTTTTTGTTCAAGATGCGCAGTAAGCAAATCTTTAATATCAGGCAGAGAAATCATTGCTGCAGGAATGACTATAGTCATATCTTTATTTCTGCCGCGTATCGCATCACGAAGACAACCTGCTGTTCCCGCACGGAGCGATTCCTCAATAAAACTCAAATGTATTTTTGGGATTTCAGCTGCAAGAGTTTTAAAGTTGCCGATTTTTTCTTCAGAACAAATTATAATTTCCTTAACACCTTGATTTACAAGATTTCTGATAGCGATTTCAATGACAGGACGTCCCAGAACAGGCCACAAACAAACGGGCACATGGGAAGCTATCTTGCATCGCCCAAAATCTCTGCTGCCGGCCAAAATAAGAACGTTTACTTTTTCTATATCCATGTGAGTATTGCTCATTTTTTCATATTTTAATTACTAAGCTAGGCGAATGTCTTTAAGGAAATTGCTTATTCTTTGAGCAACAATACCGGCCTGATTTTGACGGGCAACAGGGATAAAATTCCGCAATAGAGTGATTTTTTTTGGCAATTCTGATTCATTGTATGCGGCCAGCAAATAACCCATCTGCTCATATTCCCTTGCAATCGCTGTCTGATGGTCATTAACGACTTCACCATATTTTTTTTGCCTTGGCATAATAAGCAAGGGCTTATTTTTAGCCAATGCAGCAGATATTACTCCCATACCCGCATGACTTATGACGGCAGATGCATCAGTGATATATTTATCAAAAGTATTTTTATCCAAGAATTTTTTATACTCAAAATGTTTAGGTAAATAATCAGTATCGCCTAACTGCGCGTAAATCTTATCATAAACAAAACCATTTCCAGCAGCTTCATCTATTGTTTTAATTAATCTGTCAAATGGAAATTGTGTGCCAACACAAACAAAAATCATAAAATGTAATCCTTTTTTTTAAAAAATGGCAAAACAGTTTAAAAACCGTTTAGTCTTTAAATTACCGCTCCTGCATATTCTACATTATTTTTTTCAGCTAACTTTGGCCATTGAACTAAGAACAAATCAGCTATTTTTTTCACCATTCTTCCTGATAATGATATTTTTTCAACATTTGTTATGCTGTCGACCCATACGACTTTGGCACCAATGATTTTCCCAACAAAACTAGAGATACAGCCGCAAGCAGCTCCTGTGCTGATGACAGCATGTGGTTTTTCTCTACAAATAATTCTAATACAGCGTAATACCACTTTAAAAACCTTCCATGGCTGCTGCCTATTGCATTCACCAACAACGTATACATTGCCGTTTTTTTGCAATTCACTTTTTACAACATCAGAAGTAGTTATGAAAAACACTTCATGTCCATTCCAGCATTCAGCCAAACGCAGTAATTGGCTAAGATGACCGCCCGAAGATGCAACAAGACCTATTTTCATTATGTTACCTCACCATTTTTTAAGCCTTCTTCGAACCGGCCTCAAGAGAATCTGAGGCCAAAAAACGGGATTAAAAAAGAAAAATCTTTTTGCCAGTATTCGGTGCAATCGGCGTCTGGCAAGATTATTTAAACATTCTTGTTCAACAGCATACGTTTTTTCATATTCCTCATCGAAAAGCGATTCCTTCAGCAATCGGCTTCGACGTAAAATTTCATTTTCAATCTTTTTATATCTTTCACCTGAAGCGATTAAAGGCCTGTGCTCCTGGTCTTTGAGTACGGGAATACATTGCCATGAATTTACTTTTTGACCTAAAATATTAACATTTAAAATAAATGACCATCTGCTGTCATCAGTAATACCATCAAAAATGAAGTCACCCAAGCTGTACGCAACAAGACCATTTCCTATCTGTTCAATTCCCTGGACAACATGAGGATGATGCCCGATTATCAGACAAGCTCCTTTATTAATGAATGTTTTCGCCAGTTCCCGCTGCCAAGTTCGGGGACGGTCCATAAATTCATCGCCCCAATGAATCATTATCACTACTGAATATTTTTTTAACGCATATTCTTCAATAATTTTTTGAGCCTTATCAATGGACATATCTCCCGGGTATGCGTATTTCTCCTGACGCAGACACAGACCGAAAATGGCTAAATTTTCCGTGCCGCCGTTAAGAATAAGAGGTTCTCCCTGGCCATTAAATCTTTTTTGGTCACCACTTCCAACAACAGCTATACCCGCATTTTGAAGATTTGCAACAGTATCGATGGCGGCAGGCAAACTCTGCTCTAAAATATGATTGTTAGCGACATTAGCGGCTTTAAAACCCCATTTTGCAAGTAAATCCGCACCTACGGGTCGTCCGCGCATATGTCTTGCTCGTAAAGACCAGTTCTTATATCCAATATCAGACAAAACGCCCTCAGCATTACAAAATACTAAATCGTGTTTTGCGAACTCTGCGAGAATGTCCTGTCTTAAAAAATCAGAGCCATACTTATCAATAGAAGCTGCAACCCCCCGACCGAGAGCAAAAAAGGAATCCCCCAGCATCACATCTCCAACAAAAGCGAGCCTGCATTCCTGCATTTTATGCACCTTTTTTAATCATTGATGCCTCTAATGGCGAAAGACTTTGTTCTATAATTTCAGAAAGCTGATTTACATGTTCATTCCATGAATGCCGGCGGGCAATTTCAATCCGTTTTTCTTTTCTTTTTTCATCATCATGCTCAAGTTCGTACCTTATGCCTTTTGAAAATTCATCCTTATCAGAAGCAATTGTCAGCAAGTCAGAATATTTACTTGCAATTTCATCAATATACACAGAGACAATCGGCTTTCCAGAAGCCATATATTCAAGAAGTTTGAGGGGATTACAATTAATTATCCAGTCATTTATTTTCCAAGGCAGCATGCAGACATCAAAATTTGCGCATAAGTCAGGTATCTGTTCATAAGGAACACGGCCGAGGAAAAACGCATTTGGCAATTTTGAAATTCCATTATAGTCACCCGCTGTAATCTGACCTGCAAAAACAAACGATATCTTTGGATTTTCCCGGCAGCAGTAAGTCAAAAGCTCAATATCATTTTCGGCCGTAAGTGTCCCGAAATATCCGGCAATTGGATGCGGGACTCCCGCCAGCAGCTCACATTCAGCTTTTTTCTCAGAGGCAGCCCTGAATAATTCGAAATCAACCCCATGCGGCAAATAGTGAACTTTATCTCCTATCGGCTTTTTCCATTCGTACAGTTTTTTTGAGACACAGATAATCCTATCGCTTTGTGCAGTAACTTCCGATTCACGCTTAATTACTTTATCTTTGTT
>CAYSKP010000053.1:0-3870 GCA_964431645.1 uncultured Pirellulales bacterium
GGGATAACTCAGAACAGGAAAAAACCAAAAGCAGGTGATTTTTTAGATGGCTGCCCGGCTTAAAAACCGGGTAGCCCTTTAAAACTTTTAAGATAGCAGACAAGAATGTATCAGTGTAGAGATAAGTTCGATTTAGGTTAAGGTAAGACAACAGCCAACTATTAAATTGATTTTACAATTGAATTGATTCCACTTATATCAGGCGTTCCTTTTTAAAGACGCCTGATTTTTATTTATTTAACGAAATATTATATATTTGCTTTGGCTCGGTTTTAAAAGACACGATATTTTTTTCAGGATTTAGTACTTTAACAGCTTTATTAATATGAGTGACAATTATGGGGACAGATGTTCGGATATTAACAGGGCTGCCGTTTAATGATTTTAGAACTGCTTTCTCAAGGCGGCCGTCATTCCAATATATATCTACTTCAAATCCGCCCCTCGCCCTGAGTCCTTTGACTGAACCTGTAGGCCATTCCTTCGGCAGAGCGGGTAAAAATTCAATTTCTCCATTTATGCTTTGCAGCAGCATCTCTGTAATACCTGAGGTGCCGCCGAAATTGCCGTCAATCTGGAAAGGAGGATGTGCATCGAACATATTTGGATAAGTGCCGCCGCCCTTGGAATATTCTGTGCCTGTGCCGCCGACCAGTTTTAATTGCTCAATCAGCATTTTATATGCGTGCTGACCATCATGGAGGCGTGCCCATAAATTTATTTTCCATGCCAGGCTCCAGCCGGTACCGCCATCGCCGCGTATTTCCAAAGATTTGCGGGCCGCGGCCGCAAGATCAGGCGTTTTATATAACGAAATCTGGTCGCTTGGAAACAGGCCGTAAAGATGTGACACATGACGATGATGCCTGTCCGGCGCCTGCATGTCCCAGTCATCGAGCCATTCCTGCAGCTGCCCTGCCTTTCCAATTTGATTGGGGGCAAGACGATTACGGGTAACAACAAGCTTTTCACGAAAATCTCTATCTATGCCAAGAATTTCTGAGGCATTAATGCAATTTGAAAAGAGGTCTCGCAAAATCTGCGTATCCATTGTTGGTCCCGCACAATTGCTCACACCGTAAGGATGTGAATTTTCCGGCGACAGAGACGGACAGGTAACAAGCCAATGATGATTTGGCTCCTCAACAAGAGTATCAAGGAAAAATTGAGCTGCCCCTTTCATTGCAGGATAAGTTTTTTTCAGAAAATCCTTATCAAGTGTATATTCATAATGGTCCCAGATATGTTTACAAAGCCATGCCCCGCCTGTAGGCCAAAAGCCATATTGAGCGCCGTCAATCGGCGCTGAGGCACGCCATAAATCCGTATTATGGTGACATACCCATCCATTTGCATCCCATTGAACTTTGGCGGTACGAGCGCCGGTTTGAGTCAGATCCATAATCATTGAGATAAGCGGCTCGACACATTCAGAAAGATTAGTTGACTCGGCCGGCCAGTAATTCATTTGTGTATTTATATTAATCGTGTATTTGCTTTCCCATGGGGGATTCATGCTCTCGTTCCATATTCCCTGGAGATTTGCCGGCTGACATCCCGGCCGGGAGCTGCATAAAAGAAGATATCGGCCAAACTGGAAATAAAGAGCTGCAAGCTGCGGGTCATTAACAGAAGCAAAATTTTTGATCCGCTCATCAGTAGCAAGATTAGCCGCCTCAGTAACACCAAGGTCTAACTTTACCCGATTAAACAGACGCTGATGTTCGGCTATATGGTCTTGGTAAATATTTTTATAACTTCTTTTTGATGCATCATTGATATGTTTTTTAGTAAGAGCATCAGGGTCGCCGCTAATATCATTAAAACTTTTATAATTAGTAGCCATTGTGATAAGTATGATCGCTGAATCGGCCGCCTCGACCACGAGATGATTGGGATCTTCGGCAAATTTGCCGCCCTTGATTAAAATCTTGACTCTTGCCGCGAATTTAAGCATCCCTTTGATGCCTTGCGAAGAACCGTTCACTCCCCGCATAACTAGGGAATCAATCGATTCGACTTTTACTGCCGCTTTTTGAGGCGTTTTCATTGAGGCAGTAAACGAAATTTGACCCGGTTTATTGGCCATGAGGTGGACTACAATAATATTATCAACAAGGCTGGCAAAAACCTCACGTCTAAACTTTACATCCCCATCGGTAAATTCTGTTTTGGCAATAGCGGTATTAAGGTCAAGCTGCCTTCGGTATTTAGCTGCTCCATTTATATTGGTAAATGTAAGAAGTAAATCACCTACCGGCTGATAAGGCATTTGTCTTAAAGGTTTAGCCATCATTTTAGAGCCTATGAGTTTACTTGCTTCTTTATATTCGCCTGCAAAAATTAAGCGGCGGGCCTCAGGCAAAAAAGCAAGTGCATCGGGATTAGCCGGGTCATACGGCCCCCCTGCCCAAAGGGTATCTTCATTAAGCTGAATTCTCTCCTTTTCGACACCTCCGAAGACCATAGCGCCCAGACGGCCATTTCCTATTGGCAGGGCCTCAACCCATTGGTTTGCGGGCTTTGTATACCATAAGATCAGGTCGTCAGCAGATGCATAATCAAAAAAGCCAATTAAGAATACTGAAATAATGAAACAATTTCCTTTAAGATTCATTATTGTTTCCTGAAACATTTATTGTTTTTTCTAACTTTTTATCTGCTGAGGAGCTGCCAAGGATTATTTTGATTTTATCATGCTCGACAACAAATTTTTGCAAATCGGTGTTCCAATATGCGAGGGATTCGGCTTTTAAAGGAATTTCAACAGTTTTAGTTTCTTTGGGCCGGAGTGTGACTCTTTTAAAGCCTTTTAATTCTTTTTGGGGTCTTTGGATTTTTGAATTAAGGTGCTTGACATACATCTGGACAACCTCATCCCCAGCAAAAGGTCCAGTATTGGTAATATCCACGTTTACTGTAATTTGGCCCTTTTCAGAAATACTATCAGAGCTTGTCCGCAGATTCGAATATTTGAAAGTTGTATAGCTTAAACCATAGCCGAAGGGATAAAGAGGCTTGTCTTTGAAATACATATAAGTCCGGCCGTTACGAATGTCGTAATCCATCATTGCAGGAAGCTGGCCGAGTGATTTGGGCCAGGTCTGGACGAGCCTGCCTGCGGGATTGTAATCACCAAAAAGGACATCGGCCAGGGCATTGCCAAGCTCCTGACTATTGTTTGTCGTTGTAAGAATCGCGGGAACATTTTCATTGGTCCAGTTAATCGCATAAGGGAAATTACACATAAGCACGACAATGGTTTTGGGATTTGCCTTGAAGACCTTCTTTATAACTTCTTCCTGCTTAAGAGTAATAAATATCCTGTCAACGGCTTCTTTGCCTTCTTCCGGATTATTGCTCCTGCCAAAACCGGCGCTGCAGGTCGGATGATTTCCTACGCAAACTATCGCGGCATCCGAAGACTTAATCATTTTCAAATCATTTTCATCATTAACATCGAGTGAAAAATTCACTTTTATATCAGGGCCAACATAATTACGAATCCCTTCCAAAGGCGAGACTGCATAATGAGGCGAGCCGCGATACCAGTCGAAAAGAACCTCATCAGCCCGCGGGCCGATTACGGCAATGGATTTTATTTTATTTTCATTTAAAGGCAGCAGATTATTTTTATTTTTTAATAGTACTATAGATTCCTGAGTTACAAGCCTGGCAAACGATTTGTGTGTTTCAGTCAGCCATGGGGCCTGGGATTCAACTTTGCCGATATGGGCATAAGGATTATTTTCAGGAGGGTCGAGAAGACCAAGGCGAATCATAACCTTGAAGTTTCCTTTTATTACATTATCAATCTCAGCTTCGCTCAACATATTTTGCTCAACTGCGTAATGAACCGGGTCTATAAAT
>CAYSKP010000054.1:0-2948 GCA_964431645.1 uncultured Pirellulales bacterium
AAGGAGATTGGAAGACTTTTGGTGATAGATGCTTTATCAAACCACTGAAAAATAATGATGATTTAACCGGGGCGATATACGCGCCTAATGCCTCAGTTGACCTGGATAATGCCGCCAATGTTTACGGCTCAATTGTTTCAAACAACTTCACCCTGCGTAACTCAGCCAATGTTTTTTATGATGCCTCTTTGAGAGACAGGACTGTATACGATGAGGCCGTAAGATTCGTAATTGACAGATGGACTGAACCTGTTAATTAAAACATTCAATTTAATAAAGACATCCCTCTTCTTATTTTTACCAGAGTTTCGCTGTTATCTTGTCATTTGCGCGAGCTTCGAGACTGATTGCATCTTTGGCGCAGATGCTTCGGCAAATTCCGCATCCGAAACATTTCAGCTTGTCTATAACGACCTTTTTATTAGATGCGCTGTATGAAATAGCCCCGAACTGGCACAAACGCATACACTGCCTGCAGCCTATGCATTTTTCAGGATTTATTTTTGCAATAAATTCAGCTCTAAACATCACGGGCAGGTCATGCGTTACCGTGCATTTCATCGCCAGACAATCCGCCCTGTCGCAGTTGCATATACCGCCTATGAAAGGCGTCTGAAATGTCCAAACAGTATGGCAAAGGCCCTCTTTTTCATGCTCATGGAAATTTGCAATGGCCTGCTCTTTTGTAATCATCTCCACTCCGGCCGAATCCGGCCCAGAGAGAAAACTCGTATCCACATTACGCATCAGCTCGCCGAGTTTGCCGCCGTTTGGCCCCATACTTACGCCATAGCAGTATCTTTTTTCTTTCCCTGCGGTAAAATGCCTGCAATAACATGCCACGCGCGCAATCGAATTTACAAACCCGAATATTTTTTCAATATCCTCAATAGGGACAACCTGCCCATAATGCTTTTTCTTCATCCTGCCCGAAACAATCCTCTTTACAAGCCCCTGAATCAATTTTGGCGCATTAGGAAGTTTCTCAAGCCTATCCATTGTCTTGGAAACAGATTTATCATCGGCTGCAAAATTCTTAATCATTTTCTGCCTTCGGACATCACTCAATAAATCCTCAGAATAATTTTTCGCCTGAAGATACCACTTTTGCCCTTCTCCGTGCTTTAAACAAAATTCGCACATGATCTGCTCCGTTAAATTATTATTAATCCAATGATGCAGTGTCCCCATAAGCCGGGATGCTTATGTTTGAATCAATCTGTCCTCTTAAGAATTTGCCGAATGCCTGCGAGCTTTCAGGTTCTCCATGCACCAGAAAAATCTCTTTTGGAGGAGATTTAAATTTTTTAATCCAATCGAGCATATCATTCTGATCGGCGTGAGCTGATATGCCGTTTATCTGCTCAATTTTAGCTTTTATCTTATATTCGTCTCCCAGTATTCTCACTTTTTTTGCGCCGTCAACGATTATCCTCCCCAGTGTCCCTATTGATTGATACCCCACGAACATTATCGTGCTTTCTTTGCGTGTTATATTATTAACAAGATGATGTTTGATTCTGCCGCCTGTGCACATGCCTGAACCCGCTATAATTATTACCGTTCCTTTTATATGGTTTATTGCCTTGGATGCCTCACTTGTCGTGGTTACCTTCAATTCGGATAAATCAAAGGGCGAATTGTGTTCACGCAGCATCGAAAGTGTTTCCTCATCGAATAAATCCTGGTGGTTCCTGAAAATCTCTGTAATCTTGGCCGCCATAGGGCTATCAAGAAAAATCAACAGGTGCGGAATAGCATCTTTGATTAGCAGCTCTTTCAAATAAAAAAGTATTTCCTGCGAGCGTTCCAGTGCAAAGCTGGGGACGACTATGTTGCCCCCTCTGGCATTGGTATCGTTAATTACATCCGCTATCTGTTTTTTGGCATCGTTAGTATCATCGTGAACCCTGTCACCATATGTGGATTCGATAATAAGATAATCCGTATTTTCCTGAATACTCGGGTCAGGAAGTATCGGCCTTCCCGGCCGGCCAAGGTCGCCTGTAAACAGCACCGTCCGTTTTTCACCATTACGATTTATATCGACCTTTATCATCGATGAGCCAAGCACATGCCCGGCATCAAATAGGGTAATCGATATATTTTCTCCTATGTTTAGCTGCTGGCGATACTTAAGAGGTTCAAAATATGGAAAACTTGCTTCTGCATCTTTGACCGTATACAGCGGCACATCACCAAACGGGCTTGTTTTGCCCCTCTTTTCGTGCCTTTTCCGTTTATGCTCTGCGTCCTCTTCCTGCAATCGCCCGGAATCGAGAAGTATTATCCTCGCTATCTCGTCCGTGGCTTGCGTGCAGTAAATCTTCCCTTTAAAACCATCCCGCACAAGTTTTGGAAGATATCCGCAATGGTCTAGGTGTGCATGTGTCAGAAATACCGCGTTTATGGTTTCAGGGGGAATTGGAAATTGCTCCCAGTTTCTCGATTGAAACTGCCTTTCCTGATACAGCCCGCAATCAACTAGAAACCTAACTCCATCAATTTCAAGGAGATGCCGCGATCCTGTGACGTTCTGGGCGGCGCCTAAAAACCTTATCTTAATTTTCAGCGAATTGGATTCCATTATTGCTGTTTTTCCAGATAATATTGTAATTAAGCCTAATATAACAATATTAAAACCTTCTTACAAGGCCTATAACAACCCCCTCTATCCTGCATTTATCGCTATATATCGGCTCGTATGCCTCATTTGCGGCCTCTAATCTAACGCGATTATCCTCTTTATAAAATCTCTTCAAGGTCGCTTCATTATCATCTACTACCGCCACAACTAATTGTCCGTTCGAGGCTTGCGATTGTTTTTTGCAGATAACGTAATCACCCTCGTTGATATTTTCGCCAATCATGCTGTCGCCTTTTACTTCAAGGGCGAAAATATCGCCTGTATTGCCGAAGCATGATTCGATTGAAAAGGAATCCTTGTT
>CAYSKP010000055.1:0-20160 GCA_964431645.1 uncultured Pirellulales bacterium
TTATTTACGGCGGACTTGATGAATTAACACAGCCGTATTTCGGCAGGACAAGGGATTTTGGGGATTTTCTTGCCAATGTAATCGGAATAGCAGCGGGATTAATCATCTTCGGTTTTTTGAGCTTCTGGCCTGCACTTTTGACTGTTTGGGCAATAATGATTTTCGGAGCGGCCGTGCTCATAAAAGCAGATTTTTCTAAAGTTGCCCCCGCTTTAGATTTTATTTTTCATATCTTTGCTTATGCAGGTTTTACATTTATATGGGCGAGAGTTATTAAATTTTATGTTGTTTCAAAAACAGTTTTAAATAATTTTTTAGTTTTAATAAGTTTGCCTTTCGGGTTCATGCTTTTTGTTAAGGCATCTTCGATGTTTCTGGGCAGGTATTTTACATTAATGGAAATGGCAGTCTGCACAGCAGCCATTTCAGCAGCTGCGGTGATAATGTTATATTCAAAAAAAGCTCAGGAATCTTTTTTGGCGAAAGGCGTATAAAGGGGGTCGCCAATCAGCATTATCTGCCATGAGCAAAAAGGAAGTGTTCGATAGAATGCCTCTGCCAGGCATTTCCCTTCAATCAATTCAAGAAAGAACTCCTGGGGGTCAGGGAAGGCATTTAGATATGGTTCTGCTACAGGGCCATAGGTTGCTGTCACACCATGGACAAGCAATGAAGGACACCATTGAGTGCTATTTGAATCACGAATGTCAACGGCCTCAAGACTGGCGACATGAATGCCTATAGCCCCATCAACGAAATCAAAGGAATCAACATATTTTCTCAAGCTGTACCAGCCGCAATAAATAGCTGTGTTGGGGCAGCTTTGGGCCCCAAAAAGTTTTTCTGTCCTTTCCTCTTTAACTTCAAATTTAGTCCGGAATCGCAGCAGAACCGCAAGACTTCGCATTTTCTGGTCGAAACTTCCATATGAAGACAGTTTTTTGTCATCCGCCATTCCGCGTGAGTCAATATAGGCATTGCCGTGAAGGCCGTTTTTCTCAGCAGTTAACGCTTTATCTACCAGGCCTTCGGCAATTTCTAAAGAAGGGCCATCGAGGCGCGAAACCATAATAGTTGTAATCAACTCTTTTGGATAATTGAAGTGCCTGTTTAGCTGATTCAAAAGATAGCCATGAAGTTCATAAGGGCCGGATAAGACCACAGACAGTTCGCTGTCTAAAGCGGCATCTGTTTGGGATGCCGTAATACTGCTGATTTCTTTTTTTAAGGTATTGATTTCTTTTTTTATTTGCGGATGCTTATCTTGAGGTGAATTTTTAAGCTCTCTTTCGTGATCTTTAACAGAGGTGTCGAGCTTTTTGAGATTTTCCTGCTGCTGTTCTGTAAGAATTCGCGGGCCAACCTTAAATGGAACACCGTATGTCGTCAGAATGCATTTTATATTCGGGCTATCGGGCTGTGATAAAAATTTTCGAACAGGCTCGGCGATATTAGAATCATAATTTTCTCTTGTTATTAAATCGGTTAAACCCGCACCAAGATGCAAGCCAAGTATATTTTCTTGAGGGATATTACGCCGGCTGCAGTAATAATCCCCCAGTTTTTTGGATGCATCGATATCGCTGTTGACAATAACAAGAATTTCATTTGGTTCCAGCGATGAAGCCTTTACGCAAAACGAAAGCACAAATAATATTGAAGTAATTAAAAATTTTTCCACTGTATACCTTAGGATTTTTAAGCTTATTTTGATTTAGTTTATATATTCTCCAACGTGCTGTCCAGATAAGTTAATTTACTAACTGGACAATCAGCTAATAAAATAATAAAGTGTAGAAGCTTTATTTAGGAAAACAGAATGTTTGAAAATTTCATTGCTGCCCAACATACTCTGAACCGGCTTTTGCAGCTTTGGCCGGTTATACCTGCCGCATTTATAGTTTCTATTTTAGCGACTCTTGTTTGCGAAAAAACGGCAATTCGCTTTAATATTGTAGATAAGCCGGATAATCAGGTCAAAACACATAAAAAACCAACTCCGTACCTTGGCGGTATCGCGATTTACATCGGACTGGCCGCAGGCATATTTATCGGCATTTGTTTTCTTCCCGAACAAGACGCACATAGCGGTTTACTAACAAGCAAATATCTTATGGGGATACTTGCGGCGGGTGCTGTCGTATGTTTAATAGGATGCATTGACGATATCAAAGATATAAGGCCATGGCAAAAGATTATAGGGCAAGTAATTGCGGGCCTTATACTTGTTGGCTTCGGAATAAGACCTCATTGGGGAGGCTTGTTCGATTTTATCGCAGACCCCATTATTGTGCTTATTTTTGTGCTAGGCGCTACAAATTCGTTAAATTTGCTGGATGGTCTGGATGGCTTGTGTGGAGGGGTCACTGCAATAATGAGTATTGGCATGCTGTTTTTAGCTGCATTGCTTGGAACTATTTCAATTAATACAGGAGATTATACAAGAATAATATTATCTTTAGCTTTGATACCGAGTGTGCTTGGGTTTTTAATTTTCAATCGCCCTCCCGCACGTATTTTTATGGGTGATGCCGGCAGCCTTCTGCTGGGATTAATAATGGCTGCATTAATGATAACATTCTCACAGGCAAGCTTTCAGTGGCTGGCTGCGTCTGTGGTCATTTTCGGCCTGCCGATAGTTGATACCGCAACAGCTTTTATAAGAAGGATTGTCAATAAACGACCACTGTTCATTTCTGACCGCGGCCATATTTATGACCAGATGATGGACCGTGGAATTCCACTTACAAAAACAGTAATACTATGCTATTTTCTGGCTGCGCTGTACGACATTGCAGGGCTTGCGATAAGTCAATTATCGGGTATGTGGGCTTTTCTCGCCTGCCTGGCTTTGGCGGGAATATCGTTATTGATTATATGGAAGAAGGGTTATTTAAAAATGGCAGGACTGCGAGGGATGATTACATCAAATTCTGTTCCTTAAAAGCACAAATGATAACTTTCGATGCAATCGTATGAACAACTACGGCTCACCTAACCATATTACCTTGTACAGGATTCAAAGAACCTCCTGATTTAATGAATTTCATTGCGTAATCAGAAATCTCAAACAGCAAAGGGAGCGGATCGGCAAGAACGAAGTCATCATGGTAACAACCCCATTGCGGTAACAATATTTTGACAGCTTCACTGAATCTGCCTTTTTTGAGCCGATCAAAAAATGCCAGGCAATCACCAACTGCCCATCTGCATTTAACAGATTTATATCCGCATGAAGGGGATTTATCTAATGGTTTACCCAAAGCTGTCTGATACCAGAGGTATGGAAAATCTACCCCGGCAAATATAGAAAGGGCAAGCGCTCCCCATAATCGAGGATTAATCTCAATCAATCGATATTGGCCGTTCTTATCGGCCACGAAATCAAAATGAGCTACTCCATGCCATTTCAATTTATTCATAACAGCAACGGCATTTGATATGAGTTTGCCGTCAATAAGCGATTCTCTAAAGGTAGATGTTCCGAATTTTTGCGGCTCTTTGCAGCGTAAGTACCTTTCAGCAAAACTTGCAATACATTTGCCATGGTCATACAAAACACAAACCCCAACCGCATCGCCGGGCAAAAATTCCTGCACAAATGGCAATCTGCCGTTTGACAAATTATAGGTATCAACAAGAGATTTGAATTGGGCTAAAAGCTCCTGGCGGGTATGAACAAGTCTTACGCCTTTTGCACTGTTACCGATTCTTGTTTTAATCACAATGGGAAATTGCAGTGACCCGGACAAATCCTCAAGATGGGACAACGATTCAACGTTGACAGTTAAAGGAACCGGGCAGCCCGCTCCTGCAGCGAGTTTAACGATGGCGAATTTGTCTTCAGTAATTTTATAAGTTTCCCAGTCAGGAATCGCGATACGAACATTTTTGGGCATTTCATTTATTCTGCGTGAAAATATTCCAACATCTTCGTGCGAGGGCAGCAGTACACCGGCACCTGTTTTTTCAAGCGTGCGGCAAGTCGCCTTAAAATAAGCGTCCGGCTCAATAAAAAAATCCGGGACCTTGGTAAAAGACCGGCAGTATCGTGAATATCTGGACATTGCGGAGCCTGAGGCATCGGTGACATGAACGCCGATATTTCTTCTGCCCAGAGATAAAACGGCCGCATATGAAGTGCGGCACCAGCCGTAAGTAATAAGGACATTTTCTTGTTGAGAAGTCACTAAGCTAATGCTTCCATCAAAAGATTTTTAAAGTGCGTGACAAACGATTTTCGGCTTACGCCGGCTCTTTTTGTGCCGTTTTTTCGGGCCTGTCTATCCACATTATCACCCATCCGTCCTCAGTTTGTTTCAAGTTCCATCCCAGCTTTATAAATAATTTTTGGCTTGCGATATTGTCAAAAGCAATTTTTCCGCGCAATCTTGCTGCTCCCGCATTGAAAAGCTGTCCAGTGAGATATTTTGCTATTTTGAAAGCATTTCCGCCGCCTCGGTAGTCGCTGTGAACAGCAATAGGCATAAACATTGCCTCATGACCGTTTGAAAGGGGAATACTGTCGCCATCGCTAAATTTTGATTTAGTTTTTTCTTTGAATATTTTATTTATTAGAAATACACGTGTAATTACAGCTTTCCAGATGAAAACGCTTGCAAATAATCCTTTAATTACGCTGTAAGCACAGATAAACGGATGCCTTTTAAGGAAGCGCTTTCTAAAGCCATCATGCATCGTCCCTACGGCAAAACCAGCAATTCGCCTATTAGTTGTATCTTCCAGAACAACTGCATAACTATAAGGCTCTTCAATCGACTGTCTGTAGAAAGATTTAACAAGTCTGTCATCCAAAACAGAAAAAATTGATCCCGGAAAACAGTGCTTATGCACAGAGGCAACTTCATCTAAATCCTCCAGCTTCATCTCGCGTAAACATAAAACGGGTTCTTCCATGCATTTATCTATTTTTTTATCAGAGTTGAGTCTGGACGGTCAAACCATACTATCAGCCATCCATCATTCATTTTTTTATATTTCCATCCGAGGCGATCAATGAACAGCTTTTGGCTTGGGATATTATCTACGGTGATTTTGCCTCTAAGACGCCAGGCGCCGGCACTGAATAGTTTTTCTGTAAAATATTTGGCAAGCATGTCAGCATTTCCCTTGCCGCGATAATCTTTATGAATAGCAATGGGCATGAAGAGTGCTTCAGGGCCTTTTGCAGGGGGAATGTCGCTGACTTCTTTTAATGTTTCAGTCAATATTTTTTTTATTTTAAATACACGTATGACTATATCTTTCCATATTGATACTTTTGTGAATAATCCCTTAAAAATGCCGAAGATACAGATGAATGGATGATTTTTGAGCAGCCGGTTACGATAGCCTAAATGTTTTGTGCCAATTGTAAAACCCGCTATTCGTTTATTATTTATATCTTCCAGAACTACAGCGTAGCTGTCCGGCTCTTCGATTGCCTGTTTATAAAAACATTTAACCAGCGAATTATCCAGTGTGGAAAAAATCGAATTTGGGAAACAATGCTTATGCAGCATTGCGATTTCATCGAGATCTTCCAGCATCATATCACGAATAATCAATTTAGGTTCTATCATTATAAATCCCTGAAGTATTAGCTTCCAAGTCCTACTATAAAACAGACATTAGTTGTTGCGCTGCCGCCGATGTTGAGGGTGGCAACTCTTTTGGCGCCTGCAACCTGGTAATCGCCGGCCGTGCCGGTCACCTGTTTATATGCATCCAATAACTGCCTTACGCCGGTTGCGCCAACGGGATGACCGCAGCCGATAAGCCCTCCTGAAGGATTAATGGGTAATTTCCCGTTTTTCTCAATTACTCCTTCTTCTATCGCCTTCCAGGATTCGCCCGGTTTGGTCAATCCAAAATGGTCTATCGCCATATATTCCGATGTTGTGAAGCAATCATGCGTCTCTATCACGTCTAAATCCCAGCAGTCTTTTATGCCTGCACGGCCGAAGGCATCTGTTATCGCCTTGCGTGTCATGGGAAGGACATATTCATCTTGTGATGAATGGTTAATTTTTGCGGCAAATTCCATCGGGGCGGTTGTATGTCCCCAGCCTGCTATCCGCGGCAGCGCCTCAATTTTTAATCCCCTGCTTGCGGCGTGCTTAGCCGCAAATTGAGGTGAAGCCAGATACAAACATACCGCGCCGTCTGTTATCTGCGAGCAGTCAGTGACCTTTATTCTGCCGCTTATAATTGAATTATATTTTCCTAATGCGCATGCGTGGTCAAAGCTCATGAACCAGTCGCGCGTCTGGGCATTAGGATTGTTTTTGGCATTTGAATAATTTATTTCGGCAATCCGGGCCAGGTACTTGTCATCGAGCCGGTAACGGTTATCGTATTCATCGCCTAATTTGCCGAATAATTTCGGGAACGGAAACTCGATACCGACACATTCTTTTTCATACCATGCGGCAGTCCCGAGAAAATCGCCGCCCTTTGCGGAATCGACCGATTTCATCATCTCGACACCAATGACACAAATCAGGTCGTAAATTCCGGCCTCTATATGCGCCATCGCTGATAATAAAGCCATTGAACCGGAAGCACAAGCAGCTTCGAAGCGCATTGTAGGTAATCCCGCGAACCTGCTGTCAAAATCCACGAAAAATGGTCCAAGATGTCCCTGCATGCAATACAGCTCGCCTGCGAAATTGCCGATGAATGCCGCTTTTATATCAGCCGGATTTATTTTTGCCGAATCAATACTGCCCTGATACGCCTCTCGCATCATTGCGGCTATGTGCTTGTTTTCCCTTGCCCAATTGCGTGCAAAATCCGTCTGGTAACCGCCAAGAATATAAACTGCATTATTTTTCATCTGTTGTCCTCTAACCTTTTATTTTGCAACGAAATATTTGCCCGAATTAATAATGTTGAAGTGCGATTTAAGGCCTGCCTTTAACGCATCAGGGACTTCGAAGCCCTTTTGAGTAAGAAGCTGTACCGCTGCATCGGGGCCTCCGAGCACCTCAACTATGACACTTGGACAAGCCCAGTGAAATCCATAAGACATTACATCATCAATACCTTCAATACCATCGTTTTTATCAGTAACTTCACCAACCAGTGAGTATGAATAAGCAACATAGGCGCAAAGGATGTCTTTAACAACTTCTGCTTCACTGCCGTTTGCCGAGAGGATAGTTTCGAATGCCTTTTGATACATACCCATACGGGTAAAATGCTTTGCCTTTTCCACGAACGCAACGTGCGGCTCTATAGCGGGAATGTACTGGCAGGTTGCAGGGTCAAGGAATACATATTTGCCGCTCTCGAGTTTTTTGTAAAAGCCGCCTTTAGTTTTATAGCCGAGAAGCTTACGCTCGAGCATCTTATTGATGTAGTCCGGAACGGAAAGCCAGCTATGCATCGCATCATGGGTATGCTGAGTCAAACTGTCTATGATTGCTTTATGAATATCAAGTCCTACTAAATCTATGGTTGCTAATGGGGCCATAAGCCGGCCGGTATATGGCCCAATGAGATAATCCATTAATTCGACACCTAATTGGGCTGCAAGAGAAGTAATCCGTGCAAAAAGCACAAAGCCGATTCTGTTGCCTGCAAATGCGGGGGTGTTTCTCACGGGTATAATCGCCCGGCGAAGCCTGTCAGCTAAAAAGCCGCTCATAAAAGATACAACCTGGGGATCTGTTTCTTCAATTCCCGTTATTTCACAGGCGGGCATTCTTCCGGGAGGATTATAAAAATGAGTTGAAAGAAATTTCTTTTTAAACTCAGGACTTCGTCCCTGCACAAGGCTGGATAAGGGCAAACTTGATGTTGTTGAACTGACAATTGCACGGGGATTTTTATATGCCTCAACCTGCTGGTGCATATGCTGTTTTATCGCGACATCCTCTCCAATGGCCTCAACGACCCAGTCCGCTTCGCCAAGCGCTTGTTTAAGCATACTCTCGTAATCGCCGCAAATAATATTTCGTGCTATTAACTCGGAACGCGCCTGTGATATCGCCTTTTGGAGGCCTTTTTCTGAGCCCTGCTTAGTTCGGCTCAAAAAGTATACCTTTAATCCATTTTGTGCCATCAAGCCGCCGGACAAACTGCCGACCGTCCCGCTTGCACCAAGAACTGTAACTGTTTTTATGGAGTTTAGCATTTAAGGATCCTCAAGCAGAAATAATGAAGAATTTTATCTGGGAGTAACGGAATTTGTTGCTAATCATAAAGCAAATCCAAGCCGAGCAGATTTATTTAAGGACAGGACACCGCCATATCTTAATCTTTCCTCCCTGTCTAAGTGCCGAAGTGGCCGCAAACCTTCCATCCATCGAAAAAATAAGGCCGCTTTCAATTTTATGTCCCGGCGATACTTTAAAAATCAATTTACCTGTTTTTGCATCCCACATATAGAGCATTTTAAAAACTACGGAGGCTACAATACGTCCATCAGGGCTGACGGCTACTTCCTGTAAAGAGCTTTGTCCTACAGTGCTTTTTTTATTTTCGAAGGGTAATTTAAGATGACCTGTGATTTTGCCGGATAAAGTCTCAATCTTCCAGACATTTCCATCGCTGCCTCTTGCGTAAATTATACTGCCATCCGGGGAAAAAGCCCCGCTGTGAAATCTTTCAATTTCCGGTTCCTGCTTTTCCCAAAGTATTTTCCCGGTTTTTATATCGATCAGGACAAGCCAGCCCTTTTTTCCTTTTTCACCTGTCATCAGGGCAACAGAAGCATTGTCTGCTATGGCAAGTTTAAACAGACGAGTTATAGATTCGGGCTTAATTTCTGTTACAGTTTTGATAGTCCCGCTGTTGGGTTCGACAATCGCAAGCTGATAAATCTCCTTGTCATCATTTTCGCTCGAATGTGCCAGGGACACGGCTATTGTGCTTTTATCCCTGGTTGCCGTCATCAGGGCACGGTTAATATTTGAATGTAATGAAATATTTAAAGGAGCCTTTTTGCTATTAATATCTGTCACAATTATGTTATTGGGACGCAGCCGTTTAATCGAAACCGCCAGGCCTGTTTTAGTCATAAGTGCCTGATCGCAATCCAATTGCAGAACTTGGGGCGATTTTAAAAGATTTACCCACTGCCACACAAAAAATTTGCCATCCTGACAGGCAGCAGTAATTGAATCGCCATTGCTGGACAACTCTGCAACGCCATTATTCATCGGAAAGCTCAGCTCATAAGCCAGAGAGGAGCGCTTGCGGCTTACTGTCATTGCAATCAAAATAATGGCAATGGCGGCAACAAAGAAAAGAAACACAGGCTTATTATTTTTCTGAGGCATTAGATTATTTAATATCTAAATCCGCTGTAATGTTCCATCAATTTCTCTGAAATAGCCGGAATCAACGAGCAGCTTTCGACGATGAGCAACTATTGCTTTCCAGAGTTGCTTTTGTTCATAACAGCTTTTAATCCTCTGCCTTGCGGCAATTCCAATCTGTTTTCGTAATTTTGGGTCTTCCACTAAGCGCTTCATAGCTTCAATCAAAGGCGGAACTGCTCGAGGTGGAACAAGAAGTCCGGTCCGACCATTGATTATGGATTCTTGCGGTCCAGGCACATCTGTCGTTATAACCGGCAGCTCCATGGCACAAGCCTCAATATTGACAACGCCGAAACCTTCTCTATATGTTGGCAATACGAAAATATCCATTGCAGCGAGATATTTTTCCGGTTCGGCTTGAAATATGAAATGTGAAATCCTTTTATGATTATTTATGATTTCGATTGTTGACTGTTCAAGAGGATTTTTTTCCGTTGGGCGTCCTATGTAAAGCAGGAAAACATGAGGATTCTGCTCAGCAACTTTACTGAATGCTTCAATCAATTCATTAATGCCCTTATCTTTTACCATAGGTGCTATACACCCAAAAACAAGAGCATTTTCTGTAATATGCAATTCAGAGCGGATTTTTTTTCTGAACTCAGCCAGTTTTTCGGGATTAAATCTTTCTGTATCAACACCATTGGCACTCCCTTCTCCGACAACGCTGATTTTTTCTGGCTTACAAAGCCCCTCTTTCACGGCAATTTCGTAATTTCCTTTACTATCAGGAGCAATTGCGGTGCTCAAGGCACATATAATTTTCTCGAAGGTCTTGAATATTAATTTGGTTTTACCAGTTTGTGTGACATAATATAAACCCCACATAAGATAAAGCCGAACCGGCACACGAGCCATCCATCCCGCAATGGAACCAAATAAAGAGGCCTTTGGGGTAGCGTATTGAACTATATCGAATTTCCCTTTTTTTATAATTGAATAAATTTTAAATAGAGCTTTTATGTCTTGCCATAATTTTATTGTGCGAGCCATCTCGACAGGTTCACAAATAACGTCTTTTGGCAGAACAAAAGTCCTCCCAAGGGCATCTTTTGAAGAAGTAATAACAGTTATCTCGAAGCCATTAGATTGCAAATATTGAAGTTGTGCCGGACCGAAGAATGCCTGTATTGTTCCGGGCACTGTAGTTATTATGCACAATTTTATCATAGATTATCTCGTAAAATACATCTCAATACTTGATCCGTTTATTATTCCATCATGTTGCCAATTCAGCGACTTTTTTGTAAAAATCAATACGACGCTGATTAAGTATAGCAGTATGGTATTTTTTTGACTCTTCCAGATTACGTCGTGACATCGTTTCAAGACGGTTTCTGTCCTGCATTAGTTCACTTATTTTTTTTGCGATACCCTCGGCGTCACCCGGCTTAATAAGGTATTCAGGTTCAAGCAAATCTGCAATCCCGCCCACGTTAGTCCCTAAACATGGAAGACCGCGTGCCATTGCCTCAATTAAAACCCTCGGCTGGCCTTCTGTAAGTGAAGGTAGAATAAAAAGATCTGCTTTGTCGAACTGATCACGAATCTGCTGTCCAGGCGGTAACTGTCCCAGAAAGAAAATGCGTTTGGCTATTCCTAACGACCTGGCTTTTTCCTCAAAATAATTTCTATGTCTGCCGTCACCAATCAATGTAAGTTCCAAATCCAATCCTTTCTGAAGACAAATTGACGCCGCCTTAATAAGCACGTCCTGTGCTTTGTAAAAAACTTCCATTGTGCCTGCATGACATACGCGAAAAGTCCTGTTTTCTCCGATTGATTTAGCTCGTTGTTTTAGGCTGGCTTCGCTGATTATCGCTTCTTCAGGCAGATTTACATTTGAACAGCTTATAGACCAGCATTTCACAGGATATGCCTTTTGTAAATAGCTATTTGTAACATATAAAGCAGCACTGGCGTGTTCGCATTGTTCTTTCTGTCCTTTCAATAACTTACATATACCTCTTACCAGAAAGTTGGCACCTGAAGTTCTTGCGGACTCCCGTGAGCTTCCCACCACTTCCACACCATACGGAATTCCTTTCATCATAAGGTTATGCCATAACAGCGTCCCTATTCTTCCAGGTATTCTCAGAATAAATACATCTGCTTGCTTTACGGCCTTACTCATCATGCTTTTAATTCGGTAGTGCTGGCGCATGTACTGCCAAAGGCCCACGTAATAAGGCAGTGGGAAGAAAGTTACTCCGGGACCATTTGCGGATTTTTTGTTGGGCAAATCCTTATCGATGGTTCCCAATCGGGCCAGAACCGTAACTTCGTCGAATACCTGCAAATACCTTTTCCAGTGTTCGTAATCGCAAATTGTATTAGAATAGATATTTCCGCCGGGCCCCTTCAGGAAACGGTCTTCCAAAGCTATCATAACCCGCATCTATTTCTCCTTGTCATCTCAAAAACGTAAACTTTACGATTTTATTTCTTATTCAGAAGATTTATTACAGCTTTAAATTTACCTCTGGGGCCTCGAGGTATGCTATCTACGTACTCAACATCAATATTAAAATTAAATTGTGACCTCTGAATGATATTTCCTATAATTGTCTTTTCTAAAAGAGGTGAAAATTTTTGGTCAACAACAAGCAAAACCTTTATATGCGTCTGCCCATCTTGAATAAATTGAGATTCAATGATACCCTCAATGTTTTTTGTGCAATGGAAATTAAGATACATCAGAAACCTGCCGTCGGGCGTAACAATAGCATCCTCACTTCGTCCTTCAACTGGTTTTATTGCAGGCCAGTTTAATCCGCATTGACACTTTTCATTCGAATCTAAAAATGATGCCTGGTCTCCTATCTGATATCTAATAAGCGGCATCGCATTATTTGCAAGACCTGTTAAAAGCATCTGCCCTTCCTGCCCGGGCGGAAGAGTTTTCATGTCATCATCCACAATTTCAATTATCCCAAACTCCGGGTTTATATGCATTCTTCCATTTGGGCACTGGGTAATCAAACATTGAAGCTCCTGACTGCCATACTGATCGGCGACAGGCGCCTTAAATACATCCTCTATGCATTCTCTCCAATTTGGATACATTACCTCTGATGTCGTGGTTATCGCCTTTATAGATGCCGGCGGCTCTATGTTGTTCCTTTTAAAGGCCTGGGCCAGTAAATAAACACTTGATGCATAACCAAATATTTCATTCGGTCTGAATTTTTTAAATAACTCAGCATATTCACCAATCTTTTTATCATTTAACTGATATATGCTTAAAAACAGCCTATTGCCCGCATAGTCATGCCAGCAAATTTCGTCAGAATCATTTATCGCGGGAGTAAAAAATCCAGTTAAGCATGCTTTTCTATCAAATGGCTGTAAACCATACCAGCCTTTAAACCTTAAAAGTCCTGCACTAACCATACTGTGTGTCTGAAAACTGGCTTTAAGCATTAAAGGCGTGCCGCTGGTCCCGCTTGTTTTATGATACCGGGAAAAACCAACACCGGAATCTGCGTAAAATACTTTCGTATCTTTTCGCAGCATCTGCTTTGAAATAACAGGCATTTTACTTAGCTCTATCGGTTTACCATTATTAACATATAAATCTTTTCTTTCACGATAATATGGCACATTTCGAACACAATGAGATATAACTTTTTCAAATTGTTCGCTTTGATATTTATGAAATTGCTCGATACTGAACCCCATAGCACGCTTGAAGGGCTTAAAATATTTATATGACATCAAAGATTTTGCTATGTATAAGACTCCGGATTTTGAGGCTTTAAAAGTATTTGTTAGTTTAGACATTTGTAATAACCTTTAAATATACCAGTCAATAGTTATCGTATAATTCATTTTGATATTTAGGCATTGTTATTCGATAAACTGCGTACACCGCTATAGCCATGCTGAATACTTTGAATACTATCCATACCCAGTCCCAGACAAACAGATATAATACCATCAAAATCGCAAATGGCACCAGAAATGCTTTCGCCGATGTATTGGGCAGATTTTGCACCCAAACAGACGAGGCCTTAATAATGATACCATAAAGGAACATCACAACAATTACAAAAGGCCATCCAAAATTGATGTATGCCTCACCTATAAGACCGGCCACACGTGCTGTTTTTTCCCTGGTGGATTCGTACGCCCCTTTCCCTTTTACCATGTCCGTTACTACTTCCGCCATCCCGTGAGGACGATTTGGCCATATAAAACGCGGGATAAATACTACTGACCCTTCAACATATGTCTTGCCCCAGGTATGCTGAAATCTGCCCGATGATATCTCCTGATTGGCGAACATCCACACACCAATTCGGCCCAGATCTCCGACAAACATATTTACTAATGTACCTCCGGATGCAGCCGCCATGCGAGTTCGCATGGCAGGGTCAAAATAATCCCTCCATGCTGATGAACCGAATGATTTATACATAAAATACATCTGCATGAGAGGCGCACTGAGTATGAGAGGCACTATCAAGTAAATAAGCTTAACCCTCTTGAGGGAAAAGTGAATAATTCCCATCATCCAGAAGACCCACATTACTATGCGGCCGCGGCTGCCCCGAAAGAGAACCTGCTCCATAATAACGGTAAAAACAATTAATAAAACAAAAATAGGTTTTGCCATGCTGTTATCTTCATCCAGATTTATTTTGTTATAATACTTCTGTATGGATGACACTGCAACCAACAGCACTCCGATATACATAAGCGTTTCTATTGTCACTATATATCCTAATCCGGTACTGGCTGAGAAACGCGTCCCCCAGGTAGCCCCTCTTATTTTTAAAAGATAGAAAATATGCGCTATTAGTCCCAGTGAAATAAGTATCATTGAAAATGTTCTTGCTTTGGATATATCTAATACCCGAATAGATGATGCCGCTTTAATTCCTATGCGCTCCCCAAGACCTATTTTTCTGCCAATTTGAAATGCTATTAATCCCGGCAGACACATTGCAACCGTTTTACCCAGCAGAACTCTTGTATCAAACATTGGCAAGCTGTATCGGTCATTTATAAAAGCCACTGCAGGAGCTACGACCATAAATTGAAACAACATCGCAGATGCCAAACCCTCAACATCAAATAGCTCGCGTTTGCCTGTAAGCCATTCCAGTAAGGTCGGCGAAATTATTATTCCCGTGAATATAACAGGTAAAAACCAAATATCGCATGTGCTTGTCTCAAAGACCATGAGCACCATTGAGGCGACAAGAACAATCAAAGGTCCCAGAATTTTGTATTTCAAATATTCACCCCTGATAAGGTATCGGGCAGGACATCCGGCTTGATTGCAAGAGCATGATTTCTTTTCTGCTGATTTGCCAGGATGATAAGCCCCACAGCACATACAACCATTTCAACAATAAATCCTATAATGCACGCGAATGATACGCCGTTTAAACCATATCTTCCTATCAGCAACCGGCCGCTGAAGTATAAGACCAGTGAGCCTGCTATACTTGCTATGATTCGCCACCAATACCGGCGTGTTGATATAATCGTGTCGCCAACAATGGAAACTACTGCAAGAAAAATGCCGGCAACTGCATACAAGTACATCGCACTAATGTAAGAAATATAGGAACGATCAAGGAAAATGGTTAGGAATAACTTGCCCGCAATAAATGTAAATAATATGTTTATAATTCCGAAGCAGAAAGATATTGCTATAATTTTAAACAACAGCCGCATGAATTTGGGCACATCAGTGCTAAAATAAATTGCTTGTCTCCTCAACGCTGATGCTGTAAGTGATGCTATTATCAGCATCATCCCGGTTGTCACCATTCCAATTCCTGTAAAATAGCCGAGATACACTTCATCAAGTCTCCCTTTTATTATGTATCTAGGGACATTTATTGGAAAAGATGCCAGACCAGATGCTATAGATATTACCCAGCAGTCTTTTATAATTCTTTTTAACAAAGAAAAATTAAATTTTGGAATTACCTGCTCAATTCGGCTTATGGAATACAAGTCATAGAACAAAAACTTCAACAGCACCAAAATGAACATGGTTAATATCCCCCCCACGAGTCTTCCTGTAACATATACGCCGGCCATCATTCCCAAAACAACCAAAAAACCCTGAATTATCCGCGATATAGAATGATAATTCATACATTCATGTTTCTGGAATACCGCCAAAGAGGCCTGGATTACAGTTAATAATGACTCGTACAAAGCAACCAGGGATATAACAATTATCAGGGATGTTGAGTATCCTCTCTGGAATATAATGCCTATGATAATTAAAATAGCGGTAAAATTGAGAAACATTCTTACGCCGAGATATTCGCCAAAACTGTATTTGTCCGCAACATCAACAACCATGACGCGCCCCAGCGAGAGGCCTGTGAATAGAAAAATAGGCATTGAAATAGCTGTAGCTATAACATACTGGCCCAAAGCTTCGGTCCCAAGCATCTTTTGGATTATTGTAAAAAGGCCCATTTGTGAAAGCGCACTGGCTATTGTGCCGAAAGTTGCCCAGATGAAATTCTTCCGAAGACCAAGTTTCTTTATTTTTGGGTTAATTTGATTGACCATCTCAGTTGCTGGCTATATCCCATTCTATATCTGCAAGGTAATATAGTGGTTCATAATGTGTCGGGCCTGATGCTGATAAATAAATCAGACTGTATTTTTTCGCTAAGGGTGTGATGGCAAGCAAGGCAAATTGCTCGTCTTCTCGGTACCTCGGAAATAAAAAAACTCTTTTGCCCTGTTTGAGAACATTTTCATAACCTTTAAGCTCTCTATAAAGCATTTCAGGCGTTCTGACATTCCTGTGAAATGCCATTTCAGTCATAATACCGTCAATAAAAGGAGCAATTTGAGCAAATGCTGTTGGTATATCTTCCGGGTAAGTAGCTACATTTACAAAACACTTTAGGCCATTTTTGCGAGCTTCATCGCCTGCCTCTTTATAGAACTTCATGTAAGCTGCCGTCCACTCTTCGCTCGAAACAGGAAATTCAGTATTTGGGCTAATACCCCAGTAGCAATTATCAAAACAAAGTGCATCCAGGCCATTGTGCTTCGCTCTTGCTATTGCCAGCCCGATGACTGCCTGTCTGACTTCCTGTTTTGTCATATCAAGACAGTAGCGGTCTTTTTTTTCTCCGGCTAAAACAAAGGAGCCTCTGCTATTTTTAAGGAGCCAATTTTTAGAACATTGATTTAAAGGTAGCTTTGCAGGAGGATAAGTATCCTTGTCTTCCGCCAAAGCATAAAGGGCAGATGCATACGACCCCAGAATAATATTAGGATTGGCTCGCCGAAGCAGCTTAGTCATCTTAATAAATTCAGTCTCATCTTTGAACACTCTTATATCCCATACAAAATCAGGAGCAAAAAAATCTGATAGATTTGGATCTTGCACATACTTGAATGATGAACGATTCCGTTGGGCGGCAAATAACATTGAAGGTCTCTTTTTCATCTGTCCTGTGCCTATTTTTTTCTCTTCAGAAATACCTTCTTTTGAGGATATTAAGATTAAAAATAACATGATAATGATTATTGCTGACGTATTGATTGTGCTTAATCGTTTCATTTTAAATTCCACAATATCATACTTGTATTCAGAACGCCTTTTACTTAATTTTTGAAATTATTGAATGAATAATTTCTTTTAATCTCATTCCGGGCTTCCAGTTTATTCCTTTTTGAATCCTTTCGATGGACGGCACGCGGCGCATCATGTCTTCGATGAAGCGGCCGTAGGCGATTTCGTAGGGGACGAATTCTTTTTTGCTTTTGCTGCCTGTGATTTCGATTATTTTATCGGCAAGCTGTTCAATCGTTATCTCCTCATTCGAACCGATATTGAACGCCCTGCCGACCGCGTCCTGGCATTCCATCAGACGGATGACTGCATCGACGACATCCTCGACAAAACAAAAGCACCGGCTTTGCTTGCCGGTGCCGTAAATGCGTATTGGTTCATTTTTAAGAGCTGACTCGATGAATCTGGGGACAACCATTCCATATCTGCCGGTCTGCCTTGGGCCTATGGTGTTAAAGAATCTGCCGATTACAACTTCAAGCCCGTATTGCTGATGAAAGGCAAAACCGAGAAATTCATCGACTGCCTTGCTGCACGCATAAGCCCATCGCGGCATGCTCGTGCTTCCAAGGACCAGGTCATCATCCTCATGAAATGGAACCGATTCGTTCTTGCCGTAAACTTCGCTGCTTGAGGCAATGAAGATGGGACATTTATATTTATTGGCGGTCTCGAGGACAACCTGAGTGCCTGCGATATTGGTCTCGATGGTATGAACCGGGCTGTCGGCTATCAGCTGCACACCGACTGCGGCCGCAAGGTGAAAGACCTTTTTGCATTTTTTTACAGCCGAGTCGATTAATGCACTGTCGCGGATATCGCCTTTTACAAATTCAAAGCCGGGCTTACCGACCAGCTCCGTGATATTTTGTAAACTGCCGGTCGAGAGGTTATCGACGACAATTACTTCATTGCCATCTTTCAAAAGCCGCTGCGCCAAATGGGAGCCTATGAAACCGGCCCCGCCTGTTACCAACGCCTTCATTAATCCTCACTCAAAACAGTAAAAAAATACTAAGCCGCCAATGCTAAGCGGACTCCGTCCCCCTCAGGCGCAAAAAAATCACCCTTCGCATCCTTGCAGGCGACTCAATATTCCGGCAAAAATAAAATTAGCGGGTGATTATAGCAGATTCTATCCCGAATCCGGATAATCACCTTGTCTATAACATAAGTATCGGCGTATCAAGAAGATAGCTTGAGTTGCCTCAGTCGTAAAAAGCCAGGTATTTAATGTCTGCAAATATACGTGGGATTTAGGGTTACAGTTCAATTTGGCTTGTATGTTCTTTACGGCCGCCTTACGCAGTCAATCATTGCGATATAGTTGTCAAAAGGCACATATTCCGGGACGCTGTTGCCCGTTCCCAGGGCATACCCCCCTTTTTGGCTTGTTTTCGCCAGCATTGCCTCGCATCGCTGCCTTATCTGCTCAGGCGTTGACCGGCACATAAAGTCCATATCTATGCCGCCCAAGATGGCAATCCTGCCACCCCATTTATCATATGCCTGCTCAACCGGCATAATAACATCTTCGAAAGAGTGCTTGCCATCGAATTTCAAACAATCGATTATGTCATCCATTACCTTTTCGAGATTGCCGCAAGAGTGAAGAATGGCCGGCTTTCCGGCCGCATGAATCACCTCGACTATTTTTTTTGTCCAGCCGAAGACATACCGCCGCATATCATTAGGTGAAAGCATTGTCGAAGTCTTGAAACCCCAGTCATCGTTTACAATCAAAGCGCCGACAGTATCGAAAGCCGAGCAAATTTCATAATACCTCACAAGCCGGCTGCCTACCGCATCAAAGATGTCCTTAACCAATTCTGCATCATCAGCGAGCATAATGCACAAACGTTCAAATCCAACAAGCGAGATTACATTTTCCAAGACCCCGCACGGTCCGTAAACTATCAGCTTCATTCCTGCCGGCAGTGTTTTTCTCGCAGCATCCAAACTGGAATAATCATAAGAATCAGGATTGGGCCATTTATATGCCTCGAAAGTTTGCCTATCTGTTATTGCGCTTCCGGCGTTGAGTGAGATTGTTGCCTTGCGCTCAATTTCGCCTACCTCGAATTTCATCTGCGAGCCCATGACTGTAACATAATCGTACCCTGCTCTCCTGAACGCCTCCGTTATTACAGGATTGTATGCCCCCCAAATCCAGTCCTTGCCCTCCACTCCCAAGAACTTGCCCGTCAGCTTCTCATAAAACGGCCCGTTTAGAAAAAATTCAAACAACACCGGCCGGCTTGTCTCGGCGCAGCTCTTAGGCGAAGCCGAGTCTGGCACCTGCCGCCGTAAGACGTTCAGCAAATTCTCAAAATCAGGTTTTATTTTCATAATATGCCATAGATATAGGACTTATAGTATTTACAATCAGTATGAAAACACAGTAAAACGTAACAAAATAACAAAATAATTAACAAAACAAAAAGTAAGCAAAATAGTACAAAAAGTACAGGACTATTTGAGTTTCCGTTATCTAGTTGCGGCGCTGGAGACTGAGGAACAAAAACTAAAATAAGCGAAGCGGACACTTATTTTCGGGAAGCAAAAAAATGTCGGTAAACTACAAAGTGATTCAAGCCAAAGATTTCATAAAAGCCAAACCATCAGGCGAGACAGATATTGAAGAAAGTAAAAGCGTGCTGGGGGAGCTCGCTGAGCTGGCGAAGATAATCCCTGATAGCCAAATACTATTGGATATTCGGGATGCCTACGGCAACCTGCAGTTAGAGGAACTCAAAGAACTTATTCTTGAATTCAGCGAGCACAGAAACGCCTTCAAAAATAAGATAGCGGTGCTTACAAGAAGCGATGAGCAATTCGATAAGGCAGTGTTTGTGGAGATGTGCACGAATATCGATGGATTTAAGGTCGCTGCGTTCTCGGAATTTGAAGAGGCGACCGATTGGCTTCAGTCCGATGACACTGCCGCATCGATGGTTATCCGCCGCTCCTAAAAGTGACGAGATCTCGCTCTCTTTTCATGATTTATATTTTTTTATTCATGACTTATTTTTAATATTTAGATTATTCTTTTCCCATATTGAAATCGATTCAATTTCCTTATTTATTTTTGAATCAGACATAAAAAGTATTCTTAGCAGAGATAGTCCATCAGATGACATTAGAATGCCGGCAAAACTAACGTTGCGGGGATAAAGGTTATGTCCCAATTCAAAAATATTGGCTGCTATGAACGATTTTGTTAATCACCAATCTAAGTAAATACAGAAGCAATTTAGCCAATTT
>CAYSKP010000056.1:0-2691 GCA_964431645.1 uncultured Pirellulales bacterium
AGAAGCATTATTTGCCTGAAAATCTGCGACTACAATGAAAGATTTTGATGGTTTTCCTCGCAAAATTTCAACAGCTTGCAAATTTTTAGGAGGAAGTTTTTCTGTTAAATAATATCTATTTGCCTCATCTGAAACGCAACCAAATTGAAAAATTAAAAAAATAGATATGCTTACAATTTTGAATTTGCATTTCATAAGCTCTCCTTATTTATTTTCAGTAATTTTACAAATAAGACAATTCGCCTTATCTAACCTTGACTGTTAATAATCCTCAGAGGAGCTGGTACATCCACTAGAAAGATTTAAATAAATTAACCGCAAACACCTGATTGTCAAGTAAATAAATTTTTGTTTTTATTCTGAGAAATTTTTATTTTGTATCATTGCAGCAGTTTTGTATAATCATCCCAAATACGGAAATTTATCATTTAACTATGGATAGTTTTAGGAGGTCACGTGATGGCATTCGGAATTGGTGACAGAAAAATAGAGGTCCGCAAAAGCACCGGCACAAGAATTGTTGAACTTGGCGGCACAGACCAAACCACAGGAGAAGAGACGATGGAAAAAAAGACAAGGGGCACACGCAACCTTGGCGGCGGCATGGAAATGCTCGAAATGGATTTCCTGCTGGGGGTAATCGAGGATACCGACGGCGACGATAAAAACGATGTCGCCATGCGCAGGCTCAGCTTCAGCGAGGTCCTTCGCCGCAATCAGCAAAGCGAAATGGATTCTTCAGCCCTTTCAGTTTATGCCGTTGATTCAAAAGATTTATACGGCAAAGATATCCAGTGCGCTGCGATGAAAGAACTTACACGCAGAACCGAGCAAAAAAGCTAAAACTTAATCATCAGGAAAATATCGTGGATTGTTTCGCCGTTATTGTGCTGGAAGCGGCCGATGAAGAGTCAACCTTCTGGATTAAGCTTCTCATGCTTGTAGTTATCGGCGCTGGCCTCGGAGTGTATTTCCTTTTCAAATCCCGCAGGCGTGCCGAGCAGCAGACAAGTGATGAAATACTTGAAACTATAATCGAGCCTGTCAGCTTAGCAGAATCAATTCAGCCGTTCGCAAAAAAACGCGACCTTGCCGGCGGAATGGAGCTTTTATCTCGTGATTTCCTTGCCGGCGTTGTAGAGCAAACTGCTTCTGCCGACAATCGCCATATCACCATCCGCAAATTATGCTTCAATGAGCTTTCCCGCAGAAACGAACTTTCTGCAATATCAAGCGCTGCCCTGAAGATTTACACCCTTGACGAGGATAGCTACTACGGCAAGACCATACGCTGCCAGGCCATGGCCGAACTTGCCGCCCGAACCCTCAAAGAACAGCAAAACGCGGCAGAAATTTCGGCCCGTTCATCCACTCACCATGTCCCTGCATCATCAACCGCACACAATACACGCTGATTTTATACGACCTGATGCCCTAATATAAAAATAATGCAATATTTTTTGCACTCGATTAGGACTTGCGCAGACGAATTTATATAATTTACATAAGAAGAATTAACGCTGAACTTGTGCCCTGTCAGCGAATGATTTTTTCGGACCAAGTACAGGCGGCCGAAAACCAGTTTAAGGGCAAATGAAATAAATGCCGATTATTTATTATCGTTTTACTCAAACGCTGAAACTTATAGGAGAGGCACGGACCAGACGAAAATCACACCCGCGGATAATCGGAAGGTCTAACCTGATTATATGGACAGAAGCACTTTAAAATGGCTCGTGTTGGCGGCTATAGCGGTCTGTGGAATGCTCGGTTGGAAAGTCGCCACACAGGCGTCGAAAGACGGCAAAAAGGATGTGGCCGTCGAACGTCCTGAACCGCGCTTTGGCGTAGTTACGGCCATCCTGTATTGTGAGGACTCGCCCAGCGTCATGATTGAAGACCAGATGCTCCATAAAGGCGATGTCATTCACGATGTCCAGGTCATGGACATAAGAGTCGACAAGGTCCAGTTCGATAAACAGGGTGAGCAGTGGGAGCAAAGCGTGCAGGAGCCGGCAAAACCCGAGTGGTGGAAACGAGCTAAAGGCAAGGAATCCACCTGATCTCGTAAATATAATTCGGCATATTTGTTTCGCCGAATACGCAATTGACAATTGGTGTCCTCGATTTTTCGGGAACGCCAATTGTCATTTTTATGCGCCATCATCTCGTCAAAACAGAAGCTGCGCTAATTTTGGTAACCGAGGAAATAGAAGATTTTCACCCGGATTTTTTGTATTAAATTTAATTAAAGATTGCTTAGAAGATTGCTTAAAAACAGCCTGTTTTGACCGATAATTACAGCCGTAGCGGCAGAATAAAAAATCGCTATAAATAATATTTAAAATACTCGTATTTTGACGCAAAAATCCACTTTAAATATTTCCTAAAGCCCTTTTTATTACGTATTTTTTACTTAACCGGCCCAAATTTGGTGACGATAAAGAGGGTGCTGTTAGAGAAAAAATAAAGATTTTTGCTGGTGAGGGTTAAAAAATGGGAATCCAGAACTGGTCAGAAAGTATAATACTCGTTGATTTGCCCGCCGAGCCTTTAATGGGCGATGAGCTCAAGACCATCACTGATATTGTCAAAGACAGGGACGATTTTGACGTGGTTGTGGATTTTTCATCCGTCGATATTATAACTTCATCGAGTCTCTCGAAATTCCTCAAGCTTAGAAAAATGCTC
>CAYSKP010000057.1:0-44291 GCA_964431645.1 uncultured Pirellulales bacterium
CGGGTGATCGCCTGCGGCTGCTGGCTAAGGAACGTCGTCAGCAGATCGGATACGTTCTGCACACCGTTCTTGGCCGCCACAACTTTGCCGTTGCGGTCGGTTGTTTTGATATTAATAAGGCCTACACCGCCGCGATTTTGAGACCTGTAATTATCCAGCGACGTGCGTTTGCCGTAACCTTTTTCACAGACAGTTAACAGCGATGCACCTTCTTCAGCGATTACCATATCGACAACCGCATCACCTGATCGCAGGCGAATACCATGGACACCTCTTGAAACTCTGCCCATTGAGCGAGCCTGCTGTTCATCAAACCTTATGGCCATTCCATCTCGGGTGCCGAGGATTATATGGTCTTTGCCGCTGGTTTGGGCAACCTCGATAAGCGTGTCATTGGGGTCAAGCTTGATTGCTGTAACACCGACTGAACGAGGATGACTGTATGCGGATAATTTGGTCTTCTTTATTAGACCGTTTTGTGTTGCCATTACCAATTGAGGCTGCTTGTCTTCAGGTAATTCCTCGTTTTCAGTAAGATTGGAGACATTTATGACTGAGGCGATTGTCTGGTCACCTAAATTCAGCAGGTTGGCAATACTTCTGCCGCGGCTTTGACGAGACAAACTTGGAATATCATAAACCTTTAACCAATAGCACTTGCCGCGATTAGTAAAGATCAGAAGATAATCGTGTGTGGAAGCAGTGAACATATGTTCAATGAAATCGCCTTCCTTTGTATCTGAGCCGATGACACCGGTGCCGCCGCGGCCCTGTTTACGATAAGTGTCGATTGGCATTCGTTTGACATAGCCGGCATGGCTTACGGTGACGATAACTTCCTCTTCAGCAATCAGGTCCTCAAGGTCAAATGTTTCTGCCTGCTTTGCGGTAATTTTTGTCCGGCGTTCATCACTATATTTATTTTTCATCTCATGAATATCTTCACGGATAATATCCATAAGAACGGAATCCTTTTGCAAAATCGCCTCGTAACCTACAATCTGCTCAATAAGCTCACCGTATTCTTTTGCTAATTTTTCAATTTCGAGGCCTGTGAGCCGCTGTAACTGCATCGTCAGGATGGCATCTGCCTGGGGTCCCGTCAGGAATTGTTTTTCTTTTGTCTTTTCTTTTATGAATTCCTTTGGCAGCAGCTTTCGTAAGGTTTCTGTTTCCGCCAGCTTCAAAGGTTTTTTCATCAAGTTAAGCCTGGCGGTAGGGGCATCAGGGGACTTTTTAATGAGTTCAATAATCTCATCTATATCACTGACGGCCAGGATAAGACCTTCAAGTATATGTGCCCTGTTTCTGCAGCGTTTTAGCAGGAACATGCTGCGCCTGCGGATGACGACCTTGCGATGGTCAATGAACAGATCGAGCATCTGGCGGATGTTTAAGGTTTCAGGCCGGTTGTTAACAAGCGCCACGTTTGCGATTGCAAATGTGGTTTGAAGCTGGGTGTATTCGAAGAGCTTGTTTAGAGCGACTTGCGCATCACAATCCTTTTTCACTTCGACAACAATTCGCATGCCGTGCCGGTCAGATTCATCCCGGACATCGGAAATTTCTGCAATCTGGCCTTCGCGGACGCAATCGGCAATTTTAGATATAATGGTGGTCTTGACGACCATATATGGTATTTCAGTTATGATAATACATTCTTTTCCTCTTTTTGATGGTTCAACTTCCGCTTTTGCCCTTACGACAAGATGTCCCTTGCCTTTTGTGTACGCATCTACAATTCCCTGTCTGCCGCAGATGATTCCGCCGGTTGGGAAATCGGGCCCGGGGAGTTTTGCCATTATATCTTTGAAGCCGCATTTAGGGTCATCGATGACGAGAAGCAGGGCATCACAAATTTCACCAATATTATGGGGAGGAATATTTGTGGCCATACCTACGGCAATACCGGTTGAACCATTAACTAAAAGGTTGGGAAATTTTGATGGCAGAACCGTTGGCTCTGTTCTTGTCTCATCATAATTTGGGATGAAATCGACGGTGTCATACTCGAGGTCTTCAAGCATATCCACCGCGGCCGCAGTCATCCTCGCTTCGGTATATCTCATTGCGGCGGGGGGGTCGGCATCAATGGAGCCGAAATTACCTTGCGGGTCAACGAGGGTATAACGCATGTTCCAGTCCTGGCCGAGCCGGACAAGAGTGCCGTATGTTGCCTGGTCACCGTGCGGATGGTAATTGCCGCTGGTGTCACCGACTATTTTTGCGCATTTGCGGTGCTTACTGCGGGGACCCAGATTAAGGTCATTCATTGCGACTAAAATGCGTCTTTGAGAGGGTTTCTGACCATCGCGAACATCTGGTAATGCTCGCGAAACAATGACGCTCATCGCGTAATTCAAATAGGTGTTTTTCAACTCATCAAGTATAGGAATATTTTCGAGCCGTTCCTGCGGCTCACTGCCTTTTTTCATAGATTCAAACCATTCCTTTGTTATTTGTGATTTGTAAATGCAATCCCTTGCGATAGGGGGCTGCCCATATAATACGATAAGTTATATGCAGATGGTCGAAAAGTCAAGCACTCAATTGGGCTAAAAAGGGCTGTTTTTTCCGGCAAAAAAGCAAAATTCTGAAACAAAAATAAGGCTGTTTCGTTATTTCTGACTAATTATCCATTTTTTCTGCCAAGCCGGATATTGGTCTAAAACTGCCTGCGGCTGGCGAGTATACCAGCCGTATGCTCGGCGTTCTCTGTCCACATCTGCCAGTGAATAAAGTAATTCACTCTTCCTGTTTGAAAATAATGGCTTATGTGTTCCAATCTCATAAAATCGGGACCAAATGGGCGGAGCTGTCTTATCTTCGACTACTCTGATATCTGTTTTCAAAATCCTTAAAGGAGTTTTGATTTCCGGAGCATTGAATTCTTCGACACGAATTCCCTCCAATTTTGAATCTTGGAACCATTTAACTGCGCATTGAACCGAATTAATAATTTCCTTTGATGGATTATCCAGGCTCATTAAAAAAAGAGCAACACCTGAGCTTTCTCTGTTGCAGATACTTGGCGGTTCATAAGCACGTGCCCAGGCGGGAGCCAAAGTATTCTCATCATGCTGCTGGCACCAGGCTGTTAATATTCCATTATCAGTTATTTGGCATTTGAGAGTGCAATCTAAACCATTCTTGAAGGCAATATTGACTTTTTCACGATGTGCTGAATCGACAAAGCTATAGTGTGGTTTATTATCAATTATTTCTTTAAGCAAAGTCATTAAGCCTGCGATAACATCATCATTGAATGTTATATGGCTGCTGTAATTTTTTTCTAATGGAAAATATTGCGGCCATCCGCCGTTTGGATATTGTGCAGAAAGGATAAAATCTATACCTTTGAGGCATGCATCTTTATATTTTTGGTCAGGGACAATTTGGTATGCTTTTGCAAGATATTTAATATGTGAATATGTTGTCCAGTTATCGAATGTGGTATGGGCCTGTTCTTTTACTTTTAAAACTTTATCTTTTTGGACTGGAGTTAATATTGCGCTCATGTCATAGTTCTTGGGCCATCCGCCGTTGTTTCTCTGATATAGAAGAATATTGTCTGCAATTTCTTTTATTTGCGTTTCCCTATAACGCGGCTGATTGGGTTCGGGATTAATTACATTTTTGGCATCGAAAATGTCGTACCAGTGATGAGCGCTATTCGCGAATTCTTCAGTATCTAATCGTTGTTCCTTTGTTTGCCCGCAAGAAACACAAGAAAATAGTATTGATGTTAATGCCGGTATAATTATTATATTTTTCATAATGTCCTGCTTAGAAATCTAATGTGAATATCCTGATGAAGTTCTAAATAATTATATCTGAAATGAATGAAAGATAAATTAAAAAACTCAGTTGAAAAAATAAGTCTTGATTTGATGATAATTATTTGCTGAATGTAAGTGCGGGCTGTGAGGCAACCGGCAGATAGACCGTGAAGATACTGCCTTTATCAATTTCACTCTCAACATCTATCCTTCCATCATGCCTTATTACTATTTCTTTTACAATCGCAAGGCCAAGACCTGTGCCCTGGATTTGTTTGCCGGGACGGCGGACACGATAAAACCGGCCAAAAATTTTATTTAGGTCGTCTTTAGGTATACCCATTCCGGTATCAGACACTTTGATGACCAGCTCATTATTAATTAGTTTTGCCAAAACTGATACCGTGCCGTCTTCGGGAGTAAATTTTAACGCATTATTAATGAGATTTGTAATCATGGAATAAATTTTATTTTCATCCCCGAGCAGTTCGGGCAAGTTTTCAGTAATATCAGTTTGCAGTTTGATTTGCTTTTTGCCTGCCAGATATTCGAGCGATACGGCCGCACGTTTTACAACTGAAGCTACATTTACGGGTTTACGGATTATTTCTATTGTTCCCGCCTCTATTTTGGAAATATCGAGGATTCCATTGATAAGATCGGTTAGCCTGTCAGATTCTTCATTAATGATTTGCAGAAACTCGCGTCTTGTTTCATCTCTCATTTCATGGTCCTCGAGCATCGTTTCGGCATAGGCCTTTATAGATGTAAGAGGTGTACGCAATTCATGAGATACCGATGATATAAAATCGGACTTCATGCGGTCGATTTCACGTTGTTGAGATACATCACGAAATACCATTACGATTCCAGTCATTGTTCCGTCATTTTTTCGTATTGGTGCGGCAGTAGCATCGATAGGGCATTGGCGTCCATTTCTTGCTATCAGCACATCATTTCCGGTTCCGCTTTCGATTTCCCGGGATTCAAGCACCATATCTATTGGGCTGTCGTTGGGCTGCTTAGTTATTTCATTTATAATTTTGATAATTTCATCAACCTGTTTATATCTGACTTCCTCGAATCTCCAGCCTGTTAATTGCTCAGCGGCCTTGTTAAAAAGTGTTATCCTGTTATCCGCATCAACAGCAATTACAGCATCACCCATACTTGACAGTGTTACTGCCAGCAGTTCCTTTTCCTCTGCAAGCTGCTCTGTTCGCTCCTTTACAAGCTCAACGAGCTTTTCATGATACTGTTTAAGCTCATCTTCTGCATTTTTGTGGCGTATAGCATTTTTTACGATTTCCGGAAGAACTTTAAGGTAATTTCTGGCTGGGTCCTTGATAAGATAATCAGAGGCCCCGGATTTCATTGCTTTTACCGCAAGCTCTTCGCTTCCGGTTCCTGTGGCAAATACGGCCGGAGTCCCCACTATCGAATCAAGAATATCAAAGGCAGTGCCGTCGCCGAGAAGATAATCCACAAAAATTAAATCAAACTTTTCATTATTTAAAATTACACTTGCCTGTGCAACGGAACCGGCGATAGTGTAATCATACGGAAGATTTTCCTCTTTGACCATGCGCTTAAATGCCATCTGGTCAAGCCTGTCATCTTCAACGAGTAATATTCTATATCTTTTTTCCGCCATTGTTATATATCAGGAAAAGGCATTTCGCTCAGAGACCAGTAAGCATCCAGCATTTTTATGGCATAAATAAATTCATCATAAGTTTTTGGTTTTACAATGTAGCCTGCTGCAGAATGCTCAAAACATTTATCTTTATCGTCTTCTTGATTAGAAACAGTAAGCACAATAATTGGGATTTGCCTCAATTCACGGTCAGCCTTGGCCTCTGAAAGAAAATCAATCCCATTCATTTTTGGCATATTCAGGTCAAGAAGGATGACGCAAGGGCCTCTACTAAGGTTTTCTTTGAGGTATTTAAGGGCATTTTCGCCATCAAGATGATGAACAAGCTCATTAGGGACTTTAAGCTCTTTCAATGCCCTCTTGACCGTCATCATATTGGCATTGTCATCATCGACAAGCAGTATCGGTCTGGAGCTTCGCATTGACATTCTCCTCATTGCTGTTTGGCAGTTCGCTTAAAGTCCAATATAAATTTACAATTCTCATGGCATCGACGAATTTCATGTAATCTACGGGTTTTACAATAAATCCCGCGATGCTTAGCTGAAATGTAGTCACTCTGTCCTGGTCATCTTTCGATGTAGTCAGCACTATAGCCGGAATTTTTTTGAACTTTTCATCTGCCTTGATAATCTTGAGAAATTCAATGCCATTCATTTTGGGCATATTGATGTCGAGGAGTATAACGCAGGGTTTGGCATTGTTTTCATTTCTCAGATAAACAAGCGCCTCTTCGCCGTTTGCGACCCTGACAAGCGGGTTAGTGACTTTTAAATCTTTCAATGCCCGTTTAACAGTCATCGAATCGACGTTATCGTCTTCTAATAACAAAATGGGTTTACAATCTCGCATTAGCGTTCTCCCTTTCTTTTTCTACGACACCATTCCACGCCCAGTATTGAATAATAATATCCATAGCCCGCAGGAAAGCGTCATAATCAACCGCTTTAATCACATAGCCGGCCACACCCAGATTAAATGTATCGAGCTTATCCTGTTCGTATTTGGATACAGTTAGCGCTACGACAGGTATGTGCTGCAGTTCCGTATCTGCCTTCATTATCTCAAGCAGTTCCACTCCGCTTAATCTTGGCATATTAAGGTCAAGCAGCACAAAAGCCGGTTTCTCATTTTCAGTGTCCCTGAGATATTCGAGGGCTTCCTCGCCATCCATTTTATGTATGATGGGATTTTTGACCCTGATATCCTGTAAGGCCTGTTTAGAGGTTGATGCATCCACAAGATCGTCTTCAACAAGTAGTATTGGTTTTAGTATTGGCATTTTTTATCTCCCTGAATATTCATTTTAGGCACAGTGAAGAAAAACACGCTGCCTTCACCTACTTTAGATGTAACCCACACTTTTCCGCCGTATAGTTCTACAATTTTTTTTACGATAGTAAGACCTATGCCTGTACTTTCGTTTTTGTCGCGAGATTCAAGGGTCTGGAAAATCTCGAATATTTTATCAAAATATTTTTCTTTAATTCCGCATCCGTTATCGGCTACACTGAATTTCCAGAAGTTGTTTTCCTCGGTGCAGCTGATCTTTATTTGTCCTTTTTGTTTATTCGTATATTTGATTGCATTATTTAAAAGATTTTGAAATATCTGTTTGAGCCTAAGCCTCTCGGCTTTAACTGTAGGCAGGGGGGCAATGTTTATTTCAAAATTATCCGGGATTACAGTTTCACCTATTATTTCCGCCATTAATGCGTTTACATCGACATCATATCGTTCCTCATTGACATAACCTATTTCAGCATATCTTAAGATTCCGTCAATGAATTCACTCATTCGTTTAGCCCTGATAATAAGCAGCCGCAGCTGGTCAGAGCCTTCCTTGTCTATTTTGTCAGAATAATTTCTAATAAGGCGGTCGGCAATTGAGCCTATGCCTCGCAAAGGCGACTTTAAATCATGAGCGATAATATGAGCGAAATTGCGATGTTCCTGATTTGAATTTTCAAGGTCTTTTACGGTTTTTTGTAAATCCAGATTCAGCCTGGCAAGTGTTTCCTCGGATTTCTTACGATAAGTTATGTCCCTCAATATATGAACAAAATACCCAATTCCCCCTGTATCATCAGTGACAGGGTCTGCTGATATAAGAATCCATACGTCTTTGGAAGGCATATAAAATTCTGCCTCTTCATGCTTATTAGTTTGTTTCGATATTAGCAGCGGATAATTTTCAGGAGGCAGTTGTGTTTCAAAGAGCAGCTTATGCGCTGTTTGCCCGAGAATTGAGCCAAGCGGCTTGCCAAAAAACCGGGAAGCAGCATGGTTTGCCTGCACGATTTGGAATTCTTTATCCACAAGCATAATGGAATCTCTTGTGGCATTAAAGGTGGTTTCCCATTCCTGTAGTGCGTTTATAAGGGCCTGTTCTATACGTTCATGTTCACCTTCGAGGCGTTCAAGCCCTGTAATACGCGCACGCAAAGAACGTATGCAGTTGAGCAGCTGCTCATTGGTTTGCTGCTGCTCATACGGATGTGAATCCGCAAGACTCATCGTTTCTATTTGTATTGTTTTATTTTCCATATTTGCAATTTAAAAAGTGCACTTTATTTTTGGATCAGGAGTTGTAAATATAACTTCATTATTCGGCAATTGACTCGAACTCCAGTAAACCATTACTTTTCTTAGAATATCCACGAATTTGCTGTAATCTACAGGTTTAACCATATATCCCGATGCGCCGAGTTCAAAGCTTTCGAATACATCATGTTTTTCTTTTGAGGTTGTCAGGACGATAACGGGTATAGTTTTAATAGCCGGATTTTTTTTCATTATTTTCAAAAATTCAATACCGCTCATTTTCGGCATATTTAAATCAAGCAGAATAAGGAAAGGTTTTTCTGCCTGGGGATTAGTCAAATATTTCAATGCCTCTTCACCATTAATTGAATGGACAATATCATGACCAACTTTCAGGTCTTTCATTGCCCGTTTAACAGTCATGGCATCGACGCTATCGTCTTCAATTAACAGTATAGGTTTTAATTGCTGCATGTGTGATATCATCCAGATGTTTTGGGAACGTAAAATAAAATGTGCTGCCGTTTTCGGGCTGTGATTCAACCCAGATTTTACCGCCGTATAATTCAACTATTTTCTTTACTATAGCCAGACCGATGCCCGCCGTCTGCGGTTCGTCATTTTTAGGGAGTGTCTGGAATATTCTAAAGATTTTCTCAAAGTACTTTTGCTCAATACCCTGACCATTATCGGAAACATAAAATTTCCAGAAATCTCCCTGCTCAACGCAGCCGACTTTTACCATTCCTTTGGCCTTATCCATGAAATTTACAGCATTGCCAAGAAGGTTCTGGAAGACAAGTTCAATATGTTCGCGTTCGCTTACGACATCAGGCAGGCTGTCAATTGCTACTTGAATTTTATCGGACAACACCAGTGTATTTCTGATATCAGATAATAATGTGTTTAGATTTATTTGTCTTTCTTTATGCTTGGTGCGAACTATTTTTGAGAACTGAAGCATTCCATCAATTAACTTATCTATACGGACAACCCTCGTTTTCAGAAGGCGGATCTGCTCGCGCCCCTGATTATTGAGTTTGTCACCATAATCATTAATAATCCAGTCAGCTAAAGTGCCGATTCCGCGGACAGGTGTTTTCAAGTCATGAGCTGCAACGTGCACAAAATCATGAAGCTGCCTGTTGGACCTGCTGAGCTCGTCAATAGTAAGCTCAAGATTTTTATTGAGATTTTCAAGTGCCTGTTCAGCTTGTTTGTACTTGCTGATATCGATAAAACTTTCGAGCAGATATTCTTTTCCATTAAATGATATTTTGACGACTGTCTTTGTAATCGGACATTTTTCGCCTTTACTAATCAGTAAGGCACGCTCGGAATTCTCAACTGTTTGTCCCAAGTCTGTTACTGGACAGCTTCCTTTTTCTACCGGACAGATATAATTGTGACAAATTGAACCTATTAATTTTTCTTTCGGTATGCCTACAAGCTTTGCTGCTATAGGATTGACATCTACTATTTTGTGGGTTTCAGGATCAATTATAAAAATGCCTGATTGTATATTTTCAAGGATACTTCTTAATTGGCATTCTCTTTCATGTAAAACTTCTTCCGCATGTTTATGCTGTGTTATATTTTTTGCGTGCTCAATAACACCTGTTATATTGCCTTTATCATCTCGAATTGGCGATGCAGTGAGTTCAAACCACCAAAGATTATTATCTGCGCAGATGGTGGAAGTAATCTCTGTCTGCTGTTTTCCTGTGCTTATTGCACGTAATGTTGGACATTTCGTACATGGTTCCTGGCGTTTGTGGAATACTTCATAACACTTTTTTCCAACAAGCGGCATGGCGTCTGCATGAATCTTTTCTTTCCATGTATTGACCTTAGTAATATTGAGGTTCTTGTCCAGAACGACAATGCCGTCCTGGATAGTGTTGATGATATTATCAAGAAATTGTTGATTTTCTCGAATCTTATCCTCTGTTTTCTTGCGTCCATCAATTTCATCATTCAGGTCATCTATTGTTTTTTTAAGTCTTTGAGCCATTCTCTGGAAGGAATTAGCAAGCTGATTAATCTCTCCTGACCCGGATTTGACCAGATTAGTATTGAGATCGCCGGAAGCAATTTGTATAGTGGCTTTTTGAAGCTCTGCTATAGGGACAATAATAGAACGATAAGTGATTGAACTTGCAAACAAGGCCAATCCCAAAACAATTATGGCTGCAAACATCATATTTTTTCTTAAATTATTAATGGGCGCAAAGACTTCCGAGCTATTAATCTGTGATATTAAAATCCATCCATTAGCTGCAAAATCTTTAAATTCTTTCGAATGAGCATGTGCAAAGAGGATTTTGTCCTGGTTTATAAGATAAGAATCATGTCTGGAATCTGAAAGAATACCTAAGCTGTTTAATTGGTTATTAGATAAATATTCGGAATTATTATGATCTTTTGTCGCATAGATAATTTTACCTTCCTTATTAAGAAGATAAAATTCCAGTGTTTTATATTCGGCACCTAATTTGGCCTCATTGATGATATTAATAATTTCTCGAATATTGGGGACTTCTTTTATTACCCCCAGGAAATTTCCCTGCAAATCGTTAATTCTTACACTGATTTCTGTGGAGAAAATGCCGGAACTTTCATCGTAATTTACATCATTTACAAATAAGCCGTCTTTTTGAGCAACCTGCCACCATTTTTCATCAGCCTGATAATAGTCAGTTGTCTTGCTTGTTTGCGCTACGTTTAGCCCATATTTATTTGTCACAAATACTTCTGCCAAAAGCGGATATCCATATTTATCCTCAAGGAATTTTTGGCGTGATTGCAGCTCAATAGCAAGTTCATTATTATTTAATTCAGTGATAATTGGAAGTTCAATGCCATTTACCCAATCCCGGTTTGCCTGTTCAATATAATCATTCAAATCTTTGATATTGTCGAAAGATGAATTGGATTTGATGATGTATTGCCTCAAAAGCTCGTCTGTGGCATATGTCTGAATTTCTTCAATTCTGTGGTAGATGCTTTGCGTTATATGTTCCAAAATTTGCTCTGTAAGATCGGCAGAATTTTTGCCAATTGCATCTTCGATAGTTTTTTGGCTGGTGTGCAGAGAAAAATATCCAAGGCCCATCATAAGAAGGGCTAAACCAACAAACCCAAGAGCTAATTTATTACCTATTTTCATTTTATTAACTGGCTGAACTATTGTTTTCCTGAGTATCATTACCATCCGAATTTTTAGATGCGCCAACCTCAACAATTTCTTCTTCCGGCGGAGGTTCAGGGGCACCGGCTTTGGGGAAGGTAAACATGAATGTTGTCCCTTTTCCTACTTCTGATTCGAGCCATATTTTTCCGCCATAAAGCTCGACTATTTTCTTAACGACAGTCAGGCCGATACCGGTACTTTCAAATTCATCGCGCGGAGCAAGGGTTTGGAAAATTTTGAAGATGCGTTCCCAGTGTTTCTTTTCGATACCGGGACCATTGTCTGCGATGCCGAATCTCCAATAATCTCCATCATCTGTGCAAATTACTTTTATGCGGCCTTCGGGCTTATCCATATATTTTACAGCGTTGCTTAGCAGATTCTGGAAAACCTGTGTTATACGTGTTTCCTCGACTTTGACAGCCGGCAGGTCGGATTCAACGGTAATTTTGATCTGTGCCGGCGGGGCGAGCATATCTATGATTTCCGGCAGCAGCTTGTTTAATTCGACTTCGACAAGTTTTTCTCTTACGCGTCCGACTCTGGAGTATTGCAAAATTCCATCTATCAAATTATGCATTCTGTCAACACGCTGTCTTAATAATCTAAGCTGCTCTTGACCATCCTGGTCAAGTTTGTCCGCATAATCTGTAGAAATCCAATCAGCCAGCGTCTTTATAGCTCTAAGAGGGGCCTTCAGGTCATGACTTGCAATATAGGCGAAATCTTTTAACTCCTGGTTAACGCCTTCGAGCTCTTTAACAAGCTCGGCCTGCTTGTGTTCAGCTTTTTCACGCTCAGCTATTTCGGAAGTGAGCTGTTTATTGGCAGTTGTAAGTTCAGAAGTTCGCTCCTGGACTCTTAATTCAAGTTCACTTTTTGCTTTTACCAGTTCACTGTCACGTTCCTGTATCTGTTCAAGCATTTCATTGAAAGAATCAATAAGCAGACCAACTTCATCATTGCTGTATTTGGCAGCTCTGGCAGAGTAATCTTTTTTCTCAGATACGCTTTGTGCGAGTTTTGCCAAAGCGAGAATCGGGCCAGAAATAAATCGCTGAAGGCGGGATGATACTATATATGCTGCAATTGCTGCAAGAAGCAGAACAGCTGCTGTATTTTGGACATTACGTCGTAAAGCAGAATACATTGGACTAAGGTCGGAACGCAGACATACGGTTCCTATGGTTTCGTTATCCAGCACAATCGGCTCAAAAACAGTAAGCATATTGTCAGAAAAACTATAACCCGAGGGCTGAACTTTAATAGTCAGTGCTGCTTTATCTGCTTGGGTTCTGGCATAACTGACAAAGACATTGCCGTTTTTCTTGTACACGCAGCCAAAAACGATCGAAGAATCTGCCTTTAATGCCTTTAAAGTTTTTTCAGCGTCTTCTGTATCTTCAAAAGTTAATGCGGCTTTGCAGTTATCTGCTGATATTTGTGCTTCAGTAAAAAGCTTTTCGATAAGGTAGCTTCTTGCGCCTCTCCATTCCCAGAATAAAAATGCTCCCCCGACAACCATCAGTGCCAGAACACATGTGGCCATAACAATGGTAATCAACTTCTGCTTAATTGCTAAATTATTTATAAGCAGCATTGTTATTTGGCCTCCTTGTGTGCTGTTTCGGACAAACCTGTTACTTCAACGCCGTCTTTGATTATTTTTTTTGCAAGACGAAGCAGCTGAGACCTGATTTTAAGACCTGCCTTTTCAGAGGCAGTAAGATTTATATCGAATCGTACTTTATTATCTTCAATAACAAAATTTGCAACTCCTCCGGCATCTAGAAATCCCTGAGAATCCGAAATTGTCAAAACGCTGCTATCTTTTAAAAGCTCGATAATTTCTTTTGTATTTTTCTTTTCTGACTGGCTTATGAACAGCAAATAACATTTTTTAAGGCAATCAATTTGTCCGTTAGCAATTATTTCGGAGGTTAACTTAATGTCGTAAGGCTTTGAAGGATCAACAAGGAAATAGCCCTGTTTTTTCAGCTCTTCTATTTTTGCTGAACGAGCCGGATCCGTTATATTTTTCAGCTCATTAAACTCATCAATAGGTTTTATAATGATTTTGCAATCATCTTTGTGTACTACATGGATTTTAGTCAATGATTTGAGTTTTTCATTCAATTCTGATTTTTCTTTTTCAATCGAATCTCTGAGCTGCTGAAGACTATCGAAACGCTTTAAAATAACATTACGTTCTTCAACTTTTTTATCCTTGAGGATATCAGCAGCAGAGCCGAAGGGGTCCTGGCCGATGATTCCAATAACAATCTGATTATTATTTTTTGCTTTATTTTCAGGCCAATCCACGAATTTCAAGAAGTTATACATAAAAGCGGCTTTTACTTCATATTCCTTATACTGGGCCGATTGTGTATCTGGGTACACATCAGAAATCAGGACAGATGAAATCAATACAAAGGGACAAGCAAATAGTATTATAAATTTACCATAAATTGAGAGCGGCAAATTTAAGTTCTTTTTATATCGTTTTTCTTGGTTCATCATCGTGTCGGTATCCAATCATTAGAATTTATATTGCACCATAACACCAATAGCCGGAGCTTCACTGCGATAATCGCCGCAGCTAGCCAGATAATTCCTCTTGTTTAAATCTTTGTTGAATATGCCAAGCAGATTGTAACCTGTCACTGCTATAATCAGGTCCTTTTGAGGCTGATACTGCAAACCAAGATTGAGAAAATAATTGCCTCTTGACGCTTTCTCCCAGCCATCATCCATTTCCTGACCTCCACCGGATGCGGATGGAGCATATTCTTCGTAGTCTTTCAAGCCGGGAAATCCCCAATAAATCCGCATTGAGGCATCAAATGTCCATTTATCATCGAGCTTATATTGAGCTGTTAATTTTGTAATATGATTAGACCAGTTGGCGAGGTCCTTGCCGAATCCGAATGGTTCGGCCGTAAGATAAGTAGATTGATTTTTGGCCAGGTCAAAATCATAAAGTTTTGTATATCCGTGTGATATCATTAAACGTGTCTTTTCTGTATGATATGCTGCTTCAATTTCAAAACCATAATCTTTTTGATTTCCTGTATTAGTGCTTTTACCCTCTACTCCGCTCCATGAAATTATTTTAAGATTGTAATGAAGGAAAATAGAGGCTGCCAAGTCAAGATTTTTATTTTGCTGCCTTTCATATCGCAGTTCTGCGCTATCAAGCTCTTCAGGTTTGCTTTTTGTCCCTTCAGTATCGTCCTGTGCTTTCATTTCCTCTTCGACATTGGCGCGAACAGAACGGGACCACATCAGCTTATATGTGTCTATATTCGTGGGCGTGTAAACAACGGCAGCACGGGGTGAATACATATAATTGGTAAAGGTGTGCTTATCGATTCTGCCGCCGGCAAAGGTTGTCAAATTTTTATCGATATTCCATTGCCATTCGCCCAAAATAGAATACAAGTTGGTTTCCCATCTGGGCATCGAACCGAGCCGCTGGCTGATCTGATGGACATCCGGCCATAATGAGGTTCTCATGCCAAGCTCTCGATGAGATACTTCAGTTCCAACTGCAAACTTATGTTGTTCATTATACTGCCATTTTAATAAAATCTTGCCATAGTATTCGTCTTCACGATAGGCATTAGTCGGAGTATTTTGCCTGAACTCTGAAAATTCAGTTCTTAAATAACTGAAAGCATAATCAATGTTAGCGTCCGCCGGTAACTCCTGTGTATATCCTATAAAACCTGTATATTGCCGATATCCCCATTCATTATTGGTAACCGGTGTTTCTCCATAGCCGACCGGAGGAGGTAATATACCTGATGGAGCCCATAAAAATTCCTGACCTCCCTGGGTATATCTTCCCCATATGTCCCAGTTATCTTTTGTTAGTTCTCCATGAATTTTTAAAGGTTCTTGAAATCCGGCATGGTCGCGGCTTAATGAATGTTCTGTATAAGCCTCGCCGGCTTTGTAATCATCAAAAGTAAAAGGTAATACCAATGGTGCGTCGTATTTGCTTGCACCAACGTATTTGCCGACACCTGTATATAAAAATAGACCGAGATTATTATTATCGAAAGCCTGTCCGTGTTTTATTTCGCCTGAATAGAATTCTTCGATAGCCCCAAGCCGGCCGGTTGTTTCTGTGCCCTGGAAGGTTTTAGCATTGTAGGTTACTATGTTAATAACCATTGCTACGGCGCCAGGTCCGTAAAGAGCTGAACCCGGACCCCTTACAATATCAACATGATGAATATCCTGCATAACCACAAGGTCTCTTTCAGTTAAAGCTCCGAAATGCGTGCGCTCATTTATAACTTTTCCATTTACAAGCAGCAGGTATTTATCATCTCTATCGTTTATAATTCCGCGCAAACCAAGATGGTCGGATTCCCAGTGGTGGCGTATCCATTGAAGATTGGGGACATAAATATCAAGGAGCTCAAAAAGGCTGCGTGCGCCTGAAGCCCTTATCTGCTCATTTGTGATTGTAGTCACCGCTGCAGGAACAAGGCGCGGTTTAGTATCAGTTAGAGTCGCTGTAGACTTAATCTCTACATTCATCAGGTCTTCAAGTGATAAATCAGTTAAATCTGCTTTTTGTTCATCAGCAAACAGCTGTGCACTTAAGAATAAAGATCCTAATATTATCAGCAGGAATAAATTTGCTGATGACTTATGTTCCCGCTTTTTCATAATAATGTTTCTCCAAATGATTATTTTGATATAAGAAAACCGGTTTTCAGTTTATTTTCACTTTTAAACATTTTTCTAATTTTTCTTTAATAGTTTTGCCAAGCTGTGTAGGGTTGAATGGTTTAGTTATGTAATCGTCAACTCCCATTTCAATTGCTTCAGTGACATCATTGAGCATTCCCTTGGCAGTAAGCATAAAAGTCGGGATAGATTTGGTGATGTCATTTTTCTTCAGCTCTAATAAAACTTGTATGCCGTTCATTACAGGCATAAGCCAGTCAAGAAGGATAACATCAGGCTTCTTTTCGATAGCTGATTTGAGGCCTTCCGCACCGTCTTCGGCGAGATAAACGGTAAAGCCATCGAGCTTGAGATTATATTCAAGCACTCTGCGTATATGTGCTTCATCCTCGATGACCAATATTGTAATATTTTGACTCATTTTAATCCTAAAATATTGGTATTATTTCACCAATAAGCTTTTTGATTCTGTTATTAAAAATCCCTCTTTATTTCTTATAATTCCCCAAGCTTGCATATAACAGCAACTTACGTGATATATCATCGGCAACTTAAGGGGGTGATTTAACTGGAGAAAGTTTTTTCTGGAGATTTGAACTTTAAACTATGCTGTTTGACAAAAGAGATACTTACAGGAGAGCTTAAATCTAGTTCTGTGATGTAGTTATGAACTTCTTTTAAGTATTTTGTGCTGAAGTATGATTATTCTAAGATTAAAATGGAACGTCCGATATCTAAAAAAAAAGCTATTCCGGAAATACGGAACAGCTTTAATGCTGAATATGTAATTTTTTTATTCGGCGCTGTAGCCTTTGGCTGTGAGGGCTTGCGCATAACTATCTATTATATTTTCAATTGTTTTGCCGGCAGTTGTATTTGCTGCTTTGGTGGCCTTTGTATCTAATCTTAAATTGATACTTCCTGAGCCGGTTCTAAAGTCCAGTTCTCTCCAGGCACTGTGGCCCTTTAGGCTGTTTGAGGCATATCTTGAAACGCCTCCGAGGTCTTTAATTGCGGCAGTTCCATAAACAACCATATATGTTCCTGTCGTCTCATCGAAACAGCGCAAAATTATTTTTTTGCCTTTATCGATATCTACAAAAATAACTTCAACATCACCCGGTATAGTTGTATACTGAATTTTAGTTCCTGATTGGGATTCATAATGAAGGTAATAAATTTCATTTACCACAATATTCTCAGGATTTTCCAGATTGACGTTTATTACCAGGTATCCGCGTTCGCTTTTCTTTTGAATTATTTTATCTGCAATAGAAAATTGCTGACCTTTTGTTGAAGTCTGATACACGAGTAATTCAGCATTAGCAGATACACAAAAGGCAAGGATGATAAACGTAAAAAGCAGATGTTTCATTTTGTTGTACCCTTTCTTAAAATTTAACAAGACATTTCTAATAAAGATATTTACCTACCGCTAATGATCCAATCTCATTAGGATTCAAAGCACGGTCATAAATCTGCAAATCATCAATTTTCCCATTAAAGGCTTTATCACGGGTCATTCCGTTATTTCCTATATCTGCATAATCCGCAAGCCCGTTTAGTCCGGAATATGTTCCGCTAGCCTTAAGCACACCATCAATGTAGAATTTGTAATCTCCGTTATTCCAGTTCAAAGCAATGTGATACCATTTTTTAAGCTGCAATCGCTGGATGTTCTTGGTTGTTTCATGTGAATTTCCCAATCCAATGCACAGTTTTCCGTATTTAAGATATATCTGTATTCTGTCTGTCAGACTTGAATTGGCATGGCCGAAAAGATAATGCATCGACATTGTCAGATTATCTACATATACCCACATAGCAATAGTGCCCTGACGCGGATCGAAATTCGTAGTCTTGATTTCAACCGCATCATTCGGGACACTGAAGTCAATAGCCCCATTGTGAATTCCCGTATCCCATGTCAGCCCGTTTTTAAGATATCCATTATTGCCGGTTGGAGAGGAATCGTAGGCAATATCGCCGCTTGTTTCATCAAATTTCCAGAATCCGACAGCTTTTATCTGCTGCACATTAATTACGCTGATTTTTATCTTTTCAAAGCTTATTGAAGAACCATTTTGAGCTGTAAATTCCACCTCATAATTACCTGCAGCATATGCATTGGGAGTCCAGGTGAAGACATTTGATACTAATAAAGGGGCACTCGGTAAATTGTGGTCCGAGATACTGACTGTTGTGCCCGGCTTGGTTCTTATTGTAAAACTAAGCTGATTACCTTCGACAACGGTTTGATCCCCTATAGGCAGAAATGCCAGTCCCATATCGGAAATTTCAGTTTGCGTCAGGACCTTATTATATGTATGTACTTCATCAATAAGTCCGTCGAAACCTTCACTGCGATCCGAGGGATTGCCGTTATTTCCGATATCAGCAGTAGCATTTATCTGCGTTAAGCCGGAATAAACACCTGATGCTTTTTCTATGCCGTCTATATAGATTTTATAATTTGTGCCATCCCAGGTTAAAGCCAGATTATACCAGGTCTGTGCAGCCATTAATGCTATATTAGTTTTTAACTGATGGCTGTCTCCTAATCCGAGGCAAAGATCACCATTATTCAGATATAATTGTATTTTGTTGGTCCAGTTGCCAACGGCATGTCCAAAAATATACTGCATTCCGGGAGTATTCTTTTGCTTTATCCATGCTGTTATTGTGCCCTGGCCGGAGTTCCAGCTGTTTGTGGAGATTTGAGCAGCATCATCGCCTCCTGAAGATAAAAGTTCTCCCTGGACAGTCGCTGCGGCGCCGTTAAGATAAGTACCTGTATTATCATATCCGGAATGGTCGATAATAATATTCATATCAGTATAATCATATGCATAATATCCAATAAGGCCTGCATTGTATGTGTACTCGATTTGAGCCAAAGGCATAGCATTACCTGAAGAATCCTTGACATTTATTACGTTAAGCGTATACGAACCGCCCTCAAGGTGCATAGATGTATACAATGTCACTCTATTAAGTTCATTATCGGCCAAGACAGAATCTATAGTGAGCCCCGCGCTGATGCTGTAATTCTGCGCATTTGCCGCGGAAACTGAATCCAGGGGCTCGTTAAACTGTATGTCCACGCTATGTGCAGAAGCTGTTACGGAAGTTATTGAAGGCGGAGTCGTATCAGAAATAGGAGCTTCGACAGTAATAACAACTGTATCAGTATCTGTAAGCCCGCCATTATCTATAACCTGCAAAGTAATTGTATGATGGCCGATAGAGAAGGATTTAACTGCATTTACTCCAGTTGCAATCTGACTTCCGTTTTCAGTCCATATATAATTTACAATACTGCCGCCAGCGTCGCTTGAACCGGAACCGTCGAGAGTAACCTGCTGACTTCCGCTGCCGTCTAAATCAGTTAACGTCTGGTCTGAACCTGCATCGGCGACAGGAGGATTGTTCGTTGGAGGAGGCTGTGTTGCACCACCTGCTTCATAACATCCAGCGCTATGATGTGTCGAATCTCTTGCAGGACCATTATTTAAAATAAATCCGTCTGCTCCAATCGTTCCGAGACTGTCAGACGGCTGATATGATGCGCTTCCAAAATTGATACCCGGGGAACCCGCAGCAAGATGATAATCAAATGTTAAACCGTTATCTTTGCCGGGACCGCTTTGATTTGTAGTAAAAAAGCCTGGTTTAACAAAGAAAGCTTTGTATGTTGAAGTTGAAGGATAGTCAGCAGTCCAAACGTGCGGTTCGGGTAAATTTTCAAAGTATTCAGGGTATCCGCGCAGGGCACTTGAAGAGTCCTGACGCACACAAATTAATGAATGCGTTCCTTTGCTGGTAGCCATATACCTTGGCGTTTGCGTAGCGTCATATCTGCTCCACCAGATGTTATAATCTTCAAGATATTTTTGTGTTACAGGAGGCAGCTGCCATCTTCCAACGAATACATTGTTATATATTTGGACACCCGTCCCATCAAAGCCGCTTGTAAGAGAAGTCATTATCGTCACACCCGTGTACCTGTCCAGAACGTTATACATGTTCATCGGGTCGGGGTATCTGACACTGCCGACTATGGTGTTATTTCTTATAATTACAGGACCGCCGATGTTATCAAATGCTGTATAATTCGAGGTGTCATATATTAAATTATTTTCAACGAGCATGTTTTTGTATGGAGTTAAACCCGCCTCGTTTATATAAAATTTTATGCCTTGTCCATCATAATCATGGATGATATTAGAGCGAATTGTAACATTGGAGGAACGAATTGAAATTGCGCTGCCGCCATGATATGCATCAGGATCATTTTTGGGATAATACGGATCTGTCGGTGATGCGTGATGGTCATGTACGTGGTTTCTTTCTATAAGAATATCCGTTACATTACCCTGAACTCGAACACCAGAACCCTCTGACATATGATAAATATGATTATTGATGCATTTATAATGACTGCAGTCGATAACCATTGGGCCTCGGCGAAGATTGGTTATTTCGCAGTGCTGCAATGTAATATAATTAGAATTTACAAAGTAAGGACTTAACGAGAGATATTTATTATAACCTCTTACTGTGCAGTTCAAGATGTCGATATAATGGGCCGCCGAAGTATAAAATATTTCTCCCAGGACATTTGTGTGTCTGTAGCCGTCATTCGGCGGCATTGGCGACGGCGTTGGATGCTGAATTGTTATTCCGTCAAAGCGAAGATATACGTTATAGTTGTTGCCGGTTATAATCACCCTGGTAAATACGGGTTTATGGCCGGTGTCTGCCTGAAAAGTAACCCAGTTGGTTCTGCTTTTTGTGGCACTCGTCTGAAAATCGCCATAATTTCCTGTTCTCATTTTTATGATATCGCCGTCGTTAACAATTGACAGGCATTTTGATAATGTGCGCCATGGCGCTGACGAACTGCCGGCAGCTGTATCGTTACCATTAACAGCATCTGCGTAATAGGTAGCTGCCATACTTAGAGAGGAATTTACAAAAATTAACAAAATAGTAATAGCAAGATGTTTAAATCGATGCATTTTCAGTATCTCCATTCAATAGGACCTCAGACAGTGATTATCCCGGGTGAATTACAAGAATTTTGAATTTCAACAAAACTGCACGTTTATAAATCGTATTTGAATTTTTATCAACCCCACTCTCAATTTTATAAGACTTATTTTGATAGGTCTTTTTAGAAACACCTAAAAAAGCGTAACAAACAGTTCAATAATTGCAAAAACAGTTGATGTAAAAATTTATGATATCAAAATGGGTTTTTATGAAAGGTTATTTAAAGCAAGCTTTAAATAGTTATCAGTTTTTAAAGTTATACTGTTTTTCATACTAACGATTATGTATTATAGGACTAAGTTTGTCAATAATAATATTATTGAGTTTGTTTAAAAATGTTCATTTTAATTTTTAATTTAAGAAAAGTATGAATATTCTATTGATAAATAGAGGTTGTGAAAATATTTTATCTTCGAATTAATCTAAAATTTTTTAAACAGGTCATTAAAATTTCTTTTCTGAAGCCATCATTAATAAAGTCCGAATATTTAATAAGAATAATTGAAGATGTTGCAATAAATTATAAGATCTTATGTAACAATGATTTGCTGATCTTATGTAACAAAGATTTGCTGAATAATTTATGGAAAAAAGCATTTTAGGAATAGTTTTTTTTATTTTATTATCAAATCATTTGACAATTAAGGATGTTGAAAATAAAATACTGACTTAGTTCAATTTGGGAGAAACGGTATTTTGATTAAAACGAGAAGTTTTAGTTGCGAGAGAATGTTGCCGGTGCGAGATGAAAATCTTATCAATATTTTTTTTCACATTTCTACTATTTTTGAATTAATTATTTAATGCGAAAGATTTAGCAAGAGAGATGTGGAGTTGATTTTAAGAAATTTAAAATCTGTTCAATTACACATATTAGCAGCATTTATTGTGTTAATTATCACTGGTGCTGTATATAGAATTGCAAATTCTGAAATACGCAGAGTAACAAGCCAGCCTGTAAAACTTCCAAGACCACTATCATCTGTTCCAATGGAGGTTATGAATTGGATGGGAACCGAAGTGCCTATTTCAGAAACAGTTCAGGCAATCGCCAGATCAGATGATTTTTTAAGCCGGTCATATTATGATAAATCTTCACGTCATTTGGCAACCATATATCTGGGATATTCCGCTCGTCCGCGTACTATGGTAGGACACAGACCAGATATATGCTACAAGACCCATGGCTGGATATTCGAAAGTTCGCAGCGTAGTGAATTCAAAACGCAATCTGGAATTAAAGTGCCTTGCCTGGTGCATAAATTTCACAGACCAACATCCGAAGGAGAACAAATTACTGTAATAAATTTTTATGTGATTAACGGTAAATTCAGTATAAATGAGAGTGATTTTAGCGGTTTGGGATGGCGAACGCCTAATATAAACGGCGACCCTGCCCATTATGCGGCTCACATTCAAATCAGTTCACTAAGAGAGAATTCTGTTCGCAAATTAGCTGAGGAGATAACAGATACTCTGATGGAATATTTGCCTGATGTAAATGGCAAAGTCGCTGCTGGTGTTTCAATCAGCAATATAGAGTAATCAAAATTAAAAAAGCGTCGAGGAACGGTTGACAGGGCGGACAACCGACAGGGACGGAGTCTAAGTAAAAATACAATGTTTAACTTAACCGCGATATGCAAAAAGATTGAGGCAAAAGCAAATTTGCTAAAAGGAGATGGTTTAAAAGCCAAAGCAATGCGCGGTATTATCGTATTATCTGTCAGCAACACATTGGATGGCGGAATGCGCTTCGTGAGAAATATAATTTTATCACGGATACTTGCAAAAGAAGATTTTGGCATTATGGCTATAGCATCAACAGTTATGCTGGGATTTGAAGTATTCAGTGATATCGGAGTAAAGCAGGGTGTTATTCAGAATAAACGAGGAGACCAGAAAGAATATCTAAATGTAGCCTGGTGGGTGCAGGCAATTCGTGGTTTGGCGTTATATTTAATTGCTCTGCTGCTTGCGCCCATTATATGCAGTTTTTTTAGAAAGCCTGAACTGCTGGGAATCATGCGGTTCATATTCATCGCAATACTACTAAAAGGCCTGATAAGTCCGCGAGCACATGTGCTTGAAAAGGAATGCAGATTCGGCTGGGCTGCCGTGCTGACACAAGGCAGTGGAATAATCGGAGTAATTACGGCAATAGCCCTGGCATTTGTAATAGATAATGTGTGGGCACTGGCAATAGGTTTGGTAACTGAGGGGGTCATTCGATTTGTTTTATCCTTCATTATAGTTCCATTTATACCGAGCATGAGAATCGAACGCGAAAGCGCAAAAATGCTTTTAAAGTTCGGTTCTGGAATGTTTGGATTGCCTATACTTACCTTAATAGGAAATTATGCTGATGTAATTGTGCTTGGCCGAGTATTAGATGAGGGACAAGTTGGCTTATATAGTCTGGCCGCCACTTTGGCATATATGCCTGCGGATTTATTAGCTCGAGTTGTTAATCCGGTTTTATTGCCGATTTTTTCGGCAAAACAAGATGATAAAAACTCGTTGCAGAAGGCGGTATTTGAAATTAACTGGGTGCTTGCGGTTATAAGCATTCCAATTGTGGCATGGATGATAAGCTGCCCGGGTGAGATTCTTAAATTTGTATATACTCAAGAATATGCCGCCGCAGCTATTCCTTTTGCGATTTTGTCAGCAAGGATTCTAACTCAGCCGGTTGCATCGATATTGGCTTCAATTTATTTAGCAGTTGGAAAACCAAATTTACACAGGGCATTTGTTTTTTTAAGAGCTGCAATAATAGCAATATTTATTTATCCGGCAGTGGTCTTTTATGGCGGGATAGGCGCAGCGGCAGTTGTCTTTATAGCGAATGTTGCGGCTGTGATTTTACAGCTATTTTGGTGCCGCCGAGTCATTGATTTATCGATTTCAAGATATTTATTGTCTTATGAAACCGGGTTTTGGCTTGCGATTCCGGTAATTGCGATTTCAGCTTTAATGAAAAACAGCGGAACATATTCATCTATGGCCGTGCTCACAGCATCAACTTTGGTTTTAATTTGCGTTTTAATAGTAGCTGCCGGATTGCTTTTAAGCGGCAATAAATCGTCTCTGTTTTTTAGCAGGGCTTTTTCATTAAAGGAACAATAATACAGATGGAAGCTGCAGCTAGACAAAAAATTAATGGAGAGATTTCAAAGGTATGTTTACTTGGAGCAACATTCGATACCGGTAATTATGGTGTGAACGCATTGGCTGAATCGGCTATAAAGCTTATAACAGCCAAATGGCCGCATGCAGAGATATATTTTGTTGATAGTCGTGAAAATATTGAAATCCGTAAATTTGCATTTAGAGATAAAGAACTTACCATTAAAACGATTCCATTAAGATTCTCCCCTAATATTTTCGCCCGAAATCATCTCCTCAGATATATATTCCGTAATTTTTTTATAAAAATGCCATTAGGAAAAAAGATAAAACAAAATCTCTATGAATCAAATCCAAATATGAAATTAATGCTGGATACAGATTTAGTAGTAGATATAACCGGCGGAGACAGCTTTAGTGATATCTATGGCTTCAAAAGATTTGCCTTTGTATTTTTGTCTAAATGGTATTTTTTGTTATTAAAAAAAGATTTAATACTGCTTCCTCAAATGTATGGCCCATTTAACAGTTCTATTACCAAGCGCCTTGCCCGCTATATTATTACAAATTCATATCGAGTATATTCGAGGGATAATCAGGGATTGAGGTATTTAAGGGAAAAACTCGGAATTAACTTTGATGCAGATAAAATGCAATTTATTCCGGACGTCGCCTTTTTGCTGGACAGCATAAAACCTCAGAACTTCGAGAAAACAACTATTGCAAAAGCTCGCAGCGGCTCAGAGAGATTAATAGGATTGAATATCAGCGGCCTTCTTTATAATGGCGGCTACACACGTAATAATATGTTCGGGCTCACTGTCGATTACCGTAAACTGATTATTAGGATTATAGAACGATTATTGAATGATGAAAAAACAACAATTGTTCTGATCCCCCATGTATTTCCAGAAAACGATATGATTGTTGAGAGCGATCTTAATGCATGTTCTGAAATACATAATATATTAGATATAAAATATGGTGACCGTATATGCATATTGGAAAATCAGTTTAATCATAATGAAATAAAATACATAATAGGGCTTTGTGATTTTTATATCGGTTCGAGAATGCATTCATGTATCGCCGCCTTATCTCAATATGTCCCTGCAATTGGTTTAGCCTACAGCGATAAATTTACGGGTGTATTCGAAAGTGCAGGTATGGGGGGATGTGTCATTGATGCCCGCGATTGCGATGAAAACCAGGCGATTGAAAGAATTCATTCTATCTATACAGATAGAGATAAATACAAAAAAGAATTAATCAGGATTATTCCTGAAGTCAAAATGCGGGTCAGCAGGATTTTTGAAAATTAATTTGGAATAAAGCTTATGATATTTTCAGATTTGTTTTTCAGGTTGTATGGCCTTAAGAGCAGATCATTGCAAAGGTTCATATTGAAATTATTGTCAGTTACAGAGGGAGGACAGTTTTATTCAAAAACTTTGCGGAGAATATACTCTCACTATCATGATATTAATATTGGGATGTATAGTTACGGCGGGTGTTTTAATTATGATTTAATAGGCAGATTTACCGAGATAGGCAGATATTGCTCCTTTGCAGAAGGTGTGTGCGTATTTAACGCCAACCATCCACTGGAATTCAAGTCCATGCATCCATTTTTTTATAATCCTGCTTTAGGTGTAGTTAAGAATGAGACAATTACAAGAAGTAAAATTGTCATTGGCAATGATGTTTGGGTAGGAAGAAATGCAATGATACTTCCGGCCGTTCGAAGGATTGGAGACGGCGCTGTTATAGGTGCCGGAGCAATTGTTACAGAAGATGTCCCGGATTATGCGATTGTGGCAGGTAATCCGGCTAAGATAATAAAATACAGGTTTTCAGAAGTCGAGCGCCTCAAGCTCAAAGAGAGCCGGTGGTGGGAAAAAAGTATTGATGAGCTTAAAGGCAAGCTCTGCGAATTTATTAAAAATTACAAAGGGATGAGCGATTGAAATTTACCAGGGCTGACCAGGTTGTTCGCAGTAAATTATGTATGGGATGCGGCGCGTGCATGGCTGTATGTCTTCACGATGCGATCAGATTGATAGATTATGATGAATTTGGATTACGTCCTGCCATTGACGAATCAAAATGTGCTAAATGCGGCATGTGCGTCAAAGTATGTCCCGGTATCTACCTCAAAACTCCTGATTTTGACAAAATATCATCAGACCAGTTTTCTCAGGAATGGGGCAATGTGCTTGAAATATGGGAAGGGTATGCCGCTGATAATGAAATACGATTTAATGGTGCATCGGGCGGAATTGTTACGGCATTAAGTCTTTATACAATTGAAAAAAATAAATCGGATGCGGTTTTGCACATTTGTGCCGACCCCAAAAATCCGCTTTCTAATACTGTTGTGCTTAGCAGGTCAAGAAATGAATTAATGAGAGGGACCGGCTCACGCTACTCACCGGCGGCTGTATGCAGTTATATTAGTAAAATAACAAAAGATGATGGAAAGTTTACGTTCGTCGGCAAACCATGTGACACAGCGGGTCTTTTTAAAATTTCAAAAATTAAACAATATATAAAAAGCCAGATAAGACTTAGCATCAGTATTTTTTGTGCAGGTTCCCCGACGACTAAAGGGACCTATGCATTACTCAATAAAATGGGAGTCAGCCCTTGCGATGTTGAGCAAATCAGGTATCGCGGATTCGGCTGGCCTGGCTTGACTACTGTAAATACAACTGACGGCCGATCAAAACAGATTAATTATGAACAGGCGTGGGGAGGCATTTTAAGTGATTACGGCCAGTTTAGATGTTCGATTTGCTCTGATTCAACAGGTGAGTTTTCAGATATAGCGTGCGGAGATGGCTGGCATCGCAAAGACAAAGATAATTTGGGTTGGTCGCTCATCGTTATTAAATCAGAAAATGGACGGAGTATTCTGAAAGAAGCTATAGAGTCCGGTTATATCAGAGCTAATCAATTAGAGCGGAATTTACTCAATTTAGCACAAGCCAGCATATTACGCAGAAAACGTCTGCTGTTCGGGAGGCTTCAGTTAATGAGGTTGTTTGGTATGCCTGTACCCGATTTTAGCGGATTCTATTTACGTGAAAATTGGAGGCGAGTTGATGGCCTCAGCAAAATCAAAGCTTATTATGTTACATTGAAAGAATTAATAAAGAGCCGTATTGTCCGGCTGAAGAACCTCTAAATATATCATAGGTTTGGTATGGAAAATCTCACTCTTGCTGTTGCGGTAATTAGTTCAATTTTAATACTGGTATTAAGGCCTGCCTGGGGATTGGCTTTGTTTTTTGCCGTTTTATATCTATATCCCAGCTATCTGAGCGTGATTTTGTTTGGATGTAATTTTACGGCCCAGAGAATAGTAATAGCCGTTCTGCTGCTGAAGACTTTGATGTCTTCGCAGATTACAAGCCGTTTTAAATTTAATCTTATTGATAAACTTGTAATTATAACTTTCCTTACGGGACTTATAAGTTTAATGGCAACAATGAACTTTGAGAATTTTGCAAAGACATACAGCGGCCAATTCATGGATTCTGTGCTGGTTTATTTTGCAGTTCGCCTGATTCTTGTAGATAAAAAAGCTGTTATGACAATGTTAAAAGGTATAGGTGTGATTTTCATCGCAGCGGCAGGCTTTGGCGCAATACAGGCAGTTACCGGAAGGAGCCCCTATGATGGTTTATATGCTTATTGCCCATGGGACGAGGGCGGAAATGTTCTTACGATCAGCATGAGAACAGGATTTTATCGTGCCGCCGGAGCATGTGCCGTTCATATAATGTTCGGTTTGTCATTTGTCGTATTTTTGCCAGTCTTTCTTCTGCTGCGGCACGACTCTAATTTTTGGAAAAAAATGGCTTACATTTTTTTAGCCGCAGGTATCATCGGAGTCTGCTCAAGCATGTCTTCAGGGCCATATTTGGGTATGATGGTTATTTTCTTATGTTTCTTTTTGAAGCTTAGACCCGCCTATATAAAACCTGTTCTTATAACTTTACTAATTATGGTGATTTGCGGGCAACTGCTAAGTAACCGAGGATTTTTATATATTGTCGGCAGGCTTACATTTGATGAAGAAACGGCATATTACAGAGCGAGGCTTATAGATGTGGCCATAAGCAAACTGCCCGAGTATTTTTTCTTTGGATACGGTTTCGATGACCCGGGCTGGGGGCCTCTTATTGATGGACGCCAGCATAGTGACCTTTGTAATGCGTATGTGCTTCATGCGGCGCAATATGGATTCCTAAGTTTAATTCCGCTGATAGCAATGATGTGGGCGTCAATTGCAGGTTTTTGCCGGTTGATAAAATCAGCTTCCCAGGACTGGATTCGTGATGCGGCATGGTTTACAGCTTCTGCACTGATTTCGTTAATAGTTGTCTTTTTCAGCGTTGGCATTTTTGGAAAATTTGTTTCAATATTTTACGCCTTAATGGGAGTATGCGGAGCATTTTACATCGGTAAAAAACCGCAAGTACTTACTAATCCAATACCACCGCTACAAAGAAAACAATCTTTATTTACGCAAAGAATTTTTGCGGATAACGTTAGTGAAACAAAATGATGTAACCGGATATGTCTTTCCATAAGAAATGAGATGGTTTTTAATTAATATTTTAATATTTGCTTTGCTGCTGTTTTTTTTGTGCGGCATTTATTATGGAGTGCCGTGGTTTTACGGGAAATACCTTAGAAAACAGCTTTCAAAAAAAGTAAAAAAGGCAAAAGTGCTGGCCTTAACTTTTGATGATGGTCCAAGCGAAAAATTGACTTTGGATATTCTTGATATGCTGCACAGGTACAATGCAGTTGCATCTTTTTTTCTGCTGGGTCGCAATGTAGTCGCGCATCAGGATATTGCCAGACGAATAGCCGATTGCGGCCACGAGATATGTTCACATGGTTATGACCATTTGCATTATTGGAAAGTTTTTCCCTTCAGAGTGATAATAGATATCAAATCCGGCTGGCAGGCTATTGATAAGGCTTTAGGGCGGCAGGACGGCAAGTACATTTTTAGACCACCAAACGGAAAACTTACATTATTTGGCTTGTTATATTTACTTTTTTTGCGGGTTCCAATTGTCTATTGGACAATTGATTCTACAGACACCTGGCTGATTACTGAACAGGATAGTTCCCGTCTTCGAAAAATGCTGAAAAAAGAGGGTGGAATAGTAGCTCTATCGCATGATTTTGAAAGATCAGATAATCATATTAATACAAATGTAATCAACAGCTTAAAATTAGTATTGGAAACAGCAAAGGAAATGGGAGTAAGGACAATCACGATTTCGCAGATGCTCGCGATGAAAGGAATTTAAAAAAATATGGAAGTATCTGCCATAATTATAAACTGGAATACCAAAGACCTTGTGAGTAGCTGTATTAAATCAATTTATAAAAATGCGGGCATTGTACCATTCGAGATAATAGTTGTTGATAATGGTTCACAGGATGGTTCTGTTGAAGCAATAAAAACAGACTTTAAAGACATTAAAATCATTGCTAATGAGGATAACAGGGGATATGCAGCAGCATGCAACCAGGGCATACGAGCATCACAGGCAAAATATGTTTTATTACTTAACAGCGATATACTGCTTTATGAAGGCGCCATTGAGCAGACGTTTAATTATGCTCAGAAGCATCCTAATGCAGCCGTTATCGGATGCCAGGTAATGCAAGATACCAAGACGGTTCAGATGACATGTTTTAGATTTCCTGATTTGACTAACTATCTTTTAAGAGCGACAGGCCTTTCAAGATTATTGAAAAATAATCATTTTTTCGGCAGAGAATCGATGCATTGGTGGAAACGTGATACTGAAATGGAAGTCGATGTTGTATCAGGAATGTTTATGTTTGTCCGGCGAGAGGCAATTGAAAAAGTTGGCTTAATGGATGAAGATTATTTCTTCTATGTTGAGGATGTAGACTGGTGCTACAGATTTCATAAAGCAGGGTGGGATAATATTTTCTGGCCTGGTGCACGTGTTTTACATCTTCATGGCGGAGGTCAAAGCAGTAAAACTGTCCGCATAGAATCTTTCATTCAGCAGCAGAAAAGTATTTTACTTTTCTTTAAGAAGCATCGAGGCAGACTTGTTACCTTTTTCGCAAGGCTGCTGATATCGGCATTGTTCGCCAGCAGGAGTATTGGATGGACAATCATGATTTTATTTAAAAAGAAGACTGATGCCTCCTACGAAGATATTAGAAGTAAAAAAAGAATTTCCTGGAATGCGTTTAAATATTGTCTTCTTGGGATCGAAACAAAAGGTGATTGGTAGCAGATAAAAGTGAGTAAAAAGCTTACAACCTTCATCGAGTTCATTTGTGCCGGTGTATTTTATTTTATTTCATTATTGGTAAGACGAAAACCTGTCATGCTGATAATATATTACCATTCCGTCCCGGCTTCACATCTATCTCAATTTGAAAAACACATGCGCTATTTGGCAGAACATTGCTGCGTTTTTTCGATATCACAAATCAAGAAAATACCTATTGATGCAAATAAGCCTGTCATTTCTATTACATTCGACGATGGTTTTGATTCAGTATTTCACAATGCATTGCCAGTATTGAAAAAATACAATTTGCCGTCAGCTGTTTTTGTTCCATCCGGCCTAATAGGCAAGGCACGAAACTGGAAAATATATGATAGCAGTGATGATGAAATGATAATGAATGAGAAGCAAATAAAATCTGCCGCACTTATGGATTGCGAAATATTATCTCATACAGTTACTCATTCCAATCTTTCTTCTCTGGACGATAAATGTTTAAGAGAAGAGCTTATAGGTTCAAAACTACATCTCGAAAAAATTACAGGAAAAGATGTAAAAGCCGTGAGTTATCCTTATGGAGGATTTAATAAATCAGTTTGTCAGGCCGCTAAAGAGGCAGGTTATAGTTTTGGCTTTACAATCGAACCCAAATTAATCGGCAAAAAAACAGATGATTATCAGATAGGAAGGTTCGCGGTATCAACAACTGATAATATGTTGAAATTCAGGTTTAAAGTCACGGGAGCGTATGTTGTAAGCGAATATTTGCGTTTCATTAAAAAGAAAGTATTTTCTCTTTTTTCTAGTCAAAATGAAAGTCAAGACATGTTATTGCGGGATGCTCGGATTTAATGAGAGAAGAAGGAGCTCAAAAGAAAAGAGTTCCAATATTGAAACCTGGCCTCAGTTTCAAAGAGATTGCCTTGTTTTCACATTTATGACTCGTGGAGCTATAGCTTTAATTTTGAAAAACTGGAATATTCGGCCAGAAGATGAAGTTCTAATGCCGGCATACAACTGCGGAGTAGAGGTTGATACTGTATTATGGTCCGGCGCTAAGGTCGTATTTTATCGTATTGACCGAAAAGCTGCTATAGATTGGAAAGATGTTTATCGAAAAATTACCAGCAAAACGCGTGTTTTATATATAACACATTTTTTTGGCTGGCAGCATTCTTTAAAGGAAATTACTGATTTTTGCAGAAAAAGGGGGATATATATTTTAGAAGATTGTGCCCTCTCTTTATTCAGTGCAGGTGATGAAGGACCTATCGGGAATATTGGAGATGCGTCTGTTTACAATTTGCCAAAGACTCTGGGCGTTCCCGATGGCGGTGCTCTGACAGGTCGAAAAGAAATGATGAAAAATCTTCCAGTATTAAAAAAACCTGCAAAGCTGGAAACTATACGAAACAGCTTACCATTGCTAAAGGGGTCAATTATCCGCTGGTTAGAAAGAAAAAATTTTTATGAAAAGTATGGCTTCAAATTATTAAAATCAAGGTATCACAAAGAAATATTGCAGGAAAAAGAATTTCCTGATATGCCGCAGAGCTATTATTTTGATGCTCAAATAGCAGATAAAAAATCATCAAATTTTACAATGAAGCTTCTTAAAAATTGCAGGCCAAAAGAAATCATAAGCATAAGAAGAAGAAATTATAACTTAATTTCAGAAGCTCTCAGGGATATAGTGGAGATAGAGTTTTTGTTTCCAATATTACCAAAAAGAGTATGTCCTTTAGGTTTTCCTGTGTTAGTTAATCATCGAGATAAATTATCAATAGCGCTGAACAACTTAGGTATTTCATCAATTCCCTGGTGGCAGGGTTTTAACCAGAAAATGAACTGGGATGAATTTCCAGAAGCAAAGTTCCTAAAAAACCATTTACTTATACTGCCCATACACCAGCAAATGAAGCGAAAACATATTAATTATACCGCTCAATGCGTCAAAACTCTTATGCATTATCCTGTTTGAGAAAAGATATGGCCAATAAAGTTATTATAGACAATATTTCTAATGAGCAGTGGGAGGAGTATGCCGGAAAATTTGCAGACTATAGTATTTATCAAACGACAGCTTATCAGAAAGTCAGGGCAGAAAAAGAGGGTTACAAACTGAGCAGAGCGGCAGTATTGGATAACTCCGGCGATATAGTGACTATGTGTCATGTTAGAATTAAGCATATCCGGCCGGCCGGGTTGAGGGTTGGATATATACAATGGGGCCCTTTATTACGTTTAAAAAACAATATTATGAGATGCGACCCCGAAACGCTTAAAGAATTGGTAAATTGTTATTTTGATAATCACATTAATGTTTTAAGGATAGTGCCAAATATCTGTGACGATGATTTTGGTAAAAAGATTCTTACCATACTTGAAGCTGCCGGTTTTTGCCTGGTTGAGGTTATAAATCCGTATCTAACAATGATGATTAAGCTTGAAGGCAGTGAAAATGATATTCGCAGCAGGATTCATCGCAGCTGGCGGCGGTATTTAAACAGAGCTGAGAATAATAATATGAATATACGGCAGGGACCGGATGGAGAATTATTTAATATTTTAAAGCAGATATATGTGTCAGCGCAAAACCGAAAAGGTTTTAAGGGATTGGATCCGGATATATTTATAAAAACACAAAATTTGCTGCACGATACTGTCAAGATGAATACTATCGTGGCGTTTTCCGATGGGCAGCCTTTGACTGCTCATTCGACGAGTCATTTAGGCGATATAGCTGTAGGGATTTTAGCCGGTTCAAATGAAAAAGGACTTGAATTAGGCTCATCGTATCTTGTTTGGTGGCAAACTTTACTTGCCGCCAAGAGGTCGGGAATGTTGAAGTATGACCTTGGGGGCATAGATCCTGTAAATAATCCTGAAGTTCATCAGTATAAATTGCGCATGGGGGCCGAAGAGGTAAAATACATCGGCACTTTTGATATATGCAGCAGTCGATTAGTAAGCCGTATGTGGCGGGCTTGCGAGTCTCTTTATAGATTAATCAGGAGATAATGTGTTCACCGAAGAACAAAATAATTCTGCTTCAGCAATTGATGAGAAATCCGGCATGATTCAGGCAGATGTTTATACGAGTTTTGAAAATACTGGAGATATCAAGCAGCAGTGGGATAATTTTATAGAATTAATAGGTTCAGAAATATTTCTAACCTGTGACTGGTGCCGAATCTGGTGGCAGTATTATGGAAAAGGGCGGAAGCTCAGGATTTTTATATTTAAAAAGGATGGGAATATTATAGGCATAGTCCCGCTGTTTTTTGAAAGTATAAGAATCGGGCTTACAAACATAAAGGTTGTAAAAATAGTTGGTGCGGATTTCACGCTCGCTCAATTTAGTTTGCCTATAAAACAGAATTATTTACCTGCCGTAATGCGGATTATTTATGAGTCGCTCGAGAATGAGCAATGGGATGTAATATATTTAGGTCCTTTGGCCGGGATATATAAGGACTTCGATGCTTTATTCGATGCCGCTAAAAGAGGATTTCACAATGCTAAATGCATTCCTATTGATAATCAAAATACACAGACATATTTTGAGATAACATCTGACTGGGAAACTTATCTTTCAGCTATAAGCAAACAGGAAAGGAGTAATGTCCGGCGGGCTTATAATATGGTAAGTCAAATGTTAAATGAAGCTCCCATGGGTATAAAAAGTGAATTTGTGTCTGATTCCAATATTTCTGAATATTTTAACGAATTCGTTGCAATGCACCAGGCCCATTGGCAAAAGCTCGGTAAAGCCGGTCACTTTGGAGATTGGCCCGATTCGAAGGCCTTCCATGAAGAACTGGCCAGTGTTAATCATGCGCTTGGAAGGACACGATTATTAAAAGTGCAGCTTGGTGAAAATTGTTTAGGTTATCAATATCAATATAAATTTGGAAAATCTTATTATGATTTTCTCGACTGCCGCAATGATTCCAATATGTATAAAGACATAGGTATAGGCCGAATTGCTTTTTGCGAAATAGTCAAAAAGGCGATAGCTGAGGGTATAAAGATAATAGACAGTATGAGGGGCACTTATGAACATAAGCTCAGACTCGGCGGCAAGCTGTTTATGATTAAAGGGATTTACCTTATACGTAACTCCAGCAGTTCTAAAATCAAGGCTGCTATTCTTCATAAGATTTCATATTTAGTTAATATAGGTTATTTTAGATTGTGGTACTGCAAAATTGCACCGAGGCTGCCTATGAAATTCGGACCTCTATGGAAGTATTGGATAAAGACTAACCTGTTTGCATCTATGAATAAAAAGTATAAAACTCCTGATTAAATAAATTTAAAGTTTCAGTATGCAGATAAAATTACAAAATAATGTTTATAAAAATTTTGAAGAGTTGCAGAATATCCGGGAACAATGGGATAATTTTATTGAATCCATAGGATGTGAAATATTTTTAACATATGACTGGTGCAGAATATGGTGGAAACATTATGGCCAGGCTAAGCCGCTTCGCATATTTGTTTTTAAAGACGCAGACAAAATAGTCGGAATACTGCCGACATATATCGATAATATTAGTATAGGACCGTTATGTATTAAAGCGGCAAGAATTGTCAGCAGCACATTTGTACCCGCTGAATTTAGCCCTCCTATTTCAAATGAATTCCTAAAACCAGTTTATAAGGCCTGGCTTGAACATTTATTTCTCGAATTTAATCCCGAAATTATTTGTTTTGGTCCTTTGGCCGGGACATTCAATAAGACATTGGAGTTTATTACTGAATTTTCAGATATGAATGACAGCCGTTATATGCTGGAAAAAAAAGAAAATGGAGTCCAGACTATATATCCGCTGGGAATTAGCTTCAATGAATATTTGGAAAAACTCTCTAAGACCGAGAAGAGAGAGATGAATCGGCATTGCCGCAACATTATAAAAGTCGTAAATGACAATACTGCCGAAATAATCACTGAAACAGTTTGCGATACCGGATTAGCAAAAGCATTCGATGATTTTGTTCAAATGCATATGTCACACTGGCAAAATGAGGGACAGGGCGGACATTTTAATGACTGGCCTAAATCTGAAATATTTCATCGAGAAATGGCAGAGGCACAGTTAAAGAACGGCCGATTGAGGCTTTTCAAAATGAAAGTGGGAGATGTTTGCACCGGTTATGAATACGGCTATAAATTTTCAGATACATATTTCGCTTACTTGAATTCGAGGACCCAGGCTGAAGAATTCCAAAGAATATCGGTTGGCAGGGTGCACTTTTGTGAGCTTATTAAAAAAGCAATAGGAGAAGATGTAAAATTGATAAATAGCATGCGCGGCAAATACGAATATAAATTGAGAATGGGTGGAAAGCTGGTGCCCATCTATTCTATTCATATGCTGCGCAGAGGTGCCTTTGTCAGAATGCGAATAAGCATATTCAAGTTGATGGCCAGACTTATCAATTGTGTTTATTATAAAATCTGGTTTAGCCGTTTGGCTCCTAAATTGCCATTCCAGCGAAAGCCCTTATGGGAAATTTGGATAAAAACAAACGTCTTTGCTCATTGACTTATTTAAGAAGGCGTTTTTGAGGATGTGAATGGAAAGAATCGATATATGCACCGAAGATGATGTTCCTGCTATTGCGGAAATGCACAGCAAAATCAAATTTAAAAACGAGGTTCCCAATTCAGAAGGTTTGCGAGATTACTATAGAAAAATTTTCTTTCATAATCCCTGGCATGATAAAAATTTTTCATCTTTTGTTTATCGCAATTCGGGAAAAGTTATTGGTTTTATTGGCGTTATTCCGCGCCAGATGTATTTCAGAGGAGAAACAATTAAAGTTGCTGTATCACACAGGCTCATGGTTTGTCCGCATAGCGGACATCCCTTCGCTGCAGCGCAGCTAATCCGCAAATTTTTGTCCGGCCCTCAGGATTTATCATTAAGTGATGGCGCAAATAATATGGGGCGTAAATTCTGGGAGGGAATGGGCGGAAGCACTTCAATGATATACAGCATGAACTGGATACGTCCATTAAAGCCATGTTCTTATGCAATTAATGTTCTTTCACAGCAAAATGGCAGAAAAACCGCAGCATTAATGTTAAAACCTGCGGCTTCTATTTTTGATTCACTTGGTGCCGCTAAATTAATTGAGCCTGTCTTTTCATCAGAGTGCACGAGTGTTGAAACCGATGACAGAACGCTGCTGGATTGTTTTTTTGAATTCTCAAAATATTATACGCTGAATTCAGAATATGAATATGAAAAATGGAAATGGTTAATGGATTTCCTTCGAAGTAATCAGCATCGAGGTTCGTTCAAAGCTTTTGCCGTATATAAAGGAGCAAAGGAACTTATTGGAGCATATGCCTGTTATCAAAGCAAAAAAAGAATAAATGAGGTTATCCTGCTTTTAGCCCGCAGAGACTCACGTAATAAGGTTTTGCAGCATATGTTATCAGAGGCAAAAAAGGACAATGTAATGTGTTTATGGGGACGGGTGGAACCAAAATTCATTGATTCTCTGGGAAGCAATAGATGCCTTTTTAAGCAGGGAAGCTGGGCGCTTATACATACTAAAAGGCCTGAAATTATTGAAACAATTAATTCTGGCGAGGCTTTTTTGACGGCACTTGAAGGTGAATTATGGTTACGTTCTCCAAATGATATACTTTAGATTTTGAAGAGTTAATAGGATTTTTATTTATGGGATATATTGAAGAAGTTCGCAAATTCGTAGTTGACCAGATTTTGTTCGGTGATGCGAACCGTGTAGATGATAACTCATCTTTTTCCGAATCGAATATCCTCGATTCAACAGGAATTCTTGAACTTATTATGTTTCTTGAGGAAACATACCATATCAAGATAGCGGATAGTGATTTAATACCTGAAAACCTCGATAGTATTTCAAAAGTCTCAAATTTTATTGAAAAACAAAAGGGCAAATATATTGCCTGAATATTCTGATAATATTTAATCAGAGGTAAATTTATTCGTGTGCGGAATAGCTGGAATCTGCGGTATAACCAAGCCCTGCAATACTTCAGTTGAGATGCTGCATAAAATGGTGAACATCATCGGTTATAGAGGTCCCGATGAAGTTGGAATATATATCGATGATTGGGCCGGGCTGGGACATACTCGTCTGAGCGTGATTGATTTATCAGGCGGAACTCAGCCTATTCATAACGAAAATAAAAGTTTATGGATTATCTATAACGGAGAAATCTTCAACTATATCGAATTGCGCCAGCAGCTTGAGTCTAAAGGCCATATATTTTACACTAATTCAGACACTGAAGTTCTCCTGCATATGTATGAACAATACGGCAGTGACTGTCTTGAACAATTAAATGGCCAGTTTGCCTTTGCAATTTGGGACAATATTAAACGGGAATTATTTGCTGCAAGAGATCATGTAGGGATTCTGCCCCTCTATTTTACAAAAGTTGGCGACGTACTATTATTTGCATCCGAGATAAAGTCGCTTTTCATAAATCAAAACGTGCCAAAAGAGATCGATCCAATTGCAATAGACCAGATATTTACATTTTGGACTACCCTGAAAGGAAGAACTGTTTTTGAGGGTATAGACGAGCTGCCTGCCGGACATTACCTGAAGATTTCAAAAGGCAGAATTGAAATAAAGAAATATTGGGATTATGTATTTTTGCCTCGCAATGAGCAATTAAGTCATTCCCCTAATGAAGTTTGCGATAACATTCGAACCCTTCTGCTTGATTCTATAAACATTCGCCTTAGAGCAGATGTTCCGGTGGGAGCATATTTAAGCGGCGGACTTGATTCCTCCGGAATCACCGCTGCAATCGTTAATAATTTTAATAATCATGTAAGGACTTTTGGAATTCGTTTTGAAGATCCTGTTTTTGATGAATCAGCTCATCAGAATCGCATCGCAAAATTTTTAAAAGTTCCTCATACTCAAACGATTGCCGCTGATGAAGCAATTGGCTCATCCTTTGCCGATTGTTTATGGCATTGTGAAAAACCGTTATTGAGAACAGCGCCTGTGCCCCTGCTTTTGTTATCTAAATTAGTTAGTGAAAATGGATTTAAAGTAGTTTTAACAGGAGAAGGAGCAGACGAGGTTTTTGGAGGCTACAACATCTTCCGCGAGGCAAAATTAAGAAATTATTGGGCAAAATATCCGCAGTCACTAAAACGTGCATCACTTACAAAAGAGCTTTATACCTATATTTTTAATGATAAGCCCAGGGCAAAATCAACATTAGATAAATTTTTCAGCAAAGGTCTTAATGATTTAACAGACCCTCTCTTTTCTCATCTTCTCAGGTGGCAAAATACCGGCAGAAGTAAGATATTCTTCTGTGAAAACCTCAACCGGGCTATCGGCAGGTATGATGGATTTGCAGAGATTAGGGAAACATTGCCTGAAAGTTTTCGAAAATGGGATTGTGTTTCAAAGGCTCAATATCTTGAGATGTCAATATTTCTTACTAATTATCTGCTTTCATCCCAGGGCGACAGGATGGCTATGGCAAATTCTCTTGAGATTCGTGTCCCTTATCTCGACAGGCGAATAATTGAATACATGTGCAAAATTCCTTCGAAATGGAAAATTTTGGGACTAAATGAAAAGCATACTCTTAAAAAGGTATTTAAGGGGATTCTGCCAGATGAAATTATTAAAAGGCCAAAGTACCCGTATAGGGCCCCTATTAAAAATAGTTTAATAAAGGACAGAGCTGACGAGCATCTTAGAGAGATGTTGTCTGAAAATTATATTAAAAAAGCAGGATTGTTCGATGCAAAGAAAGTTAATTTGCTTTTAGCCAAAATGCAAAAAAAAGAGCAAGCCAGCGAAATCGACAATATGGCTCTTGCAGGGATTCTCTCGTCACAGATTATCTATAATCGTTTTATTGATGATTTTCCTAACAAACAAGTTGATTTTAAAAAACCTGATCTTTTGATTGATCGAAGGTCATTGCTCATCTAACCTTAATTGATTGCAATTGCTTAAATGGAATTTGACCCGGTATTAGTTCACGACTGGCTTCGGCGTTCGGCGAAGAGATTTTCTCAAAAAGAAGCATTAATTTGCGGACAAGAGCGTTTGACTTACAAAACCATCGATGAACTTACAGATCGGCTTGCCCATGTTTTACTTGATGCGGGAGTCAAAAGGCATGACAGGGTTGTTATATTGCTGGATAATTCATGTGAAGCTGTAATTTCGATATACGGGATACTTAAAGCCGGTGCTTCATTTGTAATACTTGATGGGTCAGTAAAGTCGCACAAATTGAAATATATTATAAACAGCTGCGGCCCCAAGCTCCTTATAACTCATACCAGCAAGGCAAAAGTAGTAATAGAAGCAATTTCGAACAAAGAAGACAAAATCAAAATTATATGGGTGGGACCTCAAAAAGAAATATCGTCTTTGGTTGATTATTCATTTTTAAGCTGGGAAACAGTTCTTTCCGGCAATTTTTCTATATCGGATGAAAAATTGCCTGGCTGCATAGAAATTGATTTAGCATCATTAATTTACACTTCCGGCTCTACCGGGGAGCCAAAAGGGGTGATGGCTACTCACCATAATATGATTTCAGTGGCACGAAGCGTAATTGAATATCTTGATAATAATGAAAGTGACATAATTCTTAATGTGCTGCCCCTTTCATTTGGATATGGTTTATATCAGGTGATTATGGCATTTATGTATGGGGGAACGGTAATCCTTGAAAAATCATTTTTGTATGTACATCCTTTGCTTGAAATTATAAAACGCGAAAAGGTAACCGGAATTCCTTTAGTCCCGACTGTTCTGGCATTGCTGCTGCGCCTGGAAGATTTGAGTAAATATGATTTCAGCAGTGTGCGATATATAACAAATGCAGGCGCCGCATTGCCAAAATCTCATACATTATCTGTTAGAAAGATGTTTCCTCATATAAAGATATTTTCAATGTATGGACTTACAGAATGCAAACGGGCGACGTACCTGCCTTTTGAAGAATTAGACAGCAAACCTGATTCTGTAGGCGGACCGATACCTAATACTGAAGTTTTTGTAGTTGATGAAAACGGTAAACTGGTCAGCCCTGGCCAGCATGGAGAATTAATTATAAGGGGTCCCCATGTAATGCAGGGCTATTGGAATGACTCCGAGCTCACTGCCAAAACTTTTAGGCCGGGCCGATATCCCGGAGAAAAGGTTCTACATTCAGGCGATTACTTTCGAATTGATGAGAAGGGTTTCTTGTTCTTTATCGGCAGGAAAGATGACATGATAAAATGCCGAGGCGAACGAGTCGCTGCCCGAGAACTTGAAAATATTTTAAGTGAACTCGAAGGGATTGCTGAAACAGCAGTCATTGGATTGCCAGACGAAGTCCTGGGTCAGGCCATTAAGGTATTTGTAGTAAAAATAAATGGTGCAGACCTCACCGAGAAAGAAATTCTGAAATACTGCAGCATAAATTTGGAAAATTATATGATGCCTAAATACGTCCAGTTTATTGATAAACTCCCCAGAATGCCAAACGGCAAGATAGATAAAATAAAATTAATAGAGGGAGATTTTGAAAATTAAAAATCCTTTAACAAAAGATGTTCTTCATATTGACTGCGCCCAAGAACTTGAAAAAATTGCAGTGTTTATTCGTGAAACGGTATTCAAAAAGTTCAAAAAACGCGGTATTGTAGTTGCATTATCGGGAGGTATTGACAGCTCAGTCGTTGGTGCATTGTGTATTAAGGCCTTAGGCAAGCAGCGCGTGCTGGGGCTTTTCCTCCCTGAAAAGGACTCGGCCAAACAAACCATGGATGTTGGCCGGCTTATCGCTAAACACCTGGAAATAAATACGATAACAGAAGATATTACACCGATTCTTGAAGCGGAAGGTTGTTATTTCAGAAGAGATGAGGCAATACGCAGTTTATTTCCTGAATACGGGGCCGATTACAAAAGTAAAATTGTGCTGCCCCCAATTACTTCTAAACGTCCCTATAGGCTCTTCTCATTAGTTATTGAATCGCCATCAGGTGAACAAAAGAAAAAGCGTCTTACATATGATGCATACATGGGTATTATAGCTGCCACCAATTTTAAGCAGAGAACCAGGAAAACGCTCGAATATTACTATGCCGACAGATACAATTATGCTGTGGCAGGAACTGCCAATCTAATTGAATATGATCAGGGTTTCTTTGTGAAGAATGGTGATGGTTCTGCTGATATAAAACCATTAGCCCATCTTTATAAAACTCAAGTCTACCAAATGGCTCAATATCTTCATTTGCCGTCGGAAATAATTTGTCAAAAGCCAACTACTGATACATATTCAATGTTTCAAACACAGGAAGAATTCTATTTCTCTATATCATTTGACAAACTTGACCTCTGCTTGTATGCAAAAAATAACAATTTATCGCCGGATGAAATTGCGCCAGTTATTGGGATATCTATTGAGGATATTAAACGGATTTATCGTGATATTGAATCAAAGCGCAAGGCAGCGTATTATCTGAATACATCCCCTGTTTTAATTGAGATACCTGAAGAAAATGCGAATAATTTAAGAGGAATAGATAATCATTAAACTACAATCTCAAGACGTGCAAAATATTGCCAGTTGTCACGGGCAGTTAGATGGTCTTTCGAGCTGCAGTGATGAAAAAAACTGGTCTGTTTTTACAAAAATATTCTGGCGGTTATATCTTGTTGTTTTACATACCAGTTGGCATATAAAGAAAAAAGGATTTTCAGGAATGGCGGGGTATATGTTTAATAAATTATTTGCTGCCTTAGGTCTTGCTGAAAAATATATAAGCTCTCCCGATGAAATGAAAAATAATCAAAATGAAGAAGTCCTGAATTTACAGCCGGGAGAATGGGTTGAGATAAAAAGTGAAAGAGAAATTCTTTCAACACTTGACCAGAAAGGAAGATATAAAGGTCTTGGCTGGATGTGCAACATGAGGAATTTCTGCGGCAAAAGATACCGTGTATTTAAGCGCCTTGAAACAATGATTCTCGAAAGTAACCGGCAATATCGAAAAGTCAAAAATACAGTTTTGCTCGAAAATGTTTTGTGTGATGGCAAAGACTGGTATGGCTGCGACAGGTCGTGTTTTCATTTCTGGAGAGAAATCTGGTTAAAACGGGTAACTGATAAGTAACTTCTAATTTCCAGGTTTAATTTCAATGAACTTTAAAGTATTGGCTAATGGCGCTTTTACATTATTCATGAAACGATTCGCGGGACCATTTTGGACGCGCAGAAAATGGCTTCAGCGGACCCAATGGTTTAATGAAGAACAAATAAATTTGCTGCAGTTAGAATTGCTGAAAAAGCTTATGGAACATTCTTATAATACCGTTCCTTATTGGCGAAATTTGATGGAACAGCATGATATTAAAGTAAACAAATTTTCAAATATTAATGATATCACAAGATTTCCCATTATCACCAAAAACGACGTGCTGAAATCGCCCGAAAAATTTATTTCTTCTAAATACCCTCGTTTCCTAAGACGCACCGCTTACACCGGAGGGACAACAGGGACTGCCTTGTTAATCCAGAGAGATTTATTCTCTATTGGAAACGAACAGGCTTTTGTAAGAAGACAATATGATTGGGCCGGGATTAAAATGACAGATAAATGCGCATTTCTTACCGGCAGAATTATTGCAAAGCCCGATCAGAAAAACGGCAGGTTGTATGCCTATGATTTCTTTATGAAAGACCTTATATTGTCAACCTATCATTTGTCCCCCAAAACGGCCCTGCATTATGCGGAAGTTATTCGAAAATACAATGCGGCTGCGTTAGTCGGTTATCCTTCGGCAATTTACCTGCTTGCGAAAACATGCATTGATTTGGGGATTAACTTGAAGCTCAAAGCCGTATTGACATCTTCTGAAACATTAACACAATCAGCCAGGGCAGCAATCAGCGGAGCCTTTGATTGCAATGTATTTGATTTCTACGGCGGTGCAGAACGCGTTTGTTATATACATACATGTGAGCAGGGCTCTTATCATATTATTCCTGAATATGGCTTTACAGAACTGATTCCTGTAAATGAAAGTGATGATAGAATTTGCAGGGTAATCTCCACAGGATTCTGGAATAAAACAATGCCGTTTATAAGATATGATACAGGGGACACGGTAATTAAATCAGACCGCAAATGCTCATGCGGCAGGTCATTTCCTGTTGTAGAATCTATAACAGGAAGGCAAATTGACGTGATAAAAACACCATCCGGCCGGCAGTTTGGCGCCGCTATTTTGACCCATTTACTTTATGGCACAAATCACATCCTGGAAAGTCAAATCATTCAGGATGCTTTAGACCATTTAACCATCGAATATGTCCCCGCTTCTAATTTTAATGAAAATGACCTTTCGAATTTCAGAGGGCTGATTATCAAACATTTGCCAAGTGAACTTAAGGTTGAGCTTAAGAAAGTGCAGGCAGTAAAAAGAACCATCAGCGGCAAAATACGCCCTGTGGTATCTCATATCTGATTTTTATGCTGAAGAATAAAGATTTTATTTGTTTTGGTCCATCGGATTGGTGGGGTATGAATCCCAGCTGCACCACACACATTATGAAGCATCTGGCAAAGGCGAATAGAGTTCTTTATGTCAATCCGGTCAGTTCAGATTTGCTTGGGGTCAGAACTCGAAAAGGCCTTGGCAGAAGAATATTAAGAAAATTTAAAAGTATGGTTAAATTTATAAGGCGGGCAGAAGATAATCTGTTCATACTTAGTCCCTTTTTTTTCCCGATGCAGGGTAATACAGTTATTGATTCGATGAATAACCTTCTTCTTAAATTTCAGCTCAGGTCCATTATGTTTTTTATTCATATGAAAAGGCCCATACTTTGGATAGAAAACATTAGAGCTGCCGATGTAATTGGAAGTATAGTA
>CAYSKP010000058.1:0-17936 GCA_964431645.1 uncultured Pirellulales bacterium
AGAGCCGAAGGCAAACATAGCGGATTTATGCCGGGAGTTTGAGGTCAGTCGCAAGACAGGTTATAAGTGGCTGGATCGATATGACCGAGAAGGATTAAAGGGTCTTGAGGAAAGAAGTCGTCGGCCATTAAGCTGCCCGCGGCAAATTTCGGGAGAGATTGTTTGTGAGATAGTCAGTATTCGCCAGGCACATCCTCGATGGGGAGGAGTGACTATAGAGCGGCTGTGTTTGAGCTCAACTGTTTTTTTAAGTATTTTCGGGACGCCATAAGGTTTGATTCCGAATCATAGTGTTAAGGATTGTGAGTAGTTTTCGCATACAGGCGGTGATAACAATTTTGAATACCTTGCCCTTTTCAGCGAGACGAACAGCAAAACGATGAATAACAGAATTAAAACGAGTAGCACACAAGGCGGCCATATAAAGTGCACATCGAATATCCTTTCGGCCTCCCCATATACGAGATTTGCCTGCGAAGCGTCCGGATTTAAAATCATAAGGAGCAACGCCGACGAGGGCGGCAATTTCCTGACGGTTGAGTTGCCCCAGTTCCGGCAACTGCGACAGAAGAATCGCACTTGTTCCCGGGCCGATGCCGGGAGTACTGCGGAGGATTTCGTCTTTTTTACGAAACTCATCGTCAGATTTGATATGTTCTTCAATGATCCTGTCGAGTTCAGCGATTTGATAGTCGAGGGTTTTTATCATCTTGCGTACGCTTTTACGAATCTTGGGATGGAGTGCGAGCTGACTCCTGTTTGTCTCCTGAACACGCAAGTCTATGAGTTGTTTGCGTCGACGAACCAAGTCAGCCAATTCGCCTGTTTCGGGGCTGGAGGGTGGTTTTGGCTTTGGCTGAACGACCTGGGCGAAACGGGCAAGGACTGCGGCATCGATGGGGTCAGTCTTGGCGAATTCACCTATGCCTCTTGCGAAGTCGCGAACCTGTCGTGGGGAGGCGACGACAACCTTAAAGTCTGCCTCAAGCAAATCGGCGACAATTGGACGCTCGTATCCGCCGGTTGCTTCGAGGACTATCAAGGAAATAGTATACGCTTTGAGAGTTTTGATGAGTTGTTGTGTGCCCGTGGAATTGTTGGGCAAAGAGATGTTAACTGCTGCGGGACAAGAGGCTACATGGAATGTGTCTTTGGCAACGTCGATGCCGATGAAAAGTGGTTCTGTCATGGTCTGCTCCCAATCTTGCAAATGCGAACTCGTCGGCCTTATAGGTCGTCGGTTCCTGCGGCTGTTCGGGCTAGTTTCATAGAGGCAACGAGGATCCAGCTCTATACCGGTCTCATTGACCAAGGAACATCCGATCTCTCGTTGCCGGCGTCTTTCGGCTCGGCTCGCTGCGCTCGCCTCACCGAAAGACGTATCTACTATAGAACCTTTAACCATGATATCTGTCAATATACAAGGGACATAGTCTCTCGAAATGGCTTTCCAGGCCATGTTCTTTGAAAATTCGGTTTCCTGATGACCTGATTGTCTGATTTCCTGATATTCTGTCTCCGTCTCTCTCACAAATAAGATGAGCTTCTTACGTTTTAGATGCGAAAACGAAGTTTTCGGATGGTTTTGATGAGCTTCTTAGCCTGTCCTGAGTTAGTCGAAGGGACCAACCATGAGCTTCTTAGCCTGTCCCGAGCCTGTCGAAGGGATATGATCACCCTTTTTCCTCGGACCTCTGTCCTCCAGACGTTCGCTCTGTCTCAAAAAAGATGATTAACTATGATTAAGTACCGTTTTTCAGCTAATAATAGGCTTTTTTTGAGCTATTGATTGATTAAGAATGAACAAGTTCATTTTTATTAAAAAAATGAAGGTTTCACTGCCCTTCGTAGCCTCCGCAAAGAACGGTCTGTCTCATGATGAAATCTTTGAGAATCTTTGACTATCTGGCGTTTTCGACCTGCAAACGTAGATTTTTGAGCTGTTTAAATGAGTATCTGACAACAAGCTGAATAAGTGACTTTTTCACTTTAAAAATAAATCAGTGTAATCCGTGTTATCCGCGATGAAAAAAATGTAAGTTCTTGATTATGATAGACTTAGTTCTCTGCGTTCTCATCGATTTCTGCGGTAAAATCTTTGTTTTTTTCAAAAATTTTCAAAAAAAATCGGGATTGTATACTTGACGAACCCCATTTTTTGCTTTGAAAACAACCTTTCTAAAAATATCACAAAAAAGTGATAATTTTTCCTTGACCTTTTATCACATTTATGCGATATATTATATAGGATGCCACGGACGGAATTGATAACCTATAAGGAAAAGGATGGCAATGTTCCTTTGTTAGAGTGGATAGCTAAATTGTCTCGTAAGGCTCGTTACAAATGGATAGCAAGATTGGAGTTATTAGAGCAATCAGGCTACGATTTACGAAGACCAGTTTGTGATTATCTACGGGATGATATAATTGAATTAAGGTTAAAATATGGAACTGTTCAATATCGTATATTATATAGTTTTGTAGGCCAGAATATTGTTTTATTGTCGCACGGTTGTTCTAAAGAAGATAAAGTGCCAGAAAGAGAAGTTGAACAAGCAATACTTAATAGGAAAAATTATTTAACTAATCCTTTTATCCACGCCTATAAATGTGAATATAAGGAGGAAATAAAATGAGTCAAACAAAACAAACAAGTGATGTGATTAAAACATTACATCAACGATATGTTAAAAACAAGAAAAGACGGCTCAATTATATAGAGCAAGAAAAAACAAGAGTAGAAATAGCACAAAAAATTTATGAACTTAGAACGAGGGCTAAACTTTCCCAGGCAGAATTAGCGCAACGTATTGGCACAAAACAATCGGTAATTAGCCGTTTAGAAGATGCTGAGTATAATGGCCATACACTCAAAATGCTTGAAAAAATAGCTTTAGCCGTTCATTGCTATTTAACAGTGGATTTTATTCCACAAGACGATAAATTCGTTTTAGCTATGTAAATTCTACTTATTTTCTTTTGGCTTTTTTCTGATTTTTAGGTGTTGCAGGGATAGAAAGAAGAGCTTTTAACGCTTCTTCGGGGGAAATACCAAATAAAGAAATTTTGGTTTTAGGCTTCTTTTTGGCTGTTCTTTTTTTCATCTAAAATTATATTCTCTACGTTTCTTACGTGGTATTAACCACGCTATATTTTTGTTTTATGCTACTCGTGGTTGACGATAGAACAAGCGTTTTCCTTCTATTCCATTAAAAGCCAAAGACGTTCTGTTCTCATCCGTCTCTTTCCTCATATTATACCTAAAATCAAATTCTGTCAAATAGCGGTGAAGGTGTTTAGGGCTAACATGATGATATATACCATTAATACCACGTTTCAAAAGCCCGAAAAAGCCCTCAATGGTATTGGTGTGAACATCACCGCTAACATATTCACAAATACTATGGTTAACATTTTCGTGATTATAATATCTTCCTAATTTTTTGTAATACGGCAATTCGTCTGTCATTACTCTACAGCCTTTAGTGACATTTTTATAAACGAAATTTCTAAGACGCCTTGCGGTTACTATTGGCATTGCTTGGCTTTTAACAAGGCCATTTCTTTGAACAAGAGCCACAACTGGTATTTTCTTTGTGCCTCTGCCTCTTTCGATTTAAAGCCCTCTGCTCCGTGCTTATTCACTTTGCGCGGTTTGCCGCCAATATAACATTCATCAACTTCAATAATGCCGCTAAGTTTTTCGGCAAGAGGTTTTTGTTCCAACGCATATCGTATTCTGTGAGCCATAAACCACGCAGATTTATAAGTGATGCCTAACATTCTATGCAATTGGTGTGCGCTCATACCCTTCTTAGAGGCGCACAATAAAGAGATTGCCATTAGCCACTTATTGAGAGGTATATGACTATCTTCAAATATCGTCTTAACTGTTACTGTAAATTGGCTTCTGCAATCACTACACTTATAAACGCCCTTGCGGACTGGCTTTTGTGAATCTGCTTTTGGTGTTAACTTATATGGTTTCAATCCCCCACAATGAGGACAAACAACGCCATTGGGCCAGCGTAGTTTTTCTAATTGTTCTCTTGCCTCATCTTCCGTTAGGTTTATTATATCTGTAAATTTGCATTGTTCACTCATATACTATCCTCTCAATTATTGTATTTTTAATGTACTACAATATATAGCACCTGTCAAGAAAAATATTGCTTGATTTTAAATATTTTTTGTAATACAATAATTCTTATGAATAAACGAGGCAGACCTTTTAAACCTGAAAATTTAGTAAAGAGGTATAAAGCCCAAATCCGATTATTAGATGAGGAAAAACAGGCTTTTGACGAGGCTGCGCAATTGGCAGGATTAGACTTTTCATCGTGGGCAAGAGAACGATTAAAGATAGTAGCACGTAAAGAATTAGATAAAGCCAAAAGAAAAAAAACATTTTAAGCTTGAATATTATTTTGCATAGTATATAATGTAATACATTAATTCTTTGAAAAATACATCGGAGCAGGTGGGGGTCGAACCCACAAGCCGGAATTAACCGAGCGACAGGGTTAAAGCCTGTTGCCTTGCCAGTTAGGCTACTGCTCCATAAGATGGTGGAGGCGACGGGAATCAAACCCGTAGTAAAGGATGGTAAGCCCGAAACCCCGAATCATCGGCGCCCCCACAAAAAGGAAAACGCCTGTAGGCCGCGCAAACGGTTTACAGGCGTTTTATTTAAACTGCTCAAATTCTTCCGTGAATCTAATCTAACCAACTGCAAATAAAACTGCTCTTTCTCGCAAGCTTTTATTTTAACTGTTTCCATTCCTGAATATAACGCGCTGAAAACGAGTTGTAAATATCGAAATATAATTTTATGACTTAAAAATGGCAAAAAGAAGAAAAAGAGGCAAAATGGTTGATTTTTAGCTTAAAAACACAGGGTTTTTGAAGTATACAATCCCGAAAAAAATCAAAAAAATTCAAAATATTTCAAAAAGAATCAAAAATTTCTCGACTTGTCACGGCATAGTGAAACGACGCCGGAAGCTTTGCGAAGATTACGGCGAAGTCGAAGACGTAGCGGGAAAAGAATTTAAAAAATTCTTTGTTTATGTGCTCTGTGGTTGTGACTAAATAATTATTTCCGCGTGCCGATGGCTGTGACACTCTATATTGACTGAAACTGGTAAAGAGGCGATATGGCAGGGAGCGGTTTCGATGAGGACGGCAAGGGCGGTGGTGTCGCCGCCGAGGCCGGCGGGACCGATATTTAGTTTGTTAATCCGGGTGAGTAAATCTTTTTCAAGGCCGGCGTAATAGGGGTCTTTATTGGGCTTATCGATGGTTCGAAGGAGGGACTTTTTACTCAATATTGTGCTTAACTCGAAATCGCCGCCGATACCAACACCTACGACATAAGGCGGGCAGGCATCAGCGCCTGCGCTTTTAACGACTTCGACAATCCAATCGAGAATTTCATTCTGTGAGGCGGTGGGCTTGAACATTTTAAATGCGCTTTTATTTTCGCAGCCGCCGCCTTTGGCCATAAATGAGATTTTAAGCTTATCACCGGGGACAATCGACCAGTGAATAATGGCAGGCGTGTTATTGCCGGTATTTTTTCGGTGCTGCATAGGCTCGGCTACTACACTTTTACGCAGGAAGCCCTTTTCATAACCCTCAGAGACGGCAGTGTTAATCGCATCAACGGGGGTTTTATCTTTGGGACATTCGATAACAACATCAGCCCCCTGCTCGACGAAGAGGACGGCAAGGCCTGTATCCTGGCAAAGGGGAATATTTTCATTTACGGCAATGCGGGCATTTTCAATTAACTGCTGAAGGATTTTAGCGGAAAGAGGGTTAGACTCCGTTTTAGCGGCATTCTGCAATGCGGCAAGGACATCGGGCGGAAGCTGGAAGGCAGCTTTTATGCAGAGTTCTTTTATACTTTCTGCAATTTTTGAATATTCTATATGCCGCACATTTAAATCCTAAATCCGAAATTCTAAATTCTAAATAAATTACAAATTCAAAAAATAAAATTCCAAATACAATTGAATGTGCATTTAGAATATTTGATTTTAAATCATTGTATCATTTTTCAACAGTAATTTCGTAACTTTTGTGGCTGGTATTATTGACGGAATCGGCAAATCTTAAGGCGAGGACGTGCTGGCCGGCAGAAAGATTTTCCAAAGATACAGTAAAATCCTCGCTTGTTGTGTCATAAATAGCATCATCAGGGACGATGCTTATCCAGTTGGTGTCACTATCGACTGTATAATCGACCTTGCCGATTGCGCTTAACTCATCATTAACTGTAATTTTGACTTTTATATTTTTGCCCTGCTTATCGAGCTTATATTTTACAATGGAAGGCGGGGTATTATCCACTACAACAGCATCGCTGACGCGTGTGCCTGTAAGCTTTGTTTCGGGGGTATTGCTGCGTTCATCGCTTGCAGTGATTTTTATTTCGTAACGGCCGTCATCGACGGTTTTGCCGTCCCATTCATAGTAGGCGGTTTCTATGGTATTTTTAATCTCAATCCAGCCGGAGCGGCCAAGCTTTCTAAAGTCGATCTTGTAAATGAGCTTATCGCCGTTGTCGTCTTTTGTCTCGTAATTGATTTTGAATACACCAGTTTTGGCGGGCATATCCATACGCGTGACATTGACTGATTCAACCTTGGGGGCCAGGTTTGGAATGGCCGACGCAACGGCTACTTCGCGGATGACAGGGGTTGCTTTGCCATCACTTGCCTTGAGGTAAAGCCTGTACTGGCTGAACCTGTTTACGGGGCAATCCATCTGGACAGGGCCTGTAATTTCTTTGGGCGGAGTCCATTTGGAGAGACTCTTATCGTTAGGGTCGTTGACGTTGCCGCTTCGGCATGACATCAGGACCGAGCTGCCTTGCGGAAGGTCTGCTTCAATCTGGAACTTGCCCCATTTAGCGGGTTGACCCGCATCTATAAATTCGGAGGTATACATGCCTTCTTCGGCGAAGGTTTTTCCAAGTTTTACAAGACGGGCGGGATTGGCCAGGCCGGCGTATACATTATCTCCAATTAAGGCAATCGCGGTAATCTGCGAGGCCTGCTTATCCTCGAAAACAACGGTGTGCTCCTCGGAATTGGCGTCAATCTCGAAAAGCTGGGCATCATTGCCTGTGCCTACGAGAAGATTCTTACCCTGAGCGGCCAGGCAGAAAAAGACTGCAGATTCATTGAAGATATCAGTGACAAAACCTTCTTTGGAGACTTTATGGATGTAGCTTGCCCGAGAGGGTCTTGGCGGGCGAGGCGCGGGCATTTTATGCACCTCTTGTTCCTGCTCTGTTGGTTCTTTGGTGTTGGCAATCTGGAGTTTTGTGCCGCCATCACTTTGCTCGCCGGCAGAATCGTCTTCTTCCTCCATCATTTGTTCGGGACGGCCGGGCTGAGGAGGCTGAGCTGCAAATTTAGCTTCGGCGGCTGCGGCATTGGCGGATGTAGCGGCGGCATAAAGGTCGTCACCGATAAAGGTCAATGCTGTAATTTCCTGCTGCTCGCTATCGTATAATATAGCTGTATCTTTTGTTTTCGGATTTATTTTATAAATCAGGCCGCGAGAGTCGCTGCCGGCATAAATCTGACCATCCGAGCCGAGGACAAGAGAAAGAATATTTTTGTCGGGGCTGTCGTAAATTACTTCGCCGCGCTTGCCGGAAGAATCGAGACGATAAATTTTTCCCTTTGGGCCGGTGCCAAGATAAATTTCACCATTTTTGCTGACAGCTATCGCGAAGATATAATTGGATTCATTGGGCTCGAAAATCGTTTTAAGCTCAGAGCCCTCGAGCCGGGTCAAGGCGCATCTTTGGCCGCTTATACCCACCAGAAGCCGGCCGGAATTATCGGCTGCCATCGCAAAGATATGCTCATTGGCGAGATGCTTATCATCCTTGACGATATTGGGGTCATTGGCGTCACGGTCATTGGAGTCTTTGGATTTTATTTCGGCTGCGTAAATTTTTTTGAGAGTGCCATCGGCAAATGAATATACACCGCCATTGGGACTTGTGCCCAGGTATATGGTGTTTCCTATTTGAACGATGCTGTTAATTGACCAGACATCATCGAATTGCTTTACAAGGACATCGGAGCGCCTGCCGAGTTCTATCGTTCCACGCGAGCCGATTACCACATCGTTTACATCACCTTTCATAAATTCCTGACTATTGCTGTGGCGTGTAACCTTGCTTGTTATCGCAGGGCAAATTGAGGCTGAAAGTAAGATACAAAACAACACCGAAAAAATGTAATTAGATTTTATTTTTTTAATCACTTTTCCACCGTAATAGTCAACATTTTTTTATCTAATATTATTGTTCCCGTTTTAATATTTTTATCTATCCAGTCGGGAAACGGCTGCATATTATTCGCACGTTTGGGGTCGGCAAGGACCATTGCCTTTGTGGCGGGAAGCTGGGGCAGCTCGGCCTGTTCCATGGCGACACCGCCGGAAGGCAAAACAAGGATACAATGAAGCTGGTCTTTATTTACCGCTAAAATCCTGTTTATAATCTCCTTGAGCGAATCGATATTTTCGGGGACATACCTGTGGGGGACCACCTTACGCAAAAAATCATCGTATTCAGGCCCGCCGCAGACAATAAGCTGATATGCGCCGGGAGGTGTATTTTCAGGGATTTTAAGATTGAAATTATATTTTTGCTTTTGAGAATGGACCGATTCAGTCACAACTTCGACATTAAAATTATCACCGCGTTTCACATGGGAATCGGAGATAGCGGCAGACCAGATGGCCGCGGATATGTCTTTTTGGCTGATATCCAAATCCACATTGATTGATTTTATATGGACCTGCTCATACGGATTATTCATCATTAAACCGACGGGGGTAATGCTGTCACGGATGGCATCGTTGAGGCCGTCGCCTGTGGAGAGATTGTTAAAAACAATAGTGCCGGCACTGTTAGTCTCGATTGAGCCTTTGTAAGAGACAGTATTTTCAGGAGGCAGCTCGCCTTGGAACATGCCGGCGCTCATTACAACCAGCCGCAAGAGCCGAGGAGTAAGGACGCGGTTATCGGCAATAAGGCAATTATATTTTCTGGGCTTGCTATCGTTATACCTTGAGACATTTACAGTCAGGGGAATCATCGTGGCGTTTTTGCCAATTTTTCCGTGGACGGCGGTTGATTCATCGGCTGTCAAAGTGCCAATCATATTAACTGATGTCCCTACCTTGAAGGAACGTATAAGGCTTGAGACGACGGTATGCACCTGGCCCATGGCCATAGGTAATTCTACAGGGCCATAGCCAAGAAAAGAATGCCCGAAGGCGTAGATATCATTGCCGCGGACTTCGGTAATAGTTCCGACAACTTCTACGGTAATATCGCCTGTAACCAAAGGGACTGTAAGGCAGGCACCAGGAACGGGTTTGAGGTCACATACATCAGACTTGCCTCCCGCTAAAGTACCGGCGACGGGCATAAGACCAAAGGGGCTTAGAGACTGGTCCAAATCAGAAGTTAACGAGTCCGGAACGCCAGAGACAACCATAGGAAACGGCAAAAACGATTGCCCGTTAAGCTGCTCTTTTGGTTGAGCAAGGGGCATTAAAATTTTCTTTTCAAGCTGCGCGAAATCAATGGGCTTTGAAAAATCCAGAGAAAGAGCTGGGCCGCCAGTTAAAGACTGGCCTGAAGATTTATTGCCGGAACTGCCGGCACGAAGCATATCGGCAATGGGTGTTACACCATAAAGGGGGTCTTTGCTGAATTGCCAGCCCATGGCGAGGGCCCCCGCGAGCCGGCCGTTTATATAGACCGGAGAACCGCTGCAGCCGGCTACCGGGCCGGTGTGAATGAATCTTTCATCTGTTCCGCGGACGAGGATGGCGTCGCGGCCGGGGGAAATATCACGAACGACACTTAGGACCTCTATGCCGAACTTCTCGACGGCGGTTCCTTTGTAGATGGTGAGACAGAAAGCCTCCATTCCCGGTTTAACTTCGTCTACGCTGATATATCTATTGGGGTCCCAAACTCCATCCAGGCCGTCGGGAACCTTCGCGTGAGTTTTTTGTGCAAAGCAAAAAGCAACACACAATATATTAAAGATTAAAAAATTTGCTTTGAAACAAGATAAAAATTGAGCCATCTACAACCCTTGAATTCCATTTCTAATAAAAAGTTTAATCTTACCTCCCAAACACAGCCATTGCAAGATAAAAGGACCTCTGTTAAAATAGTGGTTTTATCGCGGAACAGTTCGTTAAAACAAGCGTTTTTTAGATAATTTTACGGAGAATAAAATGAAGGCCGAACATCGCCATGAACTAAAGACCAATGAACTTGCAGTATGGCTGAGCAATTTACCAGCATGGGCAAACGAAAATTCCAGAACTATTTTAGTAATCGCCATTATTGCGATAATCGCTATTGGCGGATATTTTTATTACCGCTATCAGAAAGTGGTGGTTGCATCGAGAGAAAAGGAAAATTTGACGGCCCTTATTTCACAGATGCAGCAGCAAAAGGCGATTATTGCCCAGACGCAAATAAAGGGCGAGGACAATTCATACACATTATTTAATATTACAGATGCGCTGGAAACTACGGCAAGAGGCTCGGGCAATGATGCATTAGCAGCACTGGCTACTATAAAAGAGGCCGAAGTAATACGGACAGAACTTCATTTCCGTTTCGGCACGCCAAGCGAGCAGGATATATTAACTCAAACAGGCAAGGCAAAAGACCTATATAATAAAGCCCTTGATACATATTTAAAAAGAAGTCCCGACGCGACTCTTGAGGGGATTGCGAAAATCGGCATAGGTTTATGCAATGAAGAGATTGGGGACGCCAATGAAGCGAGGAAATTGTATCAGGAAGTAGCGGCAGGTGCCCAATATGAAGGAACTGTCGCGGCAGCGGCGGCAAAGGAAAGGATAACGTCGCTGGAGACATTTACTCAAAAAGTAACGTTTAAACCGATGCCTAAGCCGATGATTCAAATACAGCAGCCGGCAAATCCAGAGCCGAATTTGCCGGGCATGAATTAACACAGCAGATGCCGAAAGGTGACCCAAAGAAGAAAAGCTGTGCGGTGAGTAAAACGGAAGGATTGACGCTTCGGGTAGGCAGTGCGCTTCAGGAACGCCGGCTGGATAAATACCTTCACGGGCGATTTTCAAATTACAGCCGAGTAATGCTGCAGGAGGTAATCAAGGCAGGCGGAGTAAAGGTAAACGGCAAGCCGGCCAAGCCAAGCCTCAAACTTTGTCCCAATGACCTTATTGAAATTACACTGCCGGAACTGCCGAGCAGGGAAATTCCGCCGGAAGACATACCGCTGGATATTATCCATGAAGATGATGATATTATTGTTATAAATAAACCAGCAAACATAATCGTCCATCCAGCACGAGGAAATACTCACGGCACGATTGCAAATGCGCTTGCATTTCATCTTGGCGCCGGAGAAAAGGAGGAGGAAATTAAAGATGAAGAAGAGCAGATTGAAACGGAAATCGAAGAGGAGACCAAACTTCCATTCGCCCTTGGTGAATTTCGGCCGGGCATAGTTCACAGGCTTGACAGAAACACGACAGGGGTAATGATTCTGGCGAAGAACGACGTCGCCCAATGGAAAATATCGAGGCAATTCCACGACCGCAAGGTTGAAAAAAGCTATATAGCGATTGTGCATGGGATTCCTGACCTGACTCGTGACAGGGTTAATGCACCTTTGGGAATGCATACAAAATTTCGGTACAAATATGCAGTCCGGGAGACAGGCAAGGAGGCAATCACGTTTTACGAGGTGCTGGAAAGTTTCCGCGGATTTTCTCTATTGAAATTGACTCCGAAGACCGGAAGGACACATCAAATTAGAGTTCACCTTGCACATATAAAGCACCCGATTGTTGCTGACGATATGTATGGCGGTAAATCGGTTTATCCGTGGCAGTTAAAGGACAAGGAACCAAAGCCGGAAGACCCTGTGATTTCACGCTGTGCCCTGCACGCATGGACGATTTCATTTACGCATCCGACAACCGGAAAGGTAGTTTCATTTGAAGCCCCCCTGCCGGATGATATGCAAAACCTTCTTGATATGCTGCGAAAATACAGACAATTCAAAAAACATAGCTAAAGTTAAAAAGTTTATAAGCTTTAAAGTCTTAAATTATATCTTTTTTCTTGAACTCACAACTTCTATTCTCGATTATTAGAAGAAGGAATGATTTTATGATTCGCATAAGTATGACAAAAGCAAGACAGAATTTGAGTGACATAGTCAATCGTGTCATATCTACTGGAGAGCGTATCTACATTGAAAAAAATAAAAAACCTGCTATGGCTATGGTGCCAATTGAAGACCTTAAGATGATAGAGGCACTCGAAGACAAAATAGATGTCGAAGAAGCATTGAAAGTACTTAAAAAGCCCGGATTTATCAATCTTAAAGCACTAAAAAAGGAACTTGGTATTAAATAAGATGCAGACCTTTCTTAGTCACCGTTAGCTATATCAACGATATCCTCTTCTTCGACGGGCATAAACCACTTTTGTGCAATGAAAGTGGGTATTACGGCGCTTGCGATTACGACACCGACTAAAACGGAATACTGGACCTGGTCGATGTAACCGGCGGTCAGGCCAAATACGCTCGATATCGTTCCAAAGGTAAGTCCCGTGCTCATCAAGAGAGTCGTATAGGTGCTGCCGTTAGGGATATACTTTCTGGCAAGAAAATAAACGCCAATGAATTTGGTTAACATTTTCAGCAGGAACAAAGTGATAAAAAGGCCCCCTGCCGCGATTATCATAGGCAGCGATATTTTAAGCCCGCCTACGATAAAAAATATTGGCGTTATTATAGCGTAAGAAACTGTGCGGAGACGGTCACGAACCGCTTTAGTGCCTCTAGTTTCATTAAAATGACGTGACATCAAAAGTCCCAATAGAAACGCAGGCAAAACTGCATGGCCGTTTCCCAGCCTGGCGAAAAACATAAACACAAGCAAAAGCAAAAACACGTACTTTATCTCGGGTTCAATAACCTTGTTCTTCAATGCCGGATTATCGAATACAAAATGTGAAAATTTAGTTGCAAAAAATATAACGATGACAGATGTCATCAAAAAAACAAGCGTATAAACAGTTGGCTTTACAAATAAAATACTCAAGGCAAGAGCTGTTCCCATATCGGTAATAAACGTCGAAGCCATAAGCAGTTTACCAATTTTTGTCGAAGACAATCCTGTTTCAACAAGAACCGAATACACGACTGCAAGCGATGTTGTCGATAAGGCGGTGCCCGCAATCAGAGACGCCTTAAGAGTCCAACCTGCGATATAAAATGTATAAAGAAAAACGCCTAAGAAAGGAACTAAAAAAGAAAAGCCGCCTATGAGCATGCTTTCCTTGAATTTATCGCGCATCAGACGGGTATCAATTTCAGTCCCGGCCAAATATGTCAAAACGATTCCGCCAAAGCCGGCCAAATACGTCATCCATTCCTCGGGTTTTAAGCCGAAATAACCGCCGATTGCACCCAGCAGAATCTCAATTATCGCTACGGAAAGCCCAAGCTTCAAAGACAGCAAACTCGAAAAGAAAATTAAAAATCCTACAACAAGCGGAATTATATCTGCGTTCATTTCAAAATATCCTTAAGACCTTTTTTCAAGCGCCCAAAAACAAAAAACCTCTACCCATACCGAGTAGAGGTTATCAGCTTATTTGTAAGCGGTTGGAGGCGAACCTCATCGCCCTAATTTAAAGGAGATATTTTAGTTTTTTTCCGAGGTTTTGGCAATATAATTCAAAATCTACTGAATTTAATACGAATACAGAAGAATAATTAATTTAAATTTTCTTTGCGATTATTCTGTTGACCGCATGTTTATGCGGAACACCGCTGGAATTACAATCAAAGATTTCTTCTTCACAAAGATCTATTTGCCAGTCACTAAAATAACTAAATAAATCGCCTGAATGCCATAAATGAGCTGTATCTTCCGCATCCGGGGCTCTAGGAATAAAAGGCTTTTGTAAAATTACAGAGTGGACATTCAGGCCGCCATCAACTGTGAAATCCCTGTAATTGTCCAAAACGTCTTTTCTTAATTGCGGCTTAATGTAATGCAAAGCACCTATACTGAATATCACATCGAATTTTTCTTTTAATCTGTATTCGTTCATATCTGCTTGAAAAACATTTATCTTTACTCCCGCCTTCTTTGCGTTTTTCATAGTTTTTTCGACGCCCATCTTTGCCAAATCGAAAGCTGTCACTTCATATCCATTCTTTGCAAAAAATATGGCATTTCTTCCTTCGCCGCATCCGAGATCGAGCAGTTTTATTTTCTGGCCAAACGGCATAGTCCAAAGAATCTTAAAACAAAGAGGCGACGGCTTAAGCCCGAAAAAATTTATCTTACTTTTATATTTTTCCTCATATGAGCCAGGCATAAATCTCTCCTTAATTTGTATAATATTTTACCTTAGCTATGCAACATCTGCAAGGCCAAGGGAGTCGCCAAATTTGGAAATTAGAGCGCGGCGGATGTTTTTGTGAGTCGGTTCGGTTAATAATGCATCTTTTTCGGCCAGTTCGAAGGCACAGCGGCGGGCGAGGACAAGCAAATCATAATCATCGATGATATTGGCGATTTTTAAATCGGGCAGGCCGTGCTGACGGGTGCTGAAGAGTTCACCGGGGCCGCGAAGCCTTAAATCGTGCTCGGCGATTTCAAAGCCGTCGTTACTTCGCTCCATCATTTCGAGACGGCTTCGGGCAATCTCGTTTTCTGTTTCTTTATCAGCGAATAAAAAGCAAAATGACTTATCTGTCCCCCTGCCGATACGGCCGCGAAGCTGATGCAATTGGGCAAGGCCGAAGCCGTCTGCCCCTTCGATGACCATAATAGTGGCATTGGGGATATCAAGTCCGACTTCTATAACGACAGTTGCGACGAGCACCTTTATTTTGTTCCTGCGGAAATCCGCCATTATCTGCTGCTTTTTTTCGGAGTTCATCTGGCCGTGAAGTAATTCGACCTTAAATTCATTGAATACCTTTGATAATTCCTGATAGCCGTCTATTGCTGCCTTAATATCACCTTCCTCGTCTTCTACGCCTGTTATTCGAGGATAGACAAAATAGGCCTGCTTGCCGGCTTTCAATCTTTCACGGATAAATTCGTAAGCCTTTTTTCTGTCACTTGGTGCGACCCACCTTGTAACGACCGCTCCCCTGCCGGGGGGACTATGCTTGATAATTGAGATATCCAAATCACCGAAGACCGTCATTGCCAATGTTCGGGGAATGGGGGTTGCGGTCATGACAAGGCAATGGGGCGTGCCGTCTTTACGTAAACTTGCACGCTGATGAACGCCGAATTTATGCTGCTCATCGATTACGATAAGACCGAGCTTTTTAAATTCTATATCTTTTTCCAGCAATGCGACCGTGCCTACGATAATATCTGTTTGGCCGGATTTAATTTCATTTATAATTTCATCTCTTTTACTGCCCATCAGGCCGCCGGTGATGAGGACACGTTTGACATCGCTATTACGCAGATATCGTTCTATACTTAAAAAGTGCTGATTGGCGAGAATTTCTGTGGGGGCCATAATCGCGACCTGAGTTTTATTTGCCACTGCTAATAAAGCAGCGTAAAGCGCAACAACTGTTTTGCCTGAGCCGACATCTCCCTGCAAAAGCCGATTCATAGGGACAGGTTTTTGCATATCGGAAACGATTTCAGCGATTGTTTTATCCTGGTCATCGGTAAGCAGAAATGGGAATCGCTTACGGATACGGGTATCGATCTGGTCAGATGATTTCATCTCTACAGCGGAGGCGAATTGGGTATTTCTATGACGGCGAAGGGCGAGGCCTAATTGCATTAAGAAGAATTCATCGAATTTGAGGCGTCGCTTGGCCTTGGCAAGTTTTTGTTCATCAGGGGGCAGATGAATCCATTGAAATGCATCTTTTCGATTTATGAGCTCCATTTTTTTAAGGAACTGGTCATCATAAAATTCGCTTACCAAAGGCGTGAGATTTTCGAGGACAGGCCGAGTTATTTTTTTAATCTGCACGCTGCTCAAGCCATTGCTTGCCGGATAAACGCCGCCATTGAAGAAAAATGGATCGATGGCATCTTTGTTTTCCAATGCATCGGCATCAAGAATTCGAAACTTAGGATTAGTCAATTGAATACTATGCTTGTACTCGCCGACTTTGCCCCAGGCGATAACGGCTTGACCGGGATGGAGCTGGTCGCGAAGGTAGCCGCCATTAAAACAGATTATACGGCAGATTCCTGTGTCATCACTTACGGCGGCTTCAAAAATAGGAGGCCTGCGGTAATTTTTAAAATCGGTCGATTCGATAAGGCCGAGAATCGAGGCAGTTTCACCAATCTGCAAATTATCGATTTTTTTCGGCTCTGGGGCAAAGACCCAATCACGCGGAAAATATTCCAGCAAATCCCCTACCGTCTGCACACCAAGCTTTGCGAAAATCTCGGCTCTTGCCGGACCGACGCCTTTTAGGAACTGGACAGGCATTGAAAGTTTTATATCATCTGGAGTTTTTGTTATTGCATCAGCCATTAATTACATCCAAAATTATTCTTTGAAGCCGTATTGGCCGATGAGTTTGACAAAGCGGACATCGCATACCGCGCGTTCGATAAGTTTGTCATCTTTTTTTATTCCAACTATAAGCTCCTGGAGGCCGCCTGAGCCGAGGGGATAAACAATAATTCCATCTGAAATAAGCTGGTCGATGAGGTGCTGAGGAATTTTCGGGATTGCAGCGGTAATTATAATTCTGTCGAACTGCCTTTTTTCTGGCCAGCCGGCACTGCCATCACCTACAGCAAAATCAACATTTGTGATACCAAGTCTGCCAAGGACGGCTTGGGCATTGGCTGATAAATCCGCCAGCCGCTCTATTGTGTATACACGTTTTGCTAATTTAGCTAAAACGGCTGTTTGATAGCCGCTGCCAGTGCCGATTTCGAGAACTTCACAGAAATTATTCAGGCGAAGCAACTGAGTCATAAGTGCAACGATATAGGGCTGAGATATAGTCTGACCTACACCAATTGGCAATGGGTTATCGGCATAAGCCTGTGAGATATATTTTTCAGACATGAATTCTTCCCTCGGCAGTCTTCTCATTACCGAAAGGACACCTGCATCGGTGATGCCGCGGGGCATGAGGTCGTGCTCGACCATCTGCTGACGCTGAGATTGAAAATCTTGTGAAGCTTCTGACATATTATTAATATCCTTTTTAACAGGTAATTTTGCAAATCAATTCGCGGGTATCAAGAGCTTTACAGCGGCAATTAATGCTAAAACCTGTATGACTATTTCGAATACCTTTTGAGGCATCTTTCGCAATGCAACTATGCCTAAAACCACGCCGATGATGATAAAGGGAAGCATAATAAAACCGAGCTTTATTGATTCGAGATTAATCAATCCGAGATGAACACTGAAAGGAACCTTTAGCCAGTTTACGATAAAGAAAAACCAGGCACTTGTTCCCACGAATTCTATTTTAGGCAGGCGCATCGCCAAAAGATATACAATCATTACAGGGCCGGCGGCATTGGCCATCATCGTTGTTAAGCCGGCGAAAAATCCCATCACCTGCGCAAACCACCATTGAGTCGGGACAACTTCACCCTTTCGGTTCCTCCACCAGTTTACTGCCAGCATTGCCATAACGATTACACCGATGATGGGTTTCAATTGAGCATCACTGATTACCTTGAGGACAAAATAGCCGGCGATGATACCGATGAGGGCGGCCGGAATAAGGCGGATGATATGGTGCCAGCGTGCCTTATTATGATAATAAATTACGGCAAATATATCAGTCAGAATCAAAATACCAAGCACTGCGCCTGTAGACTGTCTTGCAGGG
>CAYSKP010000059.1:0-25158 GCA_964431645.1 uncultured Pirellulales bacterium
CGGGCGTTACAGGTTTGCAGGCACATCAACAGATGCTTGACGTAGCGGGTAACAATCTTGCTAACGTAAACACCACATCTTTTAAGTCAAGCAGGATATTATTTGCAGAGCTTTTGAGCGAGACCATAAGAAAAGCATCGCAGCCTACTACCACTACAGGCGGTACTAACCCGGTGCAGATGGGAAGCGGCGTGGGCGTATCCGGTATCGTCCGCAATATGTCTCAGGGAAATATTGTTAATACCGGTAACCCGCTGGACCTTGCTATAGAAGGTGAAGGTTATTTTGTGCTTAGCGATGGCCAGCAGAATGTATATACCCGCGCGGGTGCCTTTGCAGTCGACCAGTCGGCAATGCTTGTTGACCCGGCTACCGGCTATCGTGTTCAGCGAATAGGCTCTGAAGGTGAAGCTGACGGATTCCAGGTAGCGGGCGACAGCAATGTCCGTGTGCCTTATAACGTCGCTATGGCTGCTAAGTCTACTACTGGAGTAACAGTAGCAGGCAACCTGAGTGCTGATGCTACTTTATCAGTACCGCAAACAAATGTGCTGAGCGCAAATAAAGCTTTGACTGTAAGCAGCGGCACGATGGCTATAGCAACAACCCAGCTTGATGAACTCGACCAGTTTACGGCAGGAACATTGGTAGGGGCAACAATTACTGTAAGCGGGCTTAATCATAATGGAACCGCTCTTGCAGACGGTACTCCATTATCAGTAACAGCCACAACTACTGTTGATGACCTCATCGATCACATAAATACAGTCCTTGATGCCGGAGGGACCGCCGGCGCCAACGGTGTTGCAACTCTTGTAAATGGGAAAATCCTAATAAAAGATGCTGAAAGCGGATATAGCCAGTCAGATGTCCGGCTGGCATTTGCAAATGGTGCAACTGGAACAGCTGATTTGGATTTACCAACGTATTTCGAAGTGACAACTGTAGGCGGTGAAGAGGTTAAGAATGTCAATATCACTGTTTATGACAGCCAGGGCGGACAGCACGTGCTATCGGGTGCGTTTGTCCGAACTAATACGGCCAATACTTGGGATATGGTTTTATCGTCAATAACTGGGGATATCGCGGCTTTGACTCCTGAAAATCGCAGAATAAGCGGTATCAAATTTAATGCGGCTGATGGTTCGCTTTTAGGATTGGACAATGCAATCGGGGATACTGCACAGTTTACCGTTACATTCGCACACGATACTGCAAATCCTCAGACAATCAATATATCAATGGGACAAGTCGGTGAACTCGATGGATTGACACAGTTCGCTGGTAACTCTACGGCAGTAGCAAGAGAGCAGGATGGTTACGGTGCCGGCCGGCTTTCGACTATCTCAGTTAATAAAGAAGGAATATTAATTGGCGCATTTTCAAACGGCGTTAAGAAAAACATCTGTGCCCTGCAAATTGCATTATTCCAGAATACATCAGGCCTTGAAAACATTGGTGGTAATTACTTTATTCCATCAGCAAACTCGGGCGGTGCTGTTGCTACTCAGGCATTAACAGGCGGTGCCGGTTCGGTGCACGGCGGAGCTCTTGAAAAATCCAATGCAGATGTTGCTACTGAATTTGTAAATCTTATTAATGCACAAAACGGTTTCCAGGCTAATTCCAGAACCATCAGGGTCGCTACAGACATCTTGGCAGAACTTGCAACACTTATCAGGTAAGGATTCAAAGGATTGATATGACATCGCTGGCTATCATTGCGGTCCGTTTAGCGGAAGGGATACTGGCCGCGTCGGCACGTGACAGATGGCATGCGGTGCAGAATCTTCCTAACAGCAGCAGCAGTTATATGTCAAGCCCATGGTTTAAGATTGTTGCATTGAGTTTATTTGTTTTAACAGTTAGCGCTTTTATAGGTGTAAGCTTATATAACAGATACGGACGTCGTAAAATTGAAGAAAGAGAATTTGCCCAGGCCGTCTCCCGAAAACAATTGACAGATATCGAGATCAGCACACTTGTGGAGATAGCTGACAGAGTGGGTGTTGAAAAAGCTGCTGATATTTTTCTTATGAATGATGCCTTCGAAAAAGGTGCTGGTATTTTATTAAATGAAACATTCGTCGGGGGTAATCCGACTCATGAAACAAGTCAGCTTGAAAGACATATAGGTTCTTTAAGGACTAAGATAAACTTCCGCAAGGTGACAGTTGGCGGCGGAGGTTATTATCCTGCCATTTCTAATATACAATCAAAGGATTCGACAAAAGGTAAAACTTCATTTGTGGCGTTATTCCCATTTGTAAAAATGGATTTAAAAAACAGAAACGGCAAAGGAAGTTCGCCGCCCGGAATAAAGGATTTACTTCCAGAATTTCAATCAGCAATAGTTACCGGCCTAGTTGGCCATGTTTTGTTTATTGAAACTACAGTCCCTGCAAATGTTGGCGACAGAGTAATTGTAATAATAAGTCCTCAAAGCGCAGGCAAAGATTCTGAAGTATCCGGAATAATAGAAGATATTGGAACCGTTGAACAGAGTTCTCAGCCCGCACAGCGCATGAAAGAGCCGAATGCCCGCCGTATTGGTGTTACGATGGCTGGATTAACCGACTCGCAGATAGCTCAGCTTTCAGGGACAGTTAAGGGTATAAACACAAAAGAAGAACAAAAACAAAACACAGCAGATTCGAAAGAAAAAATAGAAGTGTCACAGCCCTTCGATAAAAAGGAGCCGGCGAAATGACAAAACCTCTAACACAAGTCGGCAGCAGTATAGATGCGTTGACACGTGAACTGGAGATAATTACACACAATCTTGCTAATGCGAACACTACAGGTTTTAAGCGCAGATGCAATGCTTTTTCTAAAGTATTAGATAAACAGCAGGCCGGACCCGAGACATACGCCCCCGGTAAGATAGATTTGAAATCCGGTTTTGATTTTTCGCAGGGCAATATAGTCCAGACGGGCAGAACATTGGATTTTGCCTTAGGAGGCAGAGGATTATTTGTAATCGAGACGCAAAATGGGCCTCTTTATACACGTAACGGTGCTTTTGAAACGAATCAAAATGGGCAAATTGTTGATTCTATAGGAAGGATAGTTTCTGGAGAATCAGGGCCTGTTACTTTGCCTGCTTCGGTAAGTATTTCAGACATTCAAGTTGCGCCTAATGGAAGAATCACGGCAGGATCTGCTGTTATAGGACAGTTTAAAATAGTGGATTTTAAAAAGGAAGATGATACCAAGCTTATTCCTGCGGGCAACAGTTGTTTTGCAATGCCTGACAAGAATATACAGCCTGCCGCCGCTGAAAACGTTTTAATCAAACAAGGTTTTCAGGAATCATCCAATGTGAAAATAGTTGATGAATTAGTTGATATGATTATGGTGACACGGCTTTACGAATCAAATATGAGATACCTATCAGCGCAAAGAGAAAATTCAAGCGTTCTGAATAATGTTGCGATGGGTTAATATTAAAAGCGCGGTTAGCGTTCAGGAGAAGAATTTATGTTAAAGGCATTTTCGACTGCAGCAACAGGTATGGCGGGCCAGCAGATGATGGTTGATGTTATCGCCAACAACCTTGCTAATATAAATACAACAGGTTTCAAGAGGAGTCAGATAAATTTTCAGGACTTGCTTTATCTTAAATTAAACCAGGCAGGCGCAGAAATTGCTTCAGGCGTAAATACTCCGACAGGTTTAGAGATAGGCAGCGGAGTGCGAGCGGCTTCAACAGGTAAGGTTTTCACGACTGGAGAAATGGATAATACGGGAAGGCCTCTTGATGTTGCGATTACCGGCGACGGATTTTTCCAGGTTACTTTGCCGACTGGCGAAACACGATACACACGTGATGGAGCGCTTCAAACTAACGCAAACGGCCAGCTTGTTACAGTAAACGGCTACTCGCTTGAGCCGGCGATAACAATTCCCTCGACCGCTACACAAATTGATATAGGTAAAGACGGGACAGTTAGCATTACGGATGCCTCAGGAACTCAATCATCTATTGGAACGCTGCAGCTTGTAAGATTTCCGAATCCCGCGGGATTATCAAATGAAGGTGATAATCTTTTTTCGGAAACAGTTGCCAGCGGCACACCGACAACAGGAACACCCGGGCAGAACGGGCTTGGCTTTATTCAGGGAGGTATGCTGGAAAAATCAAATGTTCAGATGGTGACTGAGCTTGTGAATCTTATAACCGCCCAGCGTGCATATGAAATAAATGCCCGGGCTATCAGGGCAGGAGACGACATGCTGCAGACAGCGACAAATATCGGGAGATAGGGACATATGAATACAAGATTAATTTATATGATTTGTTTGATAGAGATAATAAGCTGCGGATTATCGTGGTCATCACCAATCGACAAACAAACTGAATCGCAGTCTTCAAATTTGACGATTTATCTGCCGAGAGAAGTTGCATTAGAAACAAATATTTTAACTCTTGATAAAGTGGCTGTAATTACAGGTGAACCAGCCCTTGCAGCTAAAGCTGGTGAAATCGAGCTTGGAAAATTTTCGACAGCGGAGCAGGTTATTACTATCGATAAGTCCCTGATACTAAGCAGGATTGCCTGCAGCGGAATACCTAATTGTAATCCGATTTTAACGGGGGCAGAAAAAGTATTCGTCAGGCAAAAAGCAGCAGTTATTAACGCAGACATCATTGCTGAAAAAGCCAAATCGTTGTTGACTGATACGTTTCAAAATAGCTCAATTGCAAAATGGGAAATATTAAGAATGCCTGCAGATGTCACTTTGCTTGCGGGAAATACAAAAATTGAGCTGATTCCGCGTCTTGTATCGCAAAGTAATGGGCAAGCCATTATAGAAGTTAAAATTATGGCCGGTGGTAAACAACTTGAGATTCGCCAGATAGTTTTTCGTGCAAAATATAATGTCAAAAGAGTAGTATTAACAACGGATGTGCAGAAAGGCGGAATTTTAAAGGAGGAAAACACTAAAATTGAAGAGGTTACATCTGATGAACCGCAGGCTGCAAACTGGTCTGTCCCTTTTGGATATGTCACAAATCGCGAGATGCCGGCAGGAACTGTTGTGACTTCGAATGCGGTAAAGCCTCCCAAACCGTCAATAGTAATAGAGCGTAACCAAAATGTTTTGATAAAAATTGAAAGAGGGGGCCTGGTCGTAAGCGCTATGGGTAAAGCTGTACAGCAGGGAAAACCTGGTGAATGCATAAAGGTAAAAAATAATGACTCGCAGCGTGTTATATTAGCCAAAGTTAATGATGATGGAAGTGTTGAACCTGTTTTTTAAGGGGACATGTATGCAAGCTGAAAAAAATAAAATGAATAATGTAATAGCAGCTTTTTTCATTTTAGTATTTATTGCTTCCTTTGCATATGGCGGCTCTATATGGGCTAAAAGGGACAAAAACATAAAAAATATTTACGCCGATGACACTGCACGTAATATCGGCGACATCTTAACAATAAGAATTATTGAGGAAAGTAAAGTAGATAATAAAGCCAAAAGAGACCTCCAAAAGGATGTTACTAAAAGAAATGTATGGAATGGAGAAATCGGCAATTTTGCTGATTTAGGTGATTGGGGTTTTGATGCTTCATCATCCAATAAACTAAACGGCAAAGCGGATTATAAGGACGAGAGGACCTTCGAAGACAATATTACCGCTACAGTAGTTGATATTCAGCCCAACGGCAGCCTTGTGATTATGGGGACTAAGACGAGGAATATCGGCGGTGATATTCAGGTTATAGAAATAAGCGGCATAGTTCGCCCAAGTGACATTCTTTTTGATAATACCGTAAAAAGCACACAGGTAGCTGATTTCCGGCTTGTAAGTAAAAACAGTGGAATTGCGGATCCATATACCCGGCCGGGCTGGCTGGGATGTATCTTCGATATAATATGGCCGTTCTGATATTTTATCTATAGGATTACTGATTATGAAATACCGTATATTTTTAATGATGCTTGGAATACTGCTCTGGTTTCCCCAGGGTGGCAGATGCGAAAGAATAAAAGATATCGTTGATATACAAGGTATTAGAGGAAATCCGCTTTCAGGAGTAGGGCTTCTAATCGGGCTTGCAGGGACAGGCGATACGACTATCCCTTCAAGACAGATGCTGACTAATATTTTACGCGATTCAGGTATAGTGCTCTCCCCAAAGGATTTGACAGGAGGCAATATCGCACTTGTAATGGTAACTGCGGACCTTGGTCCGTTTGCACGTGAAGGTTCACGTATCGATATAGATGTTTCAGCCATTGGTGATGCCAAGAGTCTGCAAGGCGGGATGCTTTTGGCTACGCCTTTGAAAGGTCTCGATGACCAGGTTTATGCTGTCGGACAGGGCGGGCTTTCACTTGGAGGCTGGTCTGCCGCTGGTAATGAAGCGACCATTTCAAAAAATCATCAGACTGTCGGCAGGATTCCCGGCGGTGCAACTGTTGAGAAGGCTGAATTGGCTACATTCATAGAACAAATCGCTGACCAGAGGTTTATCACATTTGCTCTTAGAAATAACGATTTTACGACGGCACAGCGAATCAGCAAAATTATTAATGCAGACCATGCCAATATTGCCGCAGTGATTGACGCCGGAACTATCAGAGTCAATATTCCAAAAGAAATTGACCAAAAGGGAATAGCTGGTTTCATTGATGAGATAACAAGTTATGAGGTTACAGTCGATGTGCCCGCAGTAGTTGTAGTAAATGAAAGGACGGGGACAATAGTTGTAGGAGAAAATGTAGGGATATCTGCTGTGGCCATTTCGCAGGGAAGCCTGGTCATCAAAGTTAAAGAAACTGCCTTTGTCTCTCAGCCGGACGCTCAATTTTCTGACGCCGGGACTACAGAAATAGTACCGGAGACAATAGTAGGCGTTGAGGAAAAAGGCGGTTATCTGATTCCTGTTAATCATGCCGTTACAGTTGCTGAACTTGCAAAAACACTTAATGCTATAGGCGCAACTCCCAGAGACCTTATAGCGATATTTAATGCCCTTAAAAAAGCCGGCGCTCTGCAGGCGCGTCTTGAAATAATGTAGGGAGAATATGAATAATTCTGATTTATTATTGACTGCACCCATAATGTTGCCAAATACGCTGCAAAATGCGTCATTTAAAGGAATTGCTGCAAAGGGTGAGCTAAATGCAAGTGATGTAAAAAAGACAGAGAAGATTGCCAGGGATTTCGAATCGGTCCTGCTGACAAAAATACTTGATGAAATGAAGAACACAATCGGTAATGGCCTGGGTGATGAGGAAGCCGGGTCAGAGCAGATTAAGGGATTGTTTTGGCTTTACCTTGCAGGCGATATGGCCCAGAAGGGCGGATTAGGATTATGGAAAGACCTCAAAAGTTTTTTCAATGATATGCAAAATACCGATACATCTGCGCAGAAACTGGATGAAAATTTATGAATGGCCTTACATTAGAAATAAATAGCTGTGTGGAAGATTTAATCAGCGTTCTTAATAAAGATATTAATCACATTGAATTTGTGTCCTCGACACTCAGCGAACTTCGGGCCCTTGTAATTAAACGTAACGAAAACGGATTAAGGCTGCTTTTGGAAAATATACGCAAAGAAGCGGCTGATTATTCTCTAAATGAACAGAATCGAAATTTGATACGCAAAAAGATATCAGAATTTTTATGTTGCGAGCCAAATGAGATGACCTTGACATTTCTTAAAAAACATCTTTCAGGCGACCAAAGGTCAGCTATTGCCGAATATCAGAACAAATTAAAAATGCTGGTCGGTCATTTACAGGCACAATATGCATCTACAGTCAAGCTTTTATCTGAATGCGAGAGAATAAATACGGCTCTTTTGAAAATTGTTTTTGATAGAGGCCGAACACGGATGATTAGTTATGATTCCGAAGGTTTGGCCGTTCATGATTCAAATGCTGCTTTTATGAATATGCACCTGTGAGATATCCATGAGGAGACGCATATAAGATGTCGAACTTTGATATTGGATTAAGCGGATTAGATGCTGCAAGAAAAGGCCTTGATATAATAGGTAATAACATTGCCAATGCGGCTACCGAAGGTTATCACCGTCAAAGGATAGAATTTGCTCCTTCTTATTCCAATCAGAGCAACGGCATCTTACTTGGAGGCGGAGTTGATGTAGTTGGAGTGACAAGCATAATTAATGATTTCCTTGAGAAGGAAATTCTAAGAGAACAATCGATTCTCAGCCAGGATTCTCAGGAAGCTTCGATTTTAGAAAGTATTGAGACATCGTTCGGAGAGCTTAGCGGGGGCAGCGGATTAAGCTCTGCAATCGATAAATTTTTTAATTCTTTAAGCGATTTGAGTGCTCATCCTGATCAGGTTGCTTATCAGGATGAGGTATTATCATCCGGTGAAACACTGGCCGGGCAATTCAGAATGCAGGGAGAATATTTGAAAAATCTTGAATTGCAGATACGAAAACAGGTCGATAATGTAGTAACTCAAATTAATTCATTAGCTACCCAGATTGCCAGCCTTAATGAGAGTATTCAACATACCGAAATGAACGGGGGGCAGGCAAATAATCTTAAAGATCAGAGAGACCAGCTTATAAAAAATTTATCTGAGCTGTCAGCTGTAGAGATTCAGCAGAGGGCGTATGGTGTTGTTGACGTGAGCATCGGAAGTGTTCCTATAGTAATGGCAACAACAACTATTGAGCTTGAAGCAGGGCTCCAAACTGAAGGCGCGCTTGGCATTACCCCTGTGGGGACATATTCATATCAGACAGCAATAGAAGGGGGACAGCTTGGCGGCTTGCTTGTTTTGTATAACAATACTATACAAAATGTTCATGAGCAGCTTGATACGCTTGCCGGCTCAATAATTTCACAGGTTAATCAATATCATTTTCAGGGTATTGGTTCTGATGGGCCATTTAGTGAATTATCCGGTAAAGTGATGTCATCAGAGAGTCTTGCTGATTTTGAACCAGCGGTAAGCGATGGCTCATTTTTTGTGCGGGTTACTTATACCGACCCTGTTACCAATGAAATAACTATTACAAGAAATGAGGTAAATGTAAATGCATCCTCAGATACTCTAACTACCATTGAGGCAAAAATTTCTGCTATTACAGGATTAAATGCCTTAGTATCCGGCAATAGGCTCAGCATTCAAGCTGACGCTGATTACAAATTTGATTTTTTGCCTGCAGTGCTTTCGGGACCTACCGATACCGATTTTACAGCAGCCCAGCCGCCCGAAATAACGGTTTCGGGAGTCTATACCGGGACTGAAAACCAGACTTTTTCCTTTACTGTTGTGGGCACTGGACAAGTAGGTAATGGGGCATTAAAGCTTGAGGTCAGAGATGGAGGTGGTAATCTGCAAGATACTTTCAATATAGGTTCAGGTTACGCCGCTGGAGACGAGCTGAGCCTTGATAATGGAATCAAAATAGCAATAGGCTCAGGCCAATTCAATGATGGTGACAGCTTTGAAGTCGATGCCTTTGGCAATACTGATACTTCAGGTTTGCTGCCGATTATTGGGATGAATGCCTTTTTTAAGGGTAATGATGCCTCAGATATGGCATTGTCAAACGATTTAATTGATTCGCCGGGAAGGGTAGCTATAGCAATAGGATCAGATTTGACTGATAATACAAACGCACTAAGACTCGCATCGATAGCAAATTTGGAAAACGAAGACATAGATTCTATGACAATCAGTGAGTTCTATAGAAAGCTCGTAACAGATGTGGGCCAGCAGTTATCAATAAAACAAGTTTCCCAAGCCAGTAACGAAAACCTGATGCTCAGCTTAACAAACCAGCAGAGCGAAATCAGCGGTGTAGATATAAATGATGAAGCAGCACAAATGCTTATATTTGAACAGATATTTCAGGCAATGAGTAAATATCTTTCTACGGTCCAAAACACTTTGTCGAATCTCATGGAAATCTTATAAAAGGTACATTGTATGAGCGGTATCTTGAACAGCACTTATAATAACGTTAATTTTTCTCTGGCTCGTCACGCCGAGGCGCTTTTCCGGCTTCAGGAGCAGGCATCAACCGGCTCTAAAATCAACAGGCCTTCCGATGACCCTTCTGCATCTTACCGTGTTTTAACACTTGATAATGAATGTTCAACTCTTGAAAACTACATTAATAAATTAAGCGATATGACCACAACACTTGATACAAGTTCATCTGTCATTCAGCAGATGGTTTCAATTTTCAATCAGGTAAAAGTCAACATTACACAAATAACCAGCGGTGTTTATGACCAGGCAAGCAGGGACAGAACCGCCGATGGAATTAATGATTTATTGGAACAGATTGTTCAACTGTCTAATACCAAATTTAATGATCAATATCTGTTCGGCGGCTCAAATACCAGCTCGACACCTTTTGCCGCCCAGCGAACCAATGGTCAAATTATAGCAGTAAACTATCAGGGTGGACAGGAAGGCAGAAGCGTTGAAGTTGCGCCCGGTGTATCGGCTGTTGCTTATTCCAATGGCGAGGAAATGTTTCGTTCTAATAACAGAGGAGAGCCTGTTTTTCAAGGCATAACAGGAGCAGCAGCAGGTTCAGGAACATCCAGTGTTACAGGAAATGTCTGGCTTACAGTAATAAATGATGGAACAGATTATAAATTGTCAATAGATGATGGTGCCACGTTTACGACCGTGCCATCAAGCGGAAATGAGAATCTGGCAGTTACAGATTCCAGAACAGGTAATGTCCTTTATGTTAATGCTTCTAACATCACTTCCGCAGGGGTGGAAATGATTCGTGTCCCCGGAACATATGATGTGTTCGATACTTTGATAAGTATACGGGATATACTCGGAAATGAGAGGAATCTATCGGATTCGCAGATTCAGCAATTGCGAAATTCAGCTTTAGATACGTTTGATGAGATCTCAAAACTGCTCTTGCAGAAAGAAGTGTCGATGGGTTCAAAGAGCGGATTTCTAAGCGGCCTCAAAAGTAATCTTGAGGCCTTAAAGAACAATGATACAGATGAATCTGACGAATTGAAGCAGGCAGATATTGCCCAGATTGCCATAGATATGTCTCGACATGAAACATTGTACCAGATGTCCCTTTCAGTAGCCGGTAAATTAATGTCAATGTCGCTGCTCGATTTCATTCGATAATTTAGGCTTTGGATAGCTCTAAAGGCTGTATTGTTCGATATTTATACAAATTTCAAAAATCTCTTAAATTAATCCCCTTCTACGCAGCAGATTCAGGTCTAAAGTGACAGGCACATGATTTGCAGAATTATTGGGTGGTAGTGCTGTATAAATGGGCTGATTGTATGCCAATTTGAAAAAAATGGAGTATATGTAATGGATTGCATAGATAATTTTTATCAAAAAGGGTTAGAGTTAGCAGAGGCAGGAAGACACAAAGAAGCACTCGAATGTATACGTAAATACCTGATAAATGAACCAAATGATGGTCAGGCGATAAATGATGCGGGGGCGATTTTGCACTGTCTTGGCCATAGTGATGAGGCAATAGATTATTTCCGCAAGGCAAGGACCCTCATACCGGATTCCGCTGAAGTAATATGGAACCTTACCGAGGCTTATATTGCTACAGGCAAGGCAAAGTATGTAGTAGGACTTTTTGATGAACTTGCACACAGGGGGATCCTCAATATTGATGTGCTCAACAGAACGGCCAATATATTGCTGGAACAGGGTGACAAAGCAAATGCAATTGAAACAATGCTGCGTTCGCTTCAACTTATGCCTAATCAGGAAGTTTTAAAACCAATGATTCAGGTAATTCGCAATAAACGGCCGAAAGTGGCATTTTTTTGCGGGTTGGCAGGGGATGTAAAATTTCTTAATGATATCTATACATTCATTGAACATCGGTTTCCAGTGAGGTTTTTTGAGGGAAGAGACATTAACCAGGTTCATGAGGTAATGAAATGGAGCGATATATCCTGGTTTGAATGGTGCACAGACCTTGCTGTTGAGGCATCGAAACTGCCCAAGGTCTGCAAAACAATTGTTCGCCTTCACCGTTTTGAGGCGTATTGTGACTGGCCGGCAAAAGTGAAATGGGAAAATATCGATACGTTAATTACGGTTGGCAATACGTTTGTAAAAGATTCGCTTTTACGGCAGGTTCCTGCGTTGGAAGCAAGGACGCATAACGTTATCATTCCAAATGGCGTTAATCTCCAGAAGTACAAATTCACTGCAAGACCTCGCGGAAAAAATATTGCCTGCATCGGATATTTAAATGCAAGAAAAAATCCAATGTTTTTGCTCCAATGCATGCAAAAACTGCACTACATCGACCCCCAATATAAGCTGTTCTTCGCCGGTGTCTTCCAGGATGCAGCTCTTGAACAATATATCCGCTATATGGTTAAGGTGCTTGATCTTACGGATGTCGTGTTTTTTGATGCCTGGCAGGATGATGTTAATACATGGCTGCAGGATAAGCATTATATAGTTTCAACAAGTGTGGGCGAAAGCCAGGGGATGGGTGTTATGGAAGGAATGGCATGCGGGTTGAAACCTGTTGTCCATAATTTCCCTGGAGCAGACCAGATTTTTTCATCTGATTATCTGTTTAATATTTCAGAGGAATTCTGCCATCAAATTTGTGAAGGCGATTACGAACCTGAGAAGTACCGCAGATTTGTCGAGGAAAGATATTCTCTTGAAAAACAGTTAAGCGCAATAAACAAGCTATTCTTACGATTTGAAAGTGAGATAGAGGCAGCCAATACGGCTGCTGTATGCAGCAGCTAATAAGACGAATGTCAGAAAAAAATAAAAATATGGGCCCAATGGTCAGCATAATTTTGCCGACTTTCAACAGGCCATTATATCTGGCACAGGCAATTTCGAGTGCCCTGCGCCAGACTTATAAAAACATAGAAATAATTGTCATAAATGACGGCGGATGCGATGTCACTAATATTGTAAATTCATTTAATGACCCCAGAATTGTATTTATAAACAGGCAGCAAAACCGCGGCAAGGCTTTTTCATTAAATGAAGCTATAGCAACAGCAAAGGGAGAATATGTCTCCTACCTCGATGATGATGATATTTATTATCCTCAGCATATAGGAACACTTATTGATGCGATAGAAAATTCCAATTGTGGGGCTGTTTATACTGATTTATATAAATCTTTTTGCCGTATTGCAACTGACGGCCGAAGGATTGTATTAAGTAAGGTCGTTGAAGTCAGCAGGGATTTTGACAGATTCTTAATGCTTTATTTTAATCATGTCCTGCATGTCAGCCTTCTTCATCGCAAAGACCTTCTCGATAAGACAGGGCCATACAATGAGAATTTAAACATTCTTATAGATTGGGACATGACTCGCCGCCTGGCATTTTTTACAGATTTTTGCCATATTCCTCAGGTTACGGGTGAATATTATAATCCCGAGGGGGAAAGCGATAGAATATCTGTGCAGCGGAGAAAAAATAAGGCCGAATACGCTAAAAATGTCCTTGCAATACGAACCACAAGGCCTGCCAAACCATGGGCCAAGTTTGCTGATTTATCAATTATTTTCCTTGCGGACAGACTTAATCAGCAGGCGGGCAATACTATTGGTCTTATCTGGCGGAATACGTTTTATCCATATAAATTATATTTGCCCCTGCCTTCTGAAGATTTTCTGCGAATGGATACAAGCATGCCTAATATAGTTGCGATTCCTGTTGAATCCGGCAGCACGGAGTTTCAGCGAATAGACAGAATACTTGCAGAATGTGAAGGTGAGTATATTGCGATAGTTCCTGCCGGTTTTCCAATAAGAGATATGTGGCTTGAAGATTCTCTTTACGCACTTATAAACTCGGCAAGAACAGATGAGGTCTTTGAGCTTGAAGATTCGACTGAAAATTGCAAGGCCCTTCTTTGCCGAAAAAAACAGCTGCAATTGGCCCGTTTGAAATTTCCAAATCTGCCGCTATATGAAACTCTCATTAATGCAGGAGCTAATATCAGGCGAATTCAGCCTGATGAAATTCCTTTTAAATTCGATAGTTTGCTTGAAGAAGCGCAAAATGAAGAAAAAGCGGATAACTGGAAAATGGCCGCCGAAATTTACTGGCACATAAGTGAACACTACCACAATCAGTTATGGATGAAGTCGCTGGCTGCGAATGCGTTATATAAGGCAGGCAAAGACCAAAATGCCGCTGAGATAATTTCGTATGTAAATCAAAAAAGACCTGTAATTGATACACTGCTGCTGGAGGCAAAATTAAAAAGAGAAAAAAAAGAATTCAATTCAGCAGTTACTTTGCTCAAAAAAGCAGAAGATGTTTTTATAGATAGTGACATTGAATTTTTAAAGGCACAGCATTGTGCTTTGCAGAAATAATTTAGGAATCAGCTAATGGCAGATGAAAAAAATCTAACAGCCGAAAACGATGAAAGCAGGACAACCGAGCAGAATAATACGACTCAGCATTACGAAGTTTTAATGGAGCTGGGGGATTGTTTGACTAATGTCGGCAAATACGATGAGGCACAGCAAAGATTTGAAAATGCTGCATTGATTTATCCGGATGCCGCGGGGCCTTATGTGGGGCTTGGGGTAATTGCCCTGCAGAAAAACAAACTTGACGATGCAGAAATAGCCTTTCGAGTTGCCTGCCGGCTTGACCCGAAGTGCGCAAAGGCATACGCAGGTCAAGCGATGATAGAACAGCAGAGGAAAAATTATCCAAAAGCATTTAAAATGTATTTAAAATGCCTCGAACTTGAGAATGATAATTTAACCGCACTGCTGGGATTATTTCAGACATCGTGCCAAATGGGCTCATTTGAACAAATCAGTCATTATCTTCAGGTTTATTTAAATATGCATCCCGGGGACACATCAGTTATGTATGCTCTATCTGCTTTGTATATGAAAGACGGCCGATTGGCTGAGTCTCAAAGTGTCCTCAAGGACATCCTGATTTTGGAGCCTCAGCACAAAGATGCTGCAAATCTTTTGGAAGAGGTCCAGCGCGGAATAAATCAGCAGAAACAATCGTAATGAGGCCATTGAGGGAAAGTAAGTGGAAAAAAATAAAGAACAGCAACTGCTCAATGAACTTTCAACCCTTCTTGAAAAGCAAATAGATCTTATCAGGCATGATAATATTACTGGCCTGGAGGAACTGGCTGATTTAACCGAGCAGCTTACTTTAAAAATAAAAGAGGCTGGTCTTCTTGATAAAAGCGAATATGAACAGCAAAAGAATTATTTATCTAAACTTTATCAGGAATTAAATCTGCTGCTTTCGACGCAAAAAGAAGCGACGGCCATGCACCTAAAATTAATTAATAAAGGCATTAAAACTTTAACAATGTACAAAGGCGGTATTTGAAATTGATTAAAGGATTTCCCAATGAGTATAGAATTAAAAGGCAGCGGCAATATATTACGGCAACTATCGGAAAAGCAGATATATGGAAATCCGACAGAAATTTATAAAACTCTTGAATCAGTTTCAACAGAAAAAAGAATGTCACCTGCTATTAGAGATGATGAATTTACTGAAGGGGGGTTTTGGACACCTCAAACATTTATGCTGCAGGCCATAAAAAGATGGCTAAATAATTATACCTTTGATGCAAAACTTGCTTTGAGTATAGACAAAAATCCCACTCTCGATTTGATAGTCACTCAAAAATGGCCATTAGTTAGTATTCAGCGTGCCATTTATCCTGAATTTGATGTCCATAATTTGTCCCGAATTGAGGATAACCGCTATGACCTGGTTTATTCACATCAAGTGCTGGAACATCTGGCCAAACCCTGGATTGCTGCAAAGGAAATGGTTCGAGTTCTAAAACCCGGAGGATTAAGCATTCATACTTCGTGTGCCTTTAATCCAAAGCACGGACTTCCTGCGTTTAATGATTATTACCGTTTTTTGCCGGATGGTATGGCCGAATTGTTCGATGGAGTCAAAGTTCTTGTAAAACAAGGATGGGGAAACAGGCAGGCTTTGATTTATAACCTTGCTATAGATGACGGTCACGGCAATTTAGGCGGCAGACGTTTTCATGAGGCGATTGGAACAAAAAATGAAGAGCTGTACCCATGGGGTGTGTGGGTCATCTTTTTAAAATTATAAAAATTTATTTATGAAAAATATTGCTGTCACTAATTTAAGGGACTAAAGCAATGACGGGAATCGGCAATCCGGCTCAAGCGGCGGGTACAAAAGTAAAAAACATTGTAATAAGCGGAACAAATTTTTGGAATCCCGGCGATGATTTTGTCAGGGATGGCGTGATACAGATCTTAAAAAAACTGCTTGAAGGGTATACGCTTAATTTCCTGTTTTATAATTTTAATCCAGCTTTTTTCCCGCAAAGTAAATTCAGCGGTATTCATAATATGGCCGCAGAAGGCGATCTCGATAAATATGCCCCTTTTATCGATGCTGTTGTAATTGCAGGATTATCTGCCGGAAAAGAAATTAAGGACCTATTTACTTGGGTAATTAAAAATAATCTCCAGGATAAGGTATATTTAATCGGAGCGGGATATGAAAATGAATACGTTAATCAGCATATCTGTCAAGAACCGGAAGAAACAATATTCAAAAAGGCAAAAATAATTGTCGGGAGAACAAAGAAAATTCCTGAATTTATTTCTAATGCAGGATTGCCTTACTATCACCTTAATTGTCCTTCAATACTATCTGTTCAAGATGTCAAAACCCTTCCAAAAAATAAAAAAATCGAAAAGATCGGTTTTAGCATACAGATGCCAAATGGTATGTGGATAGAAAATCAGTCCACCAGCGACCCTATGCACAAGCTGGCCTCGGAAATACTTTATAAGCTTCATTCAAAATACCAAGTCGAAGTTGTAGCTCATCATAAATCAGAATATTTTCATTTTTTAAATCTCCTTAAGGGATACGGCATCCCTGTTGTTTTTTCTTCTTTTTATCAGGATCTATTTGATATCTATTCTCGATACGATTTAGTAGTTTCTACGAGGCTACATTCATGCCTTTTTGCAAACGGCTTTGGCATTCCGTCTTTTATTATCAATGACACTGACAGGCATACGCATACAGCGGATGGTTTTCCTCACGCGATTTGTGTAAATAATATGACTAAATTTGATGAAGAATTTGAAAAGATTCAAAGCTGTGATTTATCTAAGGTAGCATCGGAAATTAGAGTATTCAAAATACAGCTCATGCAGAAATATGTGGATGCCCTTGCTCGTCCATTCGGGTTAGATAATAGTTTATGTTCAGCTAATCTTATTCCTTCTGATTACAAGTTTGATTCCGAAATTAAGGAACAGAAATTCGTTCGCAAAATTGTTAAAGAGGGCATGGTTGTTTTTGATATTGGCGCTCATCTTGGAAAATATACAAAGCTTTTCAGTTTATTGGTAGGCGATAAAGGAAAAGTATATTCATTTGAGCCGACGCCGGCCTCCTTTAAAAAGCTTGCGTGTTCTTTAAAAGAGCTGAATTGTTCGAATGTGACATTAGTTAATAAAGGAATTTATTCTGAAAATCACGCAATCACTATAAATGAGTTTCCTGAAAAGTTTAACTCATGGAACAGTATTGGCCATCCTGAGATGGATAATCCGGATAAACCCGGACAGATTGTCCCTATTATCAATTCGGTAGAAGTTCAAGCTGTTACACTTGATTCGTTTTGTAAAGAGCAAAATGTCAGCACGATTGATTATTTGAAGGTGGATGTTGAAGGAGCAGAAATTCACGTCTTAAAAGGAGCTTCCAATCTTCTGGAAAGAAAAGCAATCCGATTTTTACAGTTTGAAATTTCAAAAAAGATGCTTGAAGGAATGAACACAGAAGCTAAACGAGTTTTCGATTTTCTAAAATCAAAAGGATATGAATGCTACAGTATTGAGCCGGATGGAAATATCGGAGATAACATGGCTGATTCGGAATCATTTTATGAAAATTACATTGCTTATCCAGCCGTTGATATTGGCGCACAGCTTGAATCATTAATTAGCAATGATAATAGCACGAAATCCAGAGTGCTGTATATAATTTCCCGGCTAACTAAAGACAAATGGCTGGAAGGGGATATAAAAACTTATAAACAGGCATTGAATTCGCAAGCATCCTGGTTTGATGCCGCTTCTTTTCTTAACTGGTACTCAGAAAATTTCAAACCGATAAATTATCTCGAGATTGGCGTCAGAAGAGGCCGCTCAATGGCCCAGGTATTAGCACAATCACGGCAGACTAAAGCGTACGGTTTTGATTTGTGGGTTCCTAATTATGGAGGCGTGGATAATCCGGGTCCTAATTTTATAATTTCAGAGTTAAAAAATTTAGGAATTACTAATCTGCCGAAATTTATTCCCGGCGATTCACATGCAACTGTACCGAAATTCTGGTCTGATCCGAAGAATCCTGAGCTGTTCGAATTAATGTTCGTTGACGGTGACCATAGTTATGAGGGTGCCAAAAAAGATTTGGATATTTGTTTTGCGCATCTGGCCGACGGCGGTACATTGGTATTTGATGATATAAAGCATCCCAGCCATCCTGAACTTAAGGGTTTATGGGAGGAGTATAAGGTTAAGTATTCCGATTATATATTCATTGAACATTTACATGGAACCGGAACCGGGATTGTGTTTAAGCCGCCGTTTACCAGATTAGAAAGATTTATTGATAAAAATAAGCTCACATCTTCAGAAGATAATAAGATTAAAGTAGTTGAGCGTTCTAAATCATCTCTGCCAATACATTTTTTCACAATAGTTCTCAATGGTGAACCTTTTATTCGATATCACATCGATGTTTTCAAACAATTGCCCTTTGAATGGCACTGGCACATTATTGAGGGTGTTGCGGATCTAAAACACGATACTGCCTGGTCAGTTAAAAGCGGTGGGCGCATCAGTGATGAGCTTCATCGAAACGGGGCCAGCAACGATGGCACATATGAATATCTCGACCAGCTTGCAAAAGAATATCCCGAAAATGTCACCATATACCGCAAGAAAGATGGTCAATTTTGGGATGGAAAGCTTGAAATGGTCAATGCCCCTCTTGAGGTAATAAAAAATGAATGTCTTCTGTGGCAGATTGATGCAGATGAATTATGGACAATCGATCAGATTAAAAAAGTAAGGGAAATGTTTGCGGCCGAGCCGGATAGAACTGCCGCATATTATCTCGATTACTTCTTTGTGGGTGAAAATCTGGTTACTACAACACTTGATACCTATGGAAATCACACAAATTATGAGTGGCTGAGGACTTGGCGCTTCAAACCGGGATTTCGATGGACAGCACATGAGCCGCCGAGGCTTTGTATGCCTGCCGAAGGTAAATGGTTGGATATAGCTTCAATAAATCCTTTCAAGCACCCTCAAACTATAGAAAAAGGACTTATTTTTCAGCATTATGCCTATGCGACTGAAAAGCAGCTTGCATTTAAAGAAATTTATTATGGATACTCTAAGGCAATAGCCCAATGGCAGCGTCTGCAGCAGCAAAAGGATTTTCCCGTACTTTTACGAGATTATTTTGGATGGGTAAAAGATGCGGCCCAGGTTAATACAATTAAATCACAGAATATAAAACCTCTCGCATGGAAGGAAACAACTGGCCAATGGTATTTTGGTCAAAAGAACGCGGCTGTTTCTGATTGCACTAATGTTCTAATTGTCCGGCCGGATTCTATAGGTGATTTTATTATATTTTCAGCTATTCTGCCTAGATTCAGAACACTTCATCCGCAAGCAAAAATTTCTATAGTGCTGCAGGATACAGTCGCCCAGCTTGCAAAGGAATGCCCCTATGTTGATGAGATTATTACATTCAAAGAATCTCGAATTAGGGAAGCACAGTATCGTACGGAAATACTGAAACAACTTCAGGATAGATGTTTCGATATTGCGTATTATCCTGTTTATTCGAGGAGTGAAATCGGTGATCTGCTGACGCTGTGCAGCAGTGCTAAGAAAAAGGTCACTTTTAATGGCGATTGCCTCAATATTCTTCCTGATATTAAAAGCAGAAATGATAAATATTATGACCTTCTTATTCCAGGTGCTGCAGGGGTAATGATTGAAACACATCGCAACATGGAATTCATGAAAGCTCTTGGGATTAATGTGCCTGATTATGAGGGAACTTGTATATGGGCAAATGAAGAAGATGAAAATCATATCAATCACTTACTAAAAAGCCTAAAAATAAACAATCCTGTGGCTATAAGTCCATTTGCTAAATTTGAAATAAAAGACTGGCCAATAAATAAATGGTCCCAATTACTTTCTCATTATCCCGATGAGCAAATAGTAATCTGCGGAGGTCCTGAAAATTTCGAAAGGGCACAAAAACTCATTGAATTATCCTCTCACAGGAATATTTACAATCTTTGCGGCAAAACTACATTAACTCAGACAGCCGTACTTTTGAGCCGTTGTAAATTTTTTATCGGCGTTGATACCGGTCCTGCACATATGGCAGTCGCAGTTAATATTCCTAATGTTGTTTTGATGGGTGGAGGTCATTTTGGAAGGTTTATGCCATATAGTCCCTCAACAACGATGGTTCATTGCAAAATGAATTGCGTTAATTGTAATTGGAGATGCAGATTTGGCTCAAAGCCTGCGCCCTGCTTAACACAAATCAGCGTGGAAACTGTTACAAAGGCAATTGGCTTTATTAAATCAAATTCGGTTTCAGAAAGGAAAACTCCAGTTGTTATAACTGAATCCCCCAAGTCTGACCCATGCTATAAAATCGAGGAGCCGCAGATAGTCAATCCATCCGAAAAGGATTACAAATATCTAGTTTCGGCGATTGTATCAACTTATAATTCAGAGAAATATATTAGAGGCTGTCTGGAAGATCTCGAAAATCAGACCATTGCAGATAAAATTGAAATTGTTGTAGTAGACAGCGGCTCACAACAAAATGAAGCCGCAATTGTGAAGGAATTTCAGCAGCAATATAATAATATCAAGTATATACGTACCGAGCGAGAGACAATATACGGTGCATGGAACAGGGGAATAAAAGCCTCCAGCGGCAAATATATTACAAATGCAAATACAGATGATCGGCATTACAAAGATTGTCTTGAAAAATTGGCAGCAGCTTTAGAGCAAAACCCGGATAAGGTCATTGCTTACGGCAAACAGCACGTTACATCGACATTCGATGGAGAAATAGTCGGCCAGCTCGGAGGGGAATTAGACCACATGAGACTGTTGAATGGCTTTTGTCTTGAATCGCAGCCGATGTGGAGAAGAGACCTGCATGATAATGCAGGATATTTTGACGAACAATTCTTTTGCTCCGGTGATTATGAATTTTGGATAAGGGCAACACAAAATTTTGAAATGATTTATGTTGATATATTCACCGGAAAAAGGCTTAAGAATGAAACAGTGATATCGCTTGCAAATCAATCTTTACAAACTTTAGAAAATAGGATCATTTCACAAAGTTATGATTTTGCCATACAGACCTATGAATCAATAGGCATGCTTGGAATAAGCCGTGATCCAAGGATGAGCGAGTGGCCGGAGGTAAAAGTCTGGAAACGCCGAGTCGCGGCAAAACTTGCGGGCAGACAATGGGAGTCATCCGATGAACCGGTAGATGTAAAAGAAATGCGAGATGGGCAAAAGCGAGGATTATCAGTGGTTTTAATTGAAACAGATGATACACAATGGCAATCTCTGCAATCGCTCAGCGCACAAAATAATCAGGATTTCGAACTGATAATTCTCTCTTATGGTGATGTTACCAAACAAGCAGATTTGGCTGCATTTAATGGAAGGATTTGTGTTGCACAACTTAATGATGATATAGGTATCGCTTTTGCAAGAAATGTCGGAATTAAATATTCAAATGGTGAGTATGTTGCTTTTTTAGATTCAGATATGCAGCCAAATCCCGGCTGGGTAGATGCAATTTACAAACAGTTTAAAAATCCCAAAACAATGGTCACACGAGGACAAGTCATAGGCACTAACGACATTTCTCAAAATGTAGAGATTGGAAGCTATCCAACGATTTGCAAAACCGCCAATAACTGCGTATTTAGAAAATCTGTGCTTCTGAAAATGAATGGTTTTTATGAAAATCTATTCGCACTCGAAGGATTAGAACTTTCATTTCGGATATGCAAACTCACAAACGACCTCATTGACATTATCAGATTTGAGCCGGGAATGCTGGTTCGATTTGAGGATAACAGCACCGAGCAGCAGCGAATCATCCAAAAAATTCGAAATGAGCATATGTTCATTGTGATATGGAGAAGGGAACCTGATATTTTAGGATATGTTGAATTTTACTGCAGCCAGGACCCGGCCACACGAGAGCAGTATGAAAGTGACTATCTCAAAATTGTAGCAATTGCAATTTTCCTCCAAAAAGGCCATCCAGAAATGGCAATGGAATGGGCTCAAAAAGCAGTAGCACTTTATCCGGAAAAGATAAAAGGACGTTACATTCTCGGTTCTTACTATTTCGAAAAAGGGCAATACGATAAGACAATCACGATGCTCGAGCCGGTATTCGTAACTCAGCTTGAAAATATGGGTAAACCAGACGAGTCCCAATTGGAAATTGAACGGCAGGTCATAAATGCGGATTGCTGCCTAAGTGCCGGCACAATGCTTGCTAAATGCTATATGAAAGCAGGTCAGCTTGATAAATTGAAAAAGGTATATACGCTTTTATTGGAAAACCAGCATTTGACAATTCCAACAGAACAAAGAACAAACATTCAAATGTTAGTTGATAAGCTGAAAAACTTTAATTTACAGCAAATAACTGCTGTTTCGAGTCCTTCACTAAATTCTGCATCCTTTTCAAATGAAGCTGATAAAGTAAAAGGCAAATACCTGGTTTCAGCGATTGTTTCAACCTATAACTCTGAAGAATATTTCCGCGGCTGTCTCGAAGACTTGGAAAATCAGACAATAGCCGACCAATTGGAAATTATTATAATCAACAGCGGCTCCGAGCAAAATGAAGAATCAATTGTAAAAGAATATCAAGCAAGATTTGACAATATTGTTTATTTAAAGACTCAGAGAGAAGGCTTATATTGCGCATGGAATCGTGCTGTAAAAGCAGCGAGGGGACAATTTTTGACAAATGCCAATACAGACGACAGGCACCGTAAAGATGCCTTCGAAATTTTAGCAAACGAATTGCTTAATAATTCTGACGCCGCACTTGTTTATGGTGATCAGATAATTACCGATACACCAAATCCGTCTTTTGATAGTCATCATCGTATTGAATTAGCCAAAAGGCCCGAGTTTAGCAAAGAACGATTGCTTTTCGGCTGCTGTGTCGGTTCGCAGCCGATGTGGCGCAAATCACTTCACGATGAATTAGGTTATTTTGATGAGATGCTTACCTGTGCCGGCGACTGGGACTTTTGGCTTAGAGCGGCCCAAAAATATAATTTTAAGCATGTCCCCGAAACTCTTGGATTATTTTACCATAATGAAATGGGTATCGAACACGGCCGTAAGATTCACAGCTTATATGAAAGATATATCGTGGGCAAAAGGTATGGTAATCCCTATATATCGGTTGTTCAGCAATATCAAAGTCCCGGCAATCCTTTGGTGTCGGTCGTGATGACGGCATATAATGCCGCGGATTATATCGCAAGCGCAATTGAAAGTGTTTTGATACAAAATTACAGAAATTTCGAACTTGTCGTTGTAGATGACGGCTCAACGGACAATACAGCTGATATCGTAAATCGTTTTAAAAATGAACCCGTTAAATATTACTACAAGAAAAATGGAGGTGTTGCATCGTCACGTAATTTAGGACTGCAAAACTCCAGTGGTAGTTTCATAGTCATGCTCGATAGCGATGATATGCTGACAACTGATTATATCGCAAGTCACTTGCATTTTGTTGAGCAGCATCCCGATGCAGATATGATTTACTGCGATGATATGCTTATTGATCAGAATGACAAACCGATTCGAATCATCAAGAGACCTGAATACGTGGATAATAAGCAATTTATATCAGATATATTCCGCTGCGGTTTTCCGGTAGTGCATTTCAAAACCTTCATCAAAAGAGCTGTTTTTGATAAGATCGGGCTTTATGATGAAGAACTTATTGTAGGCGAAGATTATGAGATGATAAGACGCTTTGCAAAAGAGAACCTTAAGATGGTTCATTTGCCCGCAGCGCTATACCTTAGACGGGTTATGAATGGAAGCCTTTCGAGAAGTTTCACCGCCGATAAAGCTAAAAGTCACTTTACAGTTATTGACAGAATCTCAAAAACATTTACCGCCGAGCAGTTATTCCCTGAAATTAAATGGAGCACGCTGGAACCTAATGAAAAATCGATATTAGAAAAATGCAAAAAAGCGCTCGCTTATGTTGGAATTGGAGAGGAGTATATTAAATCAAATGCACCTGATTATTCTGCCGCGGCCTTTGATTTGGCATGTTCACAATTAGAAGAATGCTGCAAAATTGAACCTGGTAATCAGCAGGTCAGAAGTTTGAGAGAGAAGTGTCTTTCTATTCGTGAAAAACATCGCTCATCACGCAATAGCGGGATTTATCAAACTGTATAGATGAATTAATAAAATACTAATGATGAGACCATTTTGAACGATAATAAATTTGACGGACTCGCCTGAAAGCTGCGGCAAGGGTATGCCCTATAATATCTTTATAATATATAGAAAGTGAGCAAAAATGAGCACTTTAACTTTTCCAGGTCTTTCAACCGGCATTGATACCAGCACTATCATTGCACAATTGATAGCTATCGAGGGCCGAACACGAGACATGTATCAGGCTCGTTTAAACGCCTATGAGGATAAAAAAGATGCTCTCGGTTCCCTCGAGACAAAACTTAATACGATGCTCACAAATGCCCGTGCAATTTCTGATGCTGATGTTCTTCGTGCCTTCACAGTTTCCTCCAGCGATGAAGATAAAGTTACTGCGGATGCTACCAACGATGCCTCAGAAGGAAATCATACGGTTGTAGTAAATCAGTTAGCTACCTCTGACCGCTGGGTTCATACGACCGGTTTTGAATATATTGAAGATTATGTAGGCGCAGGCAATTTCATTTATTCATACGACGGAAAACAAGCTGTTGTCACCACTACAGCAACGACTACTCTTGAAGACCTTGTCGGCTTGATAAA
>CAYSKP010000060.1:0-1953 GCA_964431645.1 uncultured Pirellulales bacterium
ATCAGTATCTATAATCTGCAATCCTAAGCCAACAGCACTAAACCTAAGGTTCACACTCGATGCACTACCCGGGACAGAGATGGCAGGGATGTTTGTCCCTGAAGGCACAGGGAAAAACCCGCTTCTGGTTTTCACCGAAGATGGAATGGCCATGAATTTCGCCGCCCGTATTAATCATAATTTGCTTAAAAAAGGCAACGCAAAGGTCCTTGACCTGTTAGCTCAAATGGCGGGAAAAGACACAAATGACCCTAATATAGTTAAGTTAAAAAAGATGATGGAAGGTTATACCGAGGCAAGCGGCGATTATCTAATTTGCTCTTTAAAAATAGACCCGAACGCAAAGCCGTTTTTCGATGCAAAATATGTCTTCGAAGTCAAAGATGCTGAAAAGTTTAATAAGTTAAATGAAGAATTTGCAAATATATGGTCAGGCAGCGTAATTGATGACTTCTATAAAACTATGGGCATTCAATCCAGCTTCACAGTCAAACCCAATGCCGAGAAATACAAAGGCGTTTCCATCGATGTTGCGACGCTGAGTATGAAATATACAGACTCTAATTCGCAACAGGCGATGATGCTTGACCAAATTTATGGCTCCGGCTTCGAATATCGCTGGGCCATCGTCAATAATTTATGGGTATGCAGGATATCAAAAGACCCCAATGCCCTTCATCAGCTAATAGACCAGGTAAAATCAAATCCCACTCAGGTTTGCTCTGAAATGCAAAAAGCGATGACGTTTATTCCGGATACTTCGAGCCAGGATGTGATACTTACATATAATTATCTTCGTATTTTGAAAGTTGCACAGCTTTTTTCACCAATGCCGCTCAACTTTCCCGATATGCCAAGCAAGAGCAATCTCGTCTTCGGTGCGAAAATCGGCAACGGCTCACTGGCTGTGGATTTTGCATTGCCGAAGGAGCATCTTGCGGAGATGATGACGGCATTTCAGATGATGATGCAGCAGCAAATGCAGAATATGCAGCAAAAACCCGGACAGCCAGGCGGCATGCAAAAACAGCCCTAGAAACTGGCCTAATCCGCAAAAATAGACCGATTGCGGCTTGTAAATATGATTTTTGAAGAGGATTTTATTCAAGGCTTACTGCCTAAAAGTCGAAAAATTTGGGGGGAGGCAATGTAAAAATTTGAGAACAAACGCTAAATTTGATATAATTATGGATATGAAGTCAGCTAATATAATAATAATCGCGGCACTTACGCTTTTTCTTATATCCCAGTTAGATTTCTGCAGTATAGCCCACGCTGATAATGACGGCGATCATTGCAGCGGCTGCTGTTCATTGGGCTGCCATCAGGTAATCATTCCAACAAATTTGACAAACGATTCAGCAGCAGTTTTTAAAATCTTCTATTCGCAAAATTGCTTACCCCAGAGTTCCTTAACAAAAGGCCTCGATCGCCCTCCCAAAGCGTTCAATTCCTAATCTCGCGTAAGTTCTATTTACAAACAAATACTTTTAGCGTATATCTACGCCTGCGAGTATTCGAGATATTTTGTTAGAGGGAATTTTGTATATGAGAATCAAAAAGCCGATTTTAGTCACATTAATCCTTATTTTAATTGCCGGCTGCTCTGAAAAAACCAAGCAACCTTTATTGCCTAAGCCGGGTCCTTTGGTAGAAGATTACACCCTATCTGTTCCGCCAAAACAATCGTCCGGACTGCAGCAATTCGATTTGAGCGAGCCCATCGGCAAGCTTACTTTAAAAGATGCACTTGCACATACACTGCTCAAAAATCCTGAACTGGCTTCATTTTCCTGGGATATAAGGGCGCAACAGGCAAGGGAAATACAGGCCGGCCTGATTCCAAATCCGCAACTGGGTTTGGAAACAGAGCAGTTTGGCGGAACAGGTGAAAACAGAAGATTCGACTCTGCTCAGACTAATATTCAAATCAGCCAGTTAATCGAGACTGCG
>CAYSKP010000061.1:0-2359 GCA_964431645.1 uncultured Pirellulales bacterium
TCATTTTGTATCTCTTGTCTTTATTCGATGAATTATTATTTAACATATTATGTCTCCTGATCAAAACTTTTTTCTTAGCCACTTAAAATAAAAAAGTATTTCGATTGTTTTATTTAATCTTTATGTTTAGATGTGTTTACAATTACAAAGAGCAGTGTCCCAATCAATAATAACATGCCACCCTTTAAATACACAATCTGATATATCAATGCATCCTGGCTCCCAAATGATATTCTGGCAAATAGGTCTCTCCTCGACAACTTGTAGTCCCATAGTTTCTTCGCAATAACAATTACCGTAACATTGCTTATCACAAAAAAAGTCGTAAAGTATCGAGCCGGGGGGATCACATCTTCCTCCCTCACAGGCGCATTTGATTCCGGTGAAATCAGCAAACCGGCTATTTAAGTAACAAGCGTCAGTTACGCATCCACCATCCTTACAGCCCTCACAAGAATCTGGTTCGCATAGATATACACATGGATTAATTATACTACCTAGACAATCAAAGCACAAATGTGTCCAGCAGCAGGTGCCGAAGCAGCATTTACATTCCGGGGGCGGGGCCTGGCAAAAAAAACCATTCCAGTTATAGCAAGGAGGACACAAAACACTGCTGATTCCGCTGGCATCCTTCACGAAAATATCAGCAGGAGTTAATATCATAATAACCATAACAGTTAGCCAGCATAATCTAATATTTTTCTCGAAATTTACCTTTTTCATTATTCGTTGCCCTCCAACTCTGCTATTTTTTCGTTTATAGTTCCTATCCGGTAATCTTCTGGATGGGCCTTTTCAAGAAAAATTCTGTAATAATGCAACGCAGCGATTTTATCGCCTTTTTCCTCTTTCATCCGGGCAAGCTGATAGGCTGCATAATCGGCTAAATAGCAATTTGTGTAATTCGTTAAAACCTTATTGTACGCATCCTCAATCAACGGTTCCGCCTGTTCATTTGAGATTGTTTTCGTTTTGGCCATCGCCTCATAACACCAACCCACAGCTGCCTGAGTGCCGCAGACATATTCGAAATCAGGATATTTATCGAGCACTTTTTGATAATTCGCTATTGCCTTTTCCCATTGCCGTAATTCCTGATACGTTCTTGCGGCATAATAATAATATAATGCTCCGACTTCTTTTTCTTTCTCAAGGTTATTCATTATTATCTTTTGAAAAACATCCTCACCCCTATCGAAACACTCTTTCGCCTCTTTAAACTTTCTTTTCTCTTTAAATTCTAACCCCTTCTTGTAACTCCCAATTGCAATCCTGGCTAAGCAGGCCCCTGCGTATGGGTGCTCTTTGTAATCGGCGATAAACTCATTCATCAAAATCTCTGAGCCATTTATATCATTCGCGATAATCATATCTGTAATAATCCTCCGCCTGATATCCAGTACAGCCGTCTTTGCTTCAGGTGTATCGGGATATTCGCTGACTATCCTCTCATAGAATTGTTTTGCTTCTGGCCCATTGCCATTCTCTTCGAAGCCGCACGCAATCCAGTATAATTCTCCGGCCGTCTCAGAAGCCCCGCCTAAATCGACAACCATTTCCTCGATCGCTGTATCAAGAGCGTTTTGATTCGGCTCTTTCATCAGTTTGAATATTTTCATTCTGTGATTTAAGCGTTTCTGGTCCATTTGGGCCTGCACAGCATAAGGTGTATCTCCGAATTCCTGCGTTATCTTTTGATAAATGCTGTTCGGCTGGTCATACCAGCTCATCCTGTTAATAGTTGTTCCCTTCTTCCACTCATATTCCTTGCCTATCCAATAAATTGTATCTGCCAATCCATCTTGTCCAGCAAAATCACTCATCATTTTATCAATTCTGGCCAGAATCTCCTTGTCATTGGAACTATCAACAAGTCCGTTAGTAACTGTTATGCATATGTCTGACATCTCAGCCCATATCTTTGCTTTATTTCCAAATTCACTTGAGCTGGATACATTATCAAAAGCGGTAATCGATTCATTGAATTTGTGCCGCCACGCGAATTCCTGTCCCAATTGAAACAATGCGGTTCCAAGCTCCGGCTGACCATTAAAATCGGCAATCATCGAATCAAGCTTTTCTTTTGCCTCCGTAAATTTTTTATCTTCTATAAGGCTTAATATCTCCACTCTTGCAAGTCCCAGTTGTGCCTTAGATATCAGAGAAGCATCAGAAGATTTATCAATAACAGATTGATACAATTGAGTTGCCCTCGTATTTATCCTTCTCCATGCCAGACTATCTGCGATAATATAATAATTCACAGCTAAAACACTGTTATCTTTTACTTCCGTTGACAGCTTGTTAATCGCGGCATCCATCTCGGGCAGTTTTCCTTCACCTGCCATGGCAATAA
>CAYSKP010000062.1:0-4788 GCA_964431645.1 uncultured Pirellulales bacterium
ATCTTGGGACGACGGACGCTGATTTTGCCCACCCCCTAGGGGGTGGATAGGCAGCATAAACTGTTACCCATGTCTTGGCAGTGAACTGTTACCTATGTCTTGACTTGTACAGTTAAAGCCACAGAGGACACAGAGAACACAGAGAACTTAAATAGCTGATTTGAAACATAACGATTCATCCTTGAAATACCATCCGGCGATTTGATTTGCCTCTCAGGCAACTTAAAATGCCTCAAAGCAAGTCTGAAATACCATAAAACAAAATTGATTTTACCAAAAGTAAATTTGCTTTTATCGATTGCTAACCGGTTTTCGGCAATTGTCAATTTGCCTTCGTGAAATGGCGTTTTACATTTCACCAAAGACAATTTGCATCCGCTATTTTCCAATATGCATACGGCATTTGCCAATTTACATCCGGCAAATGTAAATTTGAATCCTGCATCTGCAAATTGATTTTTGGTGTTTGCAAACTTATTTTTCCAGTCGTAACCTCTTGAAAATAAATAAGTTAGAATATTTTACGTGTTTTATATCCCCTCTTTGCAAGATTGGTGGTTATATGACCATTCTTAAAGGCCGATGACAATGCAAATTGTCATTCCCGCGCAGGCGGGAATCCAGTTTTTAGGATTTGGATTCCCGTACAAGGCCGGAATGACACGAACCTAATCTTATTTATTAAAGGATTCGTATCATGCGATACCCCAGAGAGTATAACAACGTTGTAAGTCTGGCTGAAAATATGATAACCGGCATAACGGAAAACCCGGACAAATTCCCGAGCTGCGATGCCGCCATCCTGCAATCCCGAAAAGACCAGTTCGCCCAGATATCCGCCGCCCTTGCAGATGCGCAGGCGCAAGCGTCAATTATCGCCGCCAGAAAGCTGGAGCTATTCAATCAGCTTTGCACCGACTTGAAATGCCAGATAAAATTAGGCTCCGTCGATAACGTAGAAACGCCGGAAAATCTCACTCTTATCGGCTGGGGAACAAAGCGGCCGCCCTCGCAACTGGAAATCCCCGGCGGACCTACGGGTTTGAAGATTATTGCACAGGGCGATAACGGATTGCTTGTCCTTGTGTGGAGTAAATCGAAAACAGGCGGCCCAATGAGAAACTATATCATCGAAAGAAGGCAGTTGGGCGCTAGCTGGAGCGAATGGCAATTTATCGGGACTTCTTATAACAATGAAGTAAAACTCAAAGACCAGCCAACCGGAATTAAACTCGAATATCAAATCAGAGCAGGAAATACATCCGGCGAAAGTCTGCCGAGCAATGTAGTTTCTGTTATTTTGTAACCCCGAATTTTTTTGACGCAGATTTCGCTGGAGATGCTATATTTAGTACATGCTGTTCACTGAATATATCAGCAATTCCTCTTGCTTTTGTCAAGAATTATGATGATAATAAAATGAGAGAATAGTTTTGTTTGAGGCACTCTTACGGATTTCTATTATGGTCAGAAGAAATTTTATTATTTTCTTCTCCTTGATACTGGCTTACAGTATTTCTGCAAAAGCAGATGATAAGCTTGTCGACCTTGTTAAAAAAATAAAGCCCGCAGTGGTTTTGATCCAAACCTTTGATGACAATAATCAACCCATTGCCAAGGGCAGCGGTTTTTTCATAAATAATGAAGGCCATATAATTACAAATTACCACGTCCTCGAAGGTGCTTTCCGCGCCATAATTAAAACCTCTTCCGGCTTAGAATATCCAGTCAAAGGAATCATTGCTAAAAATGCCGACGCCGATATTGTCAAGCTCGTCGCCAATATTCCTGATGCCAATATATCATTCTTAAAGTTAAGCGATATTGTGCCATCCGAAGGACAGGACATTGTTGTCATAGGCAATCCCCTCGGCCTTGAATCAACCGTATCAACCGGCATTGTATCGGCAGTTCGAGACATTCCCGCCTTTGGCAAGATTCTTCAGATAACAGCCCCCATCTCGCCCGGTTCAAGCGGCAGTCCTGTCATTAACACACAAGGCGAAGTCATCGGTATTGCTACACTTGTTGTAAAAGGAGGCCAGAATCTTAATTTCGCAATGCCAAGTGACAAAATCATCGCCCTCGAAGAATCTTCCCAAACCATCTTATCTTTATCATCTGCCTCGCTGACCGCCGATTCAAACGATGCCCAATTATTTTATCAAAAAGGATTAAAAGAATTGTGGCAGGAAAACTACGCTGCCGCGATTACCTTCTTTCAAAAGGCAAAAGAAAAGAATCCGCAAGATGCCAATGTATGGTACTGTCTTGGTGTTTGTTACAGCAAACTTGGCCGATACCAGGATGTGATAGCATCGTATCAACAAGTCATCAGAATCACGCCAGATAATGATGAGGTACACTATAATCTTGGCAATACCTACGTCAATGTTGGCCGCTATCAAGATGCGATAGAACCATACAAGCAGGCCATTAGAATAAATCCGGATTATGCCGAGGCGCACAATAATCTTGGTGTTGTCTACGGTAAACTTGGCCGCTCTCAGGATGAGATAGAAGCCTGTAAGCAGGCTATAAGAATTAAACCAGATTATGCTGATGCGCATTATAATCTTGGCAATTCCTATGTACAACTTGGCCGCTATCAGGATGCGATAGAATCATTTAAACACGCCTTCGGATTTAAGGCTGATTTTGCTGATGCGTATATCAATCTTGGCGTTACTTATGTCAAACTTGGCCGCCATCAGGATGCGATAGAAACCTACAAGGAGGCCATCAGAATCAAGCCTGATTATGCGGATGCACACTTCTTTCTTGGCATTACTTACGGTGAACTTGGTCGTTTTCAGGATGAGATAGAATCCTATGAGCAGGCCATCAGAATTAAGCCGGATTATGCCGAGGCATCCTATTTTCTTGGCCTTGCCTACTTTAAACTTGGCCGGTATCAGGATGCGGCAGAATCCTGTAAGCAGGCCATTAGAATCAAGCCCGATTTTGCCGAGGCGCACTATAATCTTGGCATTTCCTACGCCAAACTTGGCCACAATCACGATGCAATAGAATCCTACAAGCAGGCCATCAGAATCAAGCCGGATGATGCCGATGCGCACTATGTTCTTGGCCTTGCCTACGGCAAACTAGACCTCTATCAGGATGCGATAGAATCTTATAAGCAGGCTATCAGAATCAAGCCGGATTTTGCCGAGGCACACTTTGGTCTTGGTGATGCCTATGGGAGCCTTGGCCATCATCAGGATGAGATAGAATCATATAAACAGGCAATCAGAATCAAGACGGATTATGCCGAGGCGCATTGTAATCTTGGCAATGCCTACAGCAAACTTAACCGCTATCAGGAAGCGATAGAATCCTATAAGCAGGCCTTAAAATTCGAGCCGAATTATGCTAAGGCCTACTATAATCTTGGCGTTAACTACTGCAATATTGGCCACTATCAAGATGAGATAGAAGCCTATAAGCAGGCTATCAAAATCAACCCGGATTTCATAGATGCACACTATAATCTTGGGCTTACTTATATAATAATAATTGGCGACAAAGGTTTAGCCCTCGAAGAATATAAGATATTAAAAACCTTGGATACCGAACTGGCAAACAAATTGTTTAACTTGATTTATAAGTAGGCAATCTTAACCAATATGAAAAAAAGGGAAAATGAAGATAATGCCATCGAATCTTTTATCGAGATTCTCCAAAAGTTAAAAGGCGTAGTCTACAAAAAAGAAAGTTTCCCTGAAAAAGAAAATAGAAAAACCAAAGATGTTGAGGCTATTTTAGCACCAAAAGATATAGATGTACAATCTCCCAAAATTGCCGTCGAACATACTATTATAGAAGCTCACGAATACCAGATTGCCTATGCTAATCAATCATACGATCTTGTAATAAAAATCAATCAGAAATGCCAAGGGAAATTACCGATAAACTATCATTTCCAAATAATTATCCCTCCTGCTCTTATTATTGGCTCGAACAACAAAAGCAGAAATAGGTTTGTCGAAGAAATATCAAATTGGGTTCTCGATATGGCAAAAACTCTAAACATAGGTCAATGGACGTCGAAATTGTACAATGGATATAAAGTGACATTAGAGTGTGCCGAGTCAATTTCACAATTGAACGGAATTGGCAGATTGACTACGGGTCCAAAAGAACCTGAAAATGAAAGGCAAAATAGATTCTACAGAGCTATTGAAGAAAAATTACCAAAGCTTATAAAATACAAAGAAAAGGGGTATTCCACTGCCCTTTTGCTTGAAGATGTCAGTGGTAGCTACAGTAACTTGGGAAGTTTATATTATTCAGAGTTTCAATCTAAAATAGACTATGTAATCAGTTTTATTTCTTATGAGAATAAGATGATCGTGGGTAATGTATGCAAAAATAATGAAGAAATTCCAGATAATCTCAGATTCAGTTTTGGTATAAAACCTATCATTGGTTGTAAGATGAATTTTAAATTTTTATAGAACGGGAGAACGAGGGGACAGCCGTTTTTTCCTTTTTGATTTTTAACTATTTACTTCGCCATCCGCCTAAGGCGGACAAGTTTCTACGACAAAATATTTAACTTAATAAATAAAGCAGTGTTAATCTGTGTTAATCTGTGTCTAAGAAAATTTTCTCTGTGACCTCTGTGTCCTCTGTGGCTAAAAATGTACAAGTCAAGACATAGGTAACAGTTCACTGCCAAGACATGGGTAACAGTTTATGCTGCCTATCCACCCCCTAGGGGGTGGGCAAAATCAGCGTCCGTCGTCCCAAGATAAAAATCTCTGAACCAAAATGATAACATTT
>CAYSKP010000063.1:0-3611 GCA_964431645.1 uncultured Pirellulales bacterium
CTGGAGCGGCGGCCGGTGCTCTCGATTTAATCGCGGCCGTTTTTGCTATGCGGGATAGCTTTGTCCCCCCGGCTAAAAATTTCCATAAAAAAATTGACGGCTGCAATCTTAATATTTCCAAAGGACAAAAAAAAGAAATTCGCAATGTCCTTTGCTGCGGCTATACATACGGCGGACAAACGGCGGCTATAGTGCTAAAAAGATTTGAGAATTAAATAATGACTCAAAACGAAAAACAACGTGTTGTGATTACAGGAATAGGTATTGTTTGCCCTTTAGGGCACGATATTGAAACTGCCTGGTCAGCGATTTTGTCGGGCAAAAGCGGCGTAGCAAAGACAACAATATTTGATGCATCTGCATTTCCAACAACTTTCACGGCGGAAGTGAAGGATTATGATTTTACTAAATTCATTAAAAAGGCTGATTTGCATAAAGACACGAACAGAGGAAGCAGATTTGCATTAGGCGCAGCTGTTGGGGCCTGCAAACAGGCAGGAATTGATATAGAGACTGAAAATCCTTCTGATGGGATAGACAGAAACCGGGTTGGAATTTATTTGGGAGCAGGTGAAGGTGCGGCAAATCACGATGTATTCTTTAATGCTATTGCTGCAGGCTGGAACGACCAAACCGGTATAATGGACTGGAATAAATGGGCGGCTATTAGTAAGGCGGGGATGAAAGCAAAGCAGGAACTCGAACAGGAAGCCAATATGACCTCGGCCCACCTGGCAATGCTGACGGGCGCCAGGGGTCCTGTCCGGAGCTGCCTTACAGCTTGTGCGGCAAGCACACAATCGGCAGGTGAGGCCGCAATGCTGATTCGCAGGGGCGATGCTGATATTGTTATAACCGGCGGTGCCCACTCGATGATACATCCGTTAGGTCAAACCGGTTTTAACCGCTTAACAGCGCTATCGACGAGAAATGACAGCCCCCAAACAGCCTCGCGGCCTTTTACCGCCAGCAGAGACGGATTTGTTTTAGGTGAAGGCTCGGCGATTTTGATTTTGGAAAGTTTGACTTCGGCAAAAAAAAGAGGCGTGACAATTTTAGCTGAAATTATCGGTTATGGAAGCAGTTCTGATGCCTTCAGAGTAACTGATATGCACGAGGAAGGACGCGGTGCGATCCAGGCAATGGAAGCCGCCATTTCAGATGCCGGTATAACATATGGTGACATTGATTATATAAACGCACACGGCACAAGCACCGCGGAGAATGATTCGATAGAAACAAAGGCAATTAAGGCAGTTTTTAAGGAACGTGCCGGGCAGGTAGCTATCAGCAGTATCAAAAGCTCTATGGGCCACCTTATCGGGGCGGCAGGCGGTGCGGAATTAATAGCATGTGTTCTGGCTATACGGGATGGCATTGTCCCTGCCACAATTAATCTTAATGACCCTGACCCGCAGCTCGATTTAGATTACGTGCCTAATACACCGAGAAAAATGCAGGTCAATATCGCTATGAAAGAATCTTTCGGCTTCGGAGGACAAAATAACGTGCTCATCATCAAAAAGTATCAAGAGTAAAGGCGAAACATGATTGATATCAAAGAAATTAGAGAAAATCCCGAACGATTTAAAGAAGCAGCCAAAAATAAAAATATCGATGTTGATATCGATCGTTTAATTGCTTTGGATGCGGAATTGCTTGCAGCTAAGCAGCAGCTTCAAAATATCGCCACAGAAAAAAACCGCATCGGCAAATCAATCCCCAAATTAAACGGCGGCGAAAAACAAGATGCCTTAAATCAATTATCTAAATTTAAAGCTGAAGAACCTCAATTTGAAGAAAAAATAAAAGAATTACAGCCGCAGGCTGATTCGCTTATGCTTTTAGTGGCACAACCAGCTGATGATAACGTCCCTTTAGGCAAGGATGATACAGAAAATGTTGAGTTAAGAAGAGAAGGACAGGTCCGCAAATTCGATTTTAAGCCCAAGGACCATGTCCAGTTAGGTGCTGACCTCGACATCATCGATATCGAACGCGGAGTTAAATTAGCAGGGACACGCAGTTATTTTCTTAAAGGTGACGGCGCAAGGCTGCATTGGGCTGTGCTGCAATTCGCAATTGATGTGATGATAGCCAGAGGCTACAAGCCGATGTCGGTTCCCTTACTTATGAGGGATGAGGCCATGCGAGGGACAGGCTATTATCCCGGCTCCGAAGAACAGACCTATAGAATAGAAAAAGACGAGGTAAATCTCGCGGGCACGGCCGAAGTCCCGCTTACCGCCTACAAAATGGGCGAAATATTAGATGAAAAAGAACTGCCGATTAAATTCGCAGGCATGTCAACATGCTTTCGGCGCGAGGCAGGTGCGGCCGGCAAAGACACTTACGGACTATATCGAATTCACCAGTTCGATAAAATCGAGCAGGTCGTAATCTGCAGAAACAGCATTGATGAAAGCAATAAATTCCACGAAGAAATTTTAAACAACTCTGAAATCGTAATGAAAGCGCTGGAATTGCCTTATCGGATTGTCGTTGTCTGCACCGGCGACCTCGGCAGAGGCCAGGCTAAAAAATACGATATTGAAGCATGGATGCCTTCCCGGAATAATTACTGTGAAACGCACAGCGCAAGCAAATTTTATGAATTCCAGGCCCGGCGAATGAACTTGCGATATAAGGATTTTGCAGCAAAGAAAAACATGTTCTGCCATACACTTAATAATACAGTCATCGCAAGCCCGAGAATCCTGATTCCCATACTTGAGCTTTATCAAAATGCAGATGGCTCAGTTAACGTGCCGAAGGTTTTACAGCCTTATATGGGCGGACAAGAACGCATTTCAAAATAGTCAAGGGGTACTCAATGACTAAAGAAGAAGTTTTACATCTTATTAAAGCCAATCCTGTCTTTGCGCTGGCCACAACTGAGGACAATATTCCGCATGTCCGGATGATGCTGTTATTCAGGGCTGATAACGATGGCATTATTTTTGTTACAGGTGAAAATAAAGAGTTGAATACTCAATTATCAAGAAATGAAAATGTAGAAATGTGTTTTTTCAGCCCCAAAGAACATCTACAGATTCGGATATCAGGTTCAGTGGAGCAGATAGAAGATTTGAACTATAAAAAAGAAGTCGTTAAAAGCTTTACTTTTCTCAAGGAATGGGTTGATAAAGAAGGTTACGATATCCTGGTTGTTTATTGCTTAAAGCATGGCAAGGCAGTTACATGGACAATGGAAACAAACTTCAAACCTAAAGAATATATCCAGCTGTAGGCAGGCCGCCTTAATGAATCGAATATCGGTCTATTTTCTAATCTCATCGATTCTCCTGATTCAATCGTGTGTATCGAGAGAAACTAAACGCGCCATCGGACCAGTCACCGATATTGAGAAGCATTGGCTAAGCAAAGCATACAGATATGACAAAGCCGGCTGGATTTTTCTGCATATCGAAGGCAAACCGTTCGAACGCGGCTTTCAAAGAGGATACCTGACAGCCGCCGAAATCAACAACTGCTTCAACACAATCGCTTATATTGAAAAATTTGAAACAGCAAGAGACGTCAATTTTTTTGTTAAAACTTCGGCAAAACTTTTCAAGAAGAAGATTTCAAAAGAATACATCGAAGAAATA
>CAYSKP010000064.1:0-12369 GCA_964431645.1 uncultured Pirellulales bacterium
AATGACTGGCTAAATGGCTATGACTTCACTGCTTTTGCAGTTCTCGGCAGTGAATGGGGAAACTAAGCATTTTAGCTATTTTGATATATTGTGATTTACGGAGTTAAAACTGGTATAATTATTATAACCCTTGCAAAAACAACAGATTATACAATTAGAATATTTTTGTGCTTTTATGTTTTTTATTGTAAAATCGTAAACTATTGCAAATAAAGTATTTAGGTAAATAATGACAATGGAAAGTCCTAAAAACCTCGCAAAAATGAGAAATACCTTGATTTTTCAGTATTGCTGTGGTACGATACTTACAAAATACCGTCTGGCGGCGTCCGCCAGACATCATAAAGTTTCATATGTAATGGTCTAAGGTGATAAGGAGGAAAATAATGTTTAGGAAAAGTATCTTTTTAATGCTCTTTGTATGTCTTTTAAGTTCAAGCAGTTATGCGTTCAATTGGGGCCCCGCCACAACCTGGCACGGGGATGCAGATGCCAACTGGTTTAACCCTGCAAACTGGTATGTCTCGGAAACAGATCCAAATGCCGTGCCGGACATCAATTACCATGCGATTATGGAACCTAAGTGGGCGAACCCAATAATCGAAGGCGATGCAGCATGCGGCTATCTGAACATAATGCCCTGGTCATGGTCATTTGCAACTGGAGAGAACGGTGAATGGGGCGTCGATATGGTATCAGGAACCTTCGATTGCAATTACGGCATCTCAATCGGTGCCTGGGGTGTTTATGGCAACCAGTTAGACACCACTTACGGCATACCTCGTTTCAGAGTTTATGACGGAACAGTAAGACAGACAAATGGAACGGCTGCACCGGATGGGATACTTATCGGCGGCGGCGACTCGGGGTTCCGCGACTTAATGGGTAAGCTGTATATGTATGGCGGAACCATGTATGCTCGCAGACTCGAACTGAGATTCGGCGAAATTAATCTTTTTGGCGGAACTCTTGAATGCAACGATGTAAACTTTATCTTCTACCAGAACAGACCTCAAAACAAGATTAATGTCAATGGCGGAACTCTCAAAGTAGAAGGCGATCACACAGCCGAATTTAACGGCTATATTGCAAGCAAACGTATGGTTGCGATGCGCGGCGGCGAAATTGGGTCACCGGTTTATAGCGGCGGATACACAACCATTACAGGCACTGGTAACATGAATGTCGCATGGAATCCGGTTCCGGAAATGAATGGAACTAACGTTCATTACAGAGACACAGTTAATGATGTTAATATTGCCATTGTTCTCAGCTGGAGCCCGGGTGACGGCAATGTAGAAGAACATGATGTTTATTTCGGCACAAGTTTTGCCGATGTCAACACAGCAACAAAAGTATCTTCACAATTTATGGGAACAGTAGGCCAAGAAGTTAATGAACCCTGTTTCATGGCTATAACCTACAACTTTAAGATTGGCACAACTTATTACTGGAGAGTTGACGAAGAAGTTAACAATGTTGATGAAGCCGGCGTTAGCACATGGACTTCATACAAAGGCAAGGTTTGGAAATTCACAACTCATGATGGCAAGGCCTACAATACAAAACCGGGTTACAATGCTCAGGCTTTGACTCAACCATTTGCCTTAACCTGGACGGCAGGCGATTTTGCAGCAGATACTATGGGACACAAAGTTTATTTCGCCAGCGCTTCGGGTCAACTTAATCCATTGTTCCCGAGGCCTACTGACAGCAGATACAGAGGTCAGCAGACAGGCACTTCTTATCCGCTAACAAGCCTTTCAGGCGCCTACACATTGGTTCCCGGCAATACATATTACTGGGCTGTTGATGAAATAGCCAGTGATGGAACTACATATAAAGGACCTGAGTTGAAGTTTACAGTTGCCGCATATATTAATATCGATGACTTCGAAGATTACAACTCAATCGAGGATTTGAATGCCAACTGGTTAACAAACTATACTACCTGCCCAATCGAGGGTATGGGTGAACTTACCGACATCGGCGCCGACCGCGCGTTCATCTATGATGGAAGCGGAAAGTACATGAGATTCACGTATACCAATTTAGTTAATAGATATTTCTCAGAAAACAAAATCAATTACGGGACAGGGACTTCATTTACAGGCTCTCCAGTTCTGAGTCCTGCACTTGCGGCCATAGCAGTGACTTTCCGAGGTTTCGAGACTAACCCAGTAGAGCCGGATTATGACAGAATGTATATGGCTCTCGAAGATACCGCAGGTAATGTCGGTGTTGTTTACAATCCAGATCCAAATGCACAGCGTCAGGGTCTGTGGACTCAATGGTTTGTTGCTATCGATGAATTTACAGATCTAGGTGTTAATGTATCATCGGTGAAGAACTTCTTCTTAGGTATGGGCCAGCGCTGCAATTGGTACATGTCTGGCGGCGGCGACGGAAACGTGATGTTTGACAATATCAGATTATATGCTCAAACATGCAATCCGGGTTTTGCACATTCAGAAGGACTCACTGCCGACTTTGACAGCGATTGCGATGTCGATGTCAATGATTTGGATGTATTCGCAACTTACTGGCTGCAGCATGCCGATGATTTAACCTATTCTCCAATAACGGCGCCAAAGGCACCGGTTCTATGGTACCAATTTAATGACAACCCTGTCTTGGAAACATGTGCCGATTCTTCAGGAAATGGCTTCACAGGCACGGTTCAAAACTGGGTTCCCGCAAACTGGGATACTACGGGCGACCGCAGCGGCGGGGCTTGTTTCTTCATTCCAGTAACAAACCCGACCGGACCAACGGCCGATCAGAGTTATATCATAGCTCCTGCGACAGCACTCAGCTTTATGGATGACGCAAACCATTCTACCAATGGCGGCGGCATAACTTTCTCGGTTTGGGCAAATGCAAGCCTCAGCGGTGACTTCCTCTATCAGTGGCCTGGTATATTTGGCGTTTGGGATGCTGACGGTGAACAACTGGAAGTTCATTGTCCATCCCGTCTTAGTGACTCAGGTCCAGGCTTGGGTAATGTGGACTTCATTATGAAATCCAGGCCCGCTGGATCTGAACTACGAGATAGTAATTCTCTGCCGTTAATTAATTTTGGCGGACGTTGGAACCACTGGGCATTCGTCAAGGCAGCCAGCAACCAATACGGTCCCTATGGCAGTCTGAAGGCATACTGCAACGGAAAAATCGTTGCACAAAGAGATGCAAATGGTATGCCCGGCGATCCGAACGCTCTTGCTACAGGACCGCTTCTCACAACGGCGGCTACCGAGATACGTATCGGCACACGCGGAGGTAACTGGGGCATGTGGTCAGGCAGACTTGACGATTTCAAGATTTATGATGCTGCACTGACAGATGCTGAAGTTCAATATCTCGCGACAGACGGCACTGGACATCTCGTTTTGCCGCTGAGTATTCCCGAGAATCTTGAGACTTCCGGGACGGCAGGAACGCAGAAGATTGACTTGAAAGATATGTCAAAGATGTGCGATCAGTGGCATCAGATGATATTGTGGCCGTAATTACCACAATTAGTTAAGCAGTTTGTATTTACATGGGGCCTGCGATATCGCAGGCCCTTTTATTTTAAATAAAGAAGATTTTTAAAGTGCTTGATAGAAAGAACTGGGATGCTAAAATAATTCTTTTAATTGAAAAATATTAAAGGAAAATAGATGAAAAGAATTATCCTCTTGCTAATATGCATGCCGCTGCTGAATATTTTTATTTTTCATGATTCTAAAGCGGCGGAAGTAAACCAGCCTTCGAAATTTACGCATACATACTCACCGACAGGTTTTATAAAGGGACATAGCTGGGGCTGGCCTGGAATAAAAGGTCAATATCTCGGTGATGCACCTGCGGACTCAATGAGCAAACTTGCCCAGACAGGGGCCAACTGGGTTTGTATCGCTTTTGCCGCGGAAATGAATAAGGCAAACGAACCGAATATTCACTGGGGCGAAGATGACCCCTGTATGGTTACAGATGATGAGATACGCAGGGCAATTGAACTGGCCCGCAAGAATAATTTAAAAGTAATACTTAAGCCGACGGTTAACATAAAAGACGGGACATGGCGCGGACACATTCAATTTAAAAAATCCGATGGCAAGACAATAGACCCTGGTTTATGGTCACAATGGTGGGCTGATTTTAACCGTTTCCTTTTTCATTATGCAAAAATTGCCAATGAGACAAATTGTGAAATGCTGTGCCTCGGCTGCGAGATGGCAACCACGGAACCTTTTGTCAACCGCTGGCGTGATTTAATTTCCCAGATGCGGAAAGTTTATCCGGGTGTTATCACGTATAATGCAAATCACGGGGACGAGACAAAGATAAGATGGTGGGATGCCGTAGACGTAATAGGTATCAGCGCATATTACCCGATAGGAACAGATGATATTGGGAAAGTTATGTATGACCTGAGCAAGGTTCAGCCGTCTGACACGACATTAGAGGCCCTTAAAAAAAGAATCATGCCGATAAAAGAAAATATCCGAAAGGTAAGTGAAAAATTCAACCGGCCTATATTTTTTATTGAGCTTGGGTTATGCAGCGCTAAAGGCGCAAGCGGCGCACCATGGACTCACAATGACGCCAATACCATGATTTACGATGGTGATGAACAGGCAAGATTTTATAAGGTGATGCTGGAAAGCTTTTGGGATGAGCAGTGGTTTATAGGGTACGCATGGTGGGACTGGCACACAGAACTTTATTCTATCGAAGAGGCTAAAACCGATACTACTTTCTGTATATATGGCAAACCGGCGGAAAAAATTGTGAAAGAGTGGTATAGCAAGCCCAAATAAAGAGAAATCTCAATGACTGATAACCAATGGCTCACATTACTAAATACTATTGAAGGTAAAAATGAGGGGACTTTGCCTATTGGTTTTATTATCGATAGTCCGTGGCTGCCCGGTTGGGCGGGGATATCAATAATAGATTATTACAGCAGTGAGCAGATGTGGCTTGACGCGAACTTGAAGGCAATTAAAACATTTCCTGAAGCAATATTTTTACCTGGCTTTTGGTCAGAATACGGAATGTGCACGGAGCCATCGGCATTCGGATCCAAATGCTCATGGCAGGTAAATGAATTGCCCTTCGCCGGCCCGATTATTACATCTTTCGAACAGGTTGACTCAATTGTAAGACCTGACCCGTCTAAAGATGGTTTGCTACCTTTTACATTGAACCGGCTGAAATTAACTCAGAAAAAAGTTGAACAAGAAGGACATAAAATAAAATTTGCGGTTTCGCGGGGGCCTTTAAATATTGCCTCTTTTCTTTGCGGCACAACTGAATTTCTAATGGGGATTCGCACAAATCCAGAAGAAGCAAACCGTTTACTCGATATGATTACTGACTTTATTGTTGACTGGATATCTTTGCAGATGGAGACATTCCCAACAATTGAAGGAATTTTCATTCTTGATGATATTGTCGGATTTTTAGGAGAACAGGATTTTGTCAAAGTTGCAAAGCCGCGGCTGCAAAAAATTTACAACTGCAAAGATGTCAAAATTAAATTTTTTCATAATGATGCGCCAGGTTTAATCTGTGCCCCTCATTTAGCTGAAATAGGAATCAATCTTTTTAATTTCAGCAGTGACCATGGACTGACACAAATGCGAAAGCTGACAGGCGATAAAGTAACATTGGTTGGTAATATCCCTCCCAGAGATGTTTTAGGTGCGGCAACACCGGATGAGGTTACACAAGCTGTTAAAACTATGGTGGAAGGTGTAAAAGATAGAAGCCGAATTATTGCATCCTGCGGGGGAGGCATGCCGCCAAATGTTTCGACTGAAAATATTATCGCTTTTATTAATTCTATAAGGACTAACTAAAACAAACAGGCGTCCCTTAGGACGCCTGTTTTCATTTTTTTATTTATTCAATTTGCATTACGGAATCCAGTCGGCACAGGTGACTACATTAGCACCAGAGTTATACGTCAACGAACCAGTAACATTTGTAACACAGAAATGGATACTGGTAACGGCAGACTTTTGATATGAAGCATAGGTATCAATTGTAGCTGTTCCGGATGCATTGGTCGTCCCGCTTCTTGTTTCGTTAAATGAACCGGTGAACGTTCCTGTTACTGTTGCGTTGGAAACAGGATTGCCATTATTGTCTTTGATAACGACAATAGCCCTGCCTTTTAGCTTAGCGCCTTGTGGAGCCGTTGTCACAGTGATTGAATCAACATGCATGCTTGTGGGGCCCCCGCCTCCGCTGCTCGGAGTTGCGGCTACCTGGCCGCTGTAAGCACTTTCATAATTGCCTGTATTAACGGCCGTAACCACATAATAATAAGTCGATCCATTAATGACAGTGCTATCGGTGTAAGCAGAGGAAGCCAGCAGTGAGCTGTTAACTTTGATATAACCTCCGCCTGATGTTGCTGAACGATACACGTTGTAGCCCGCAAGATCGGATTCGCTATTGTTGTTCCAATCCAGCGAGACAGTTCCGTTTCCCGCCACGGCATTCAGCCCCGTCGGGGCGGCAGGCGCCTGAGATTGTCCTGCCGATTCAAGGACAACGGCTCCACCGTCCGGAACCACATCAAACATAACATAATTGACCATATTGATTACGACGATAGACGAATTAACGGGAGAGCCATTTTGTGTGACAGCGGCAGATGCCCAGCCGGCCGGGAGAGGTCTGCGTATGGATACCGGATAATTGTAAATCATATTGTCGAGGGTGTCTGTTACAGCTAAAGTGATGCTGTCGCCTGTGTTTTCTGTTTCTGCAACCGATACAACATCCCGTTCTTTTATGTAGCGCACAATATTTAAATAAGTCGCCACCCAGAATATGTTTCTATTGTCATCAAGATATGCCAGGCTGTCATTGAGTATCGCCGAAGAAAGCGGCGAATAACCGCCGTCATTGTCAATGCCGTGCAGTAGAAGCACCAGCCAGCCGCCTGCTGTCTGGACGCTGTTGAATCTTGTTATGAAGTCGGCCAATGTCTTAACCGAACCGCGGCTGCCGCAAATGTACGAGTTGATTTCGAACCAGTTCGCCGGAGTGGGTGAATTATTGGCGCCCGAACAGTTGCGGCCGGAAATATAGTATTGAGCCAAAATATCATAGTCACCATTACCACAGTTGGGATACGCAATAGTGAGGCATTGATTGCCAGGAATATTGGTGTTGATGATGTTCTGAGATGTCGAATACTGGTAAATTTGGTCCGCATCTGATAAACTGCCCAAACGAACATGGTCCACCGTGTGACTGGCAATTTCATGCCCTTGAGATGCGGCTGCTTGATAGCCGCTCCAGCTTGAAACCCAGCTTGTTACAACAAAAAGTGTCGCGTCAAAGTTGTATTGATTGAAAATGGGAATAGCTACAGGAAGCTGATTGGAAGTGCCATCATCAAAAGTGTAGCTCACTGCCGCCGGCTTAAACCCCTGCCATGTGCCCACCTCGTATGGAGGTGCAATCGTTCGTGAATATCCAACATTACACAAAATAAGAAAGACAGCGCTAAATAACAAAACTACTTTTGCCCTTTTCATTGTTGTTACCTCCTAAATAGTCAAATGTATTTTAAACCTGCTTCAGCAGGCTTTATTCTTTAGGAAATCTCATTAAAAGGGGTGTGCATGTGTCGATTGTTAAAGAGCGAAGCTACAAATCTATTAAAATTTATATATATAATTATGTTATCTGCAGCCAGTTTTCTGCAAGAGCGGCGGATTCGTAAAAATCAATTAAGCAATCGCCATCCAGGTCTACCCCAGCAGTTTCGGCATAATCATTCGCAAGCCAGTAATCAAAAAAAGATGAAAGGTCATCCATTTCTACAATTCCATTTTCATTTAAATCTCCATATAGAGATTTTGTAAGAACAACATCTCCTCCATCCGGCACCACATCAAAAAGAATATATTTAACTGAATTGATAATTGTAAAACGTGCTGCTGCGGGAGAACCATTTTGTAAAACTTTTGCTGCCGTCCAGCCTGCAGGAAGAGGTCTTCTGATGGTAACAGGATAATTATAAATTGTATTATCGAGGCTGTCTGTTACCTGCAAAGTTATATTATCAGCTGAATTAGCTGTTTCTATAACGGATACCGCGTTGCGTTCTCTTATATAACGAACAACGTTTCCGAAAGTGGAGACCCAATAACTGCTACGGCGGCTATCAAGATACTGCAGGCTCGACCTGAGGACCGCAGAGGAAAGGGGTGAATATCCTCCATCACCATCGATTCCGTTAATGAGAAAAACACACCAGCCTTTAGTGCTTGCAACGCTTACAAACCTTGAATTAAAATCTGCGGCCGTTTTTACAGAGCCCTGGTCTCCGCAGATTACCGAGCTTATTGAATAGAAATTAGATGGTGTATTTGATTCAATAACGCCCTGACAGTGCCTTGCGGCAATGTAATATGAAGCTGTAAGGGCCTGATTGCTGGGGTCACAATAAGGATAGGCAAGTGTGACACACTGCTGGCCGGTTATATTGGAATTGATAATGCTTTGAGAATTTGCCAGTTCTGTTGTCTGATTCGCGATTGTCATTGAGCCAAGGTGAGGATGAGTAATAGTATGACTTGCGACTTCATGGCCCTGATTGGCGGCATTTCTCAGATTTGTCCAGTTGGGGCCCCAGCCTGTGACAGTGAACAAGGTCAATTTATAATTAAATTCATTGAACATTGGAATAGCTACAGCAAACTGATTTGAAGAGCCGTCATCATATGTATAAGTTACGGCCGCTGTGCGGAATCCGGGCCAGTTTCCGACTTCGTAAGGCGCATCCACCTGCGAATAAGCAATAGATGAAATAATGAGAATTATAAAAAAAATTAAGTATGTTTTTTTCATATTCCCACCTCATTATTATTTTAAAAATATTATTCCTGGGTTTTAAACGGTGAAGCCGGTAAATTTTCCTTATTATACAAATTAGCTCCTTCGGGATTGTCGGCCCAGGCGTATCGAACGGATAATGGATTTGGAACACTATCACTCCACACAACAACATTGTTGTTTTCAATTTTTGCATTCGCCCAGACAAATTTTTTGTCAGCCCCTGCTATAGCAAAATATTTCAGCTCGCCTACTCCTTTAGCCATTAAGCCGGTGCCAATATTTGTAAAGGAAAGAATAATCTTGTTTCCTTCGATCTTCATTGATTTATAAATCGGGCCTGAATAGACAATCTTTTCATCTCCATATGCAATCTTTTGAGCCGCCAATGCAAGGCGTTTGCCGACATCCTCCTTATTTAAAGGATGCACATCATTCCATTCACCTAAGTCAATGGTAATGGCCATTGCTGTATTGGAAACTGAAAGTGTTTTAAGCTGTTCATATCGAAGCTCGGCCCAGCCGCTTTCGGAAGGCTGACTTTTAGGCTCCATAAAATTAGCTAATTGGACATAAAGGAATGGAAAATCGCCTTGATTCCATTTTTGCCGCCAGTCAGATATCAATGCAGAAAGCAATTTTTGGTATTCCTGCGGCTTACCAGTATTTGATTCTCCCTGATACCAAATCACTCCTTTAATTTTATAATTCACGAGTGGAGCAATCATTGCATTATATAAACCTTCGGGCTGCCACTCGATAAAGGTCTTGCCCGGTAAAGGCTCCATCTTAGCGCCTAATTTAAATTGCCATTTGCCTTTTAAATCAAACGTCTGGCCCCCTGCCAAAAGATGATAAGGCTTATCAGCAACAAAACCACCACTTCCAGAATTGTTAATTACTCTTACAGATATGATATTTTTACCTGCTTTGAGCAGACCTGAAGGGATATCATAAATTCTCGGAGGATACTTGTACGAAACAGAACCTACCTGCTTTCCATTAACATAAGTAAAATCACCATCGACAATTCTGCCAAGCCATAGTTTGCCTGATTGGCCGGCAATAGAAGCAGGGACATCAATTTGTTTTCTAAACCATACAACTCCATTAATATTGCCGAGATTAGTATCTGCCCAGTAACCCGGCACATCCATTGTTTCCCAGTTTGAAGAATCATAATTTACATCGAACCATTGCGTTTGGCCTTTTTCCAAACCTTTATCAAGCTGCTGAATTTTGGCATACCAGCTATCACTTACAGCTTTATCTTTTTCTACGATTTGGTTAATGTAATTTGGATCTTTAAACCTTTGGGCCGTTTGCAGATATCCAGGAAACGCTTTCAGTGCATCCTCGCTCAACCATGCCTGAGCGGGAGAGCCGCCCAAAGCCGAATTTATCAAACCTATCGTGACATGATATTTTTCATACAATTGTTTTGCGAAAAAATAACCTACTGCTGAAAATTCGAGAACAGCTTTGGGATTTGCCGCAATCCAGCTTCCTGATTTTAAATCTTCTTTTGGTTCTGTGAAATCATATGTATGTGGAACATAAAATTGCCGTATATTGGGATTTTCGCAATTGGCGATTACATCAGGGTAGCGGTATTTGACCCTGTTCATGGGCAGTTCCATATTGGATTGTCCCGAACATACCCATACATCGCCGACGAGGACATTTGTTATGGTAATATGATTAGACGCATTGATATCGATTGTGTACGGGCCGCCGGCTTTTAAATTGGAAAAAATTACCTCCCATTTGCCATCTGCGCCGGCTGCCGTATCGTAAGTTTTATTATTAAAGCTTATTGTTATTTTCTCATTCGGATCAGCCCATCCCCAGATTTTTACATCTGTATCTCTCTGTAAAACCATATTATCGCTTACGAGCTTTGGAAGCTTGACCGCGGAAAAAGCAGATTGAGAAATTAAAAGAATAAAGATTATTGCTGAAACGAATAATCGTGACTTTAATTTCATAAAATTTTAATAAGAATTATATTCAAACCAATCAAAATCAGCAGGAGCTGCGGATTTTTGCCCATTACCCGCTGCATACATCCCAAAATACGCGCCTGTAAAGCACATTCCATCTTCAAAGCCGATTTCTTCTACTGATATATCTTTTGTCAGAGCTGTGCCTAAAATATGCACATCACCATTTGCTGTTTTGCAGGAAAATTCGTAAGTTAGCAGAGCTGCTTTCACAGACAAGATAACGGGACCATCTGAAATATTAATATATTTTACAGATTCCACGATTTTGCCTTTTAGAACTTTTCTAAATAAAACATGGCGTTTGCCGTCCTTTGAAGTTATGGCAATTTCATAATGATGTTTGTCATTGCCCCGGACTGTCAGACCTGCTTCTTCATTTTCATTTTTCGGATTGAAATCGAGCAATGCCGAAGCTATGCAGTTAAAATCAGTCTGCCTTCTTCCTGCAAAAGCTGGAGAATCCTTATCATTTAGAGTTATCGCTGAACCATAAAGCCGCAGGAAACCGGTACGCTCATTTAATGAATAATCTTCAGGATATGGATTACGTAAATAATTCCATTGCAATCCCAAAGTTTTATCATTGAAATTATCTCTGGCAGGCAGCTTCGAGTAAATGTACTGCTGCAATTTCGGAGCAGTCATTACTGGTTCAATACCGCCATTTCCATTAACTATTGGCCAGCCATTATCATCAAAGACAAGAGGTGTAAGGAATGTCTCGCGTCCCATATGATGGAACTTGCCCCCCTGCGGCCTTATCCCAAGGCAAACCATCCACCAGCGATCGGGCGTCTCGACCATATCAGCATGACCAATGGCCTGAAAGGGACTATCAGGTTTATTTCGATGAGTAAGGATAGGGTTATTGGGGCAGGATTTAAATGGCCCCCAAGGCGAATCACTGCGAGCGATTGTTACACTATGTTCGTAGCTCGTGCCGCCCTCTGAAATCATCAGGTAATACTTGCCTTTGATTTTATACATATGGGGCCCTTCCGCCCAGACACCGCCGGTGCCGTCCCAAATTTTCTTCAAAGGGCCTTCGAACTTGCCTGTTTCGATGTTAATAACTCTTTGTGCAATATAGCCATTTTCCTGCCCTTCATGGCGGATGTAATATACCTTGCCGTCATCATCAAAAAACAATGAAGGGTCAAAACCGTCTTTATCCAGCCAGACAGGTTCGCTCCATGGTCCTGCCGGATTTTTCGCGGTTACATAAAAATTGCCGCCCCCTTCTATATTTGTAGTCACCATATAAAATGTGCCGTTATGATATCGAAGAGTCGGCGCATAGATGCCTCCAGAGGCCCTCATTTTTTTCAAAGGCAATTGACTATCACGTGTCAGGCAATAACCGATTTGCTCCCAGTGAACAAGGTCTTTGCTGTGGAAAATCGGCACGCCGGGGAAATACTCAAAGGTGCTGTTGACAAGATAATAATCATCGCCAACCCGGCAGATACTCGGGTCGGGATAAAAGCCGGATAAAATCGGATTTTGAAACGTTCTT
>CAYSKP010000065.1:0-4726 GCA_964431645.1 uncultured Pirellulales bacterium
GCTTCGATATAGACGTGAAGCTGGTTGAACATGGAATTGGTATAATCATCGCAGAACATAAACGGCCGGCATATCACAAGTTGGCTGTTACATTTACACGGACTCACACGGACTGAAACACTGAATGACACGGACTTGTTAAATGTGACTTTTGATTTGAAATCCAAACCACTAAACCAATGGCGGGGCAAGCCCCGCCCTACTGAAGACAGAAGACCGAGAACTGAAGATGGAAGAAAGAGATCCTGGATTCCCGCTTGCTTCGACCTTGCTGGAGACGAAATTAGATTTCTCCGCTGCGCGACCTACGGTCGCTCCGGTCGAAATGACATTTCTTTCTTAAGCTACACATGAGGTTCAGAAAAAAGAATCCCCCCGAAGTATTGAGTTTCGGGGGTTATATTCTTGACTGGATTCCCGCCTGCGCGGGAATGACAGTTTGCCTTTACGACTTCAGCCAGGTTTCGAGGCGATTAATGCCTTCGGTAATATTGGCCATCGAGGTAGCGAAACTGAGGCGGATATTTTTGTCGCACCCGAAGGGAAGGCCTGGGACGACGGCGACATTGGCCTGATCGAGGAGGGCCTTGGCAAAATCCATACTGCCCTTCAATTCTATTCCGCCTTTATTTTTGCCGTAATGGGCGGAGACATCGGGGAAGCAATAAAAAGCGCCGGTCGGCTGGGTGCATTTGACACCTTTAATCGCATTTAGACGCTCGACCATGAATTGGGCGCGTTTTTCGAATTCGATACGCATTTTTTCAACTTCATTATTGGGGTCTTTCAAGGCCGTAATGGCAGCTTCCTGAACAAACGTAACAGGATTACTTGTGGAGTGATCCTGGAGACGGCCCATAGCCTTTATCACATCAATGGGACCTGCGGTATAGCCCAAACGCCAGCCGGTCATTGAATAAGTCTTACTAAAGCCATTGATTGTTAACGTCCGGTCATAGGCATCTTTGCTCAATGCGGCAAAGCTGATAAATTTTGTGCCGGCATATATTAGTCGCTCATAGATTTCATCGGAAAGGACAGTTACATCTGTGCCTTCGAGGACCTTGGCCAAAGCGGCCAATTCATCCGGGGTATAGGTAAAGCCGCCGGGATTATTGGGTGAATTGAGGACGAGCATTTTTGTTTTGGGGCCGATGGCCTTTTTCAACTGCTCGTGAGTAATCTTATAGCTATTCTGCCTGCTGGTTTTGATAATTTTCGCTTTTGCTCCGGCAAGCTTTATACATTCCGGATAGGTGAGCCAAAATGGAGTCGGCAGAATTACAGCATCACCGGGGTCAAGGACGGCCTGCATGGCGCCGTAAACGGAATGTTTTGCGCCAATATTAATGACTATCTGCTCTGGCTTGTAATCGAGATTGTTATCTCTTTTAAGTTTTTCGGCAACTGCCTTTTTAAGCTCGATTGTGCCAGAGGCGGGAGTGTATTTTGTCTTGCCGGCATTGAGGGCGGCAATGGCTGCCTCTTTGATGTATTGAGGCGTATCAAAATCGGGTTCGCCCGCGCCGAAACCAATAACGTTTATTCCCTGCGCCTTTAGCTCCTTTGCCCTTGCGGTAACAGCTAATGTTGCCGATGGAGGAACGGACTGTGCCCTTTTGCTGACTTTTATAATCATACAATCGCCCTTTTAAGAAATAATAAACCGCGATATTAAAACCATATTGGAAATTTGAGTCAACAAATTTTTCAACAAACATCGGGCAAATCAAATGAGGCAAAACTTAAAATTTACTAAGCAATAGTCCTACGCTTATATAGGAATTTACTTAATGGCTGTTTTAACGGAATAATTATAAAATTTTCAAAAGTTTATAAAAACCATCGACAATTCAAATGAAAGGAGAAAAAATGTTAAATAAAGTTTTACTGGCACTTACAGGAGCAGTGATTTTGGTGAGCATTACAGGGTGCACACCAAAAATCGTAAGCAGCGAAGGAGGGGTGTATCAGAACAACAGGCTTTTTGCAGTAACGGACAAGAACATGGATACGGTATATGAAGCGGCATTGCAGGCCAATGATAAACTCGAATTGAAGGTCGTTGACAAGGCCAAAGACGCGTTCGGCGCCAAGGTCATAGCAAAAAGCTCCGATGATAAGAAGATTTCAATCTGGATAGAGCCAACAAAGAATAATAAAACAATGTACGACATCAAAGTGGGCAGAATGGGCGATGAAGAACGCTCAAGGATGATTTTCGACGAGATGAACAAGACCTTAACGGGCCAAAAATAATTCGAATTGAAGCGACCTGCCTGCCCTGAAATCCGCCAGGGCAGGCAGGATAAAACTCCTGCAAACAAGAGGGAATTCCAAGGGGAAATATTTTAATTTTTTTCAAGCCTTTTAAAACCAGAACCAAACTTCAATATCAATACTATATACAGTGTGTTTTGGTTATCTTGAGAACCAGTTGAAGCTTTGTATTCAACAAAATACGATCCTATGAAAGACAATTTTTTCCTTAAGAAGTTCGCGGGAAATTTTTATATCCTGCAAACAACAGGACTCTTTATTTTAATCACAGGACTGTTTGCGAATATATCGTATGGCAGAACATCTATTTACTGGCCGGGCGAATCGAAGAATATTCCTGCAGGCACGGGATTTACATGCCAGATCGATTCAGATAATACAAACTCATATAAACGAAACCTCTGGACCGATTGCGGAAGTATCTGGCTTATCGGAAGAGATGTTAATGCCGGAAGCATCGCATCTCAAACTCAGATTGATTCACAGCACTGGCTTTTGGATGTGCCATATCAAATCGACTTAAAATCCGGGACACATTTTTACGCATTCATACAGACTAAACCTTTAAGATTCGGGGGAACATACAAGGTAGGAGTTATTGATGTTAATAATCCTGCCAGTCATACCGAACTTACTTTAAATGTTGTTGCCGATTATCTGCATGAATTTACCTGGGATACAAATAAATGGCTTTGGCTTTCAGATTGCAATTTTTATGATTTTGATGCTGATTGCTGCGTGTCCGGCCCAATTTATCAACTGCAAACCAGAAGCAGCAGTTTATGGCAGATATTCTATCACTGGCTTGTCTTTTATGACGGGGCTTTATGCGGCACACCGCATGATAATCCTCATGACTTAAACAATGATAATACTGTAAACCTCAAGGATTTCGCAATTCTCTGCAATATCTACGAAAAGGAAGCAAATAAACAATAGGAAGATTTTTAAGAGCTTTTCAGGCTTTTTCCTACTGCATCAATAATCAGCTTCATTGCATTATCAAGCGGGCCGGGGACATAGGTGCCAGCTGCTGAAGGATGACCACCGCCATCGAATATTTGAGCGATTTTGCAGACATCAACGGGGCCCATGCTGCGCAGCGAGCAGCGGATTCGGCCGTCTTTTAGCTCGACAAATAAGGCGGCTATAAGAACAGAGCCGATGCGCTGGCATTCATCTATAAGATTTTCGGTATCCTCGTATTTTGCGCCGGTGTTTTTAAAATCCTGCCGGGTAAGATACTGCACAGCAAGACGGCCGTTGAAATGAAGCTGAAGCGTGCTTTGCATCAGAGTCATGAGTTTAAATCGCTCAAACGAGAATGTCTGATAAATTTTTCTATAGATATAAGAAGGGTTGGCACCAGCATCTGCCAATTCAGCACAATCACGCATGCATCGGCTGTCGGCATTGCTGAAATGAAACCAGCCGGTATCGGTGGCAATGCCTGTAAAAAGGGCCTGGACAATTTTCGGTGTTAACGGCCAGTGGGCAAACCTCAGCAAATCGAAAACGACCATGCTGGCGGCACCTGCGGTTGAATCTACAACTTCGACATCGCCTAAAAAATCTGAGGTCGCGTGATGGTCTATCACAAGAACAGGAGTGTCGGTTTCTTTTAAGAATTGCTCGAAAACAGGAAGCTGGCTGCGGCTGTCGGTATCGACGATGACAATTAAATCGTAATTTCCTTGCTGAAGCTGCTCTTTGGAAATATCGCGGCCCAGGACAGGGACATCTTTTTCGAGCAGAAAAGAATACCAGCCGGGCAAGGGAGAAAGCAGAAGAACCTGTGATTTTTTGCCGAGCATCGAGATTACTTCACACATAACAACAGAGCTTCCGATAGCATCTCCATCTACTTTTGTGTGAGTAGTAATCAGCACATTGGATGATTTATTTATCAGGTCAACAGCTTTTTGAAAATCGAGATTTTTCATGGCTGACATTATATTTATTTATCCAAAATTTGAAATAGTATATCCAAGTGTTTGGCCGCGAGACTGACGGGCATCGCAGGTTTAGTTTTACCATCGAGACAATCGATAAAATGAGCGGTAAGCGCACAGTTATCGTCAGTGTGCCCCTTTAAATCAATTTTATAATTAGTGCATTTTTCGACACCATTTTTGTCTACCCAGAAGCGTTCGACCTGGGGTGAATCCCAGGATGCATAAGAAAAGCGCAATGAACCTTTTGTGCCGAATATTCTGGTCTCATTGGCGATTTCGCAGTGGACACCTGCGCCTCGCTCATAATAATAAGTCAGGCCTGTGTCAAATTCCATTAATGCGCCGCCGTGCTCTTCGACATCGGATTTGAGCGCGGGATTATTTAGAATTTTTAAATCCTCACGGATAAATTTTTTCATTCCCGCAATTTTGGGCCTATCATCAAGAAGACCAAGATGAAAAGAAAGGTCATAGACGCCCCAGTCGAGAAA
>CAYSKP010000066.1:0-1602 GCA_964431645.1 uncultured Pirellulales bacterium
AATATACAGCCGGATTTTTTGATGAGGTTATATTAGATGACTTTTTCTTTACAAATTGCAAGTGCGAATCCTGCATCAAAGCCAAAGGTGACAGAAGCTGGTCGGATTTCAGGCTGGACCTGATGAAAGGAGCAGCCAGGAACCTGGTTGTTGGGCCGGCAAAGGCAGTTAATCCTAAAGTTAAGGTGGTAATAAAATATCCTAACTGGTATGAGCATTTTCAGGGTTGCGGATTTAATCTTGAGGCACAGCCTAAGATTTTTGACGGCATCTATACAGGGACAGAAACCAGAGATCCGGTTTATACTGACCAGCACCTTCAGCAATATGAAAGCTATCTGATTTTCAGGTATTTTGAAAATATTAAGCCCGGCGGCAATGGAGGCGGATGGGTAGATACCGGCGCTATGAAATATATGGATAGATATGCGGAACAATTATGGCTGACGCTGTTCTCAAAAGCGCCGGAAATTACTTTGTTTGATTTTCGCAGAGCATCTGGACCAATTCCAGATGATTTAAAAGCACCATGGCAGGGCCAGAAAACGAGTTTCGATTACGATGAAATGATGAAGCCCATCAAATTGCCGGATGGCGAGACTGCAAATCCAACTACAATGGCAAGGCCGGCCGGCTATAGCTTCGAAGTAGTAGATAAATTTTTGGGCAAATTAGGCAATCCTGTTGGCGTGAAAAGCTATAAACCATATCATTCGACTGGTGAGGATTTTCTTCATAACTTTATTGGTATGTGCGGGATACCTATGGATTTGATGCCCCAATTTCCAGAAGAAGCTAATGTGATATTCCTTACAGAATCGGCAAAGTTCGATAAAGATATTACGGCAAAAATTAAAAAACAGCTTGTGGATGGCAAAACAGTAATAATTACATCAGGGTTGTATAAAGCAATGCAGGGTAAAGGCATTGAAGATATTGTTGAATTGCAAATTGGCGATGAAAAAACAATAACAAACCAATTCTGGAGACGGCGCGATTTCTGGGGGCGCAGCGGCAAGGTTTATGAATCGAAGTCACCCATAGTTCTACCTGAAATAAAGTATCTTACAAACGACTCATGGGAAGAGGTTTCGTGCCTTGCAAGCGGTATCGGTTATCCAGTTTTGCATTCGGCTGATTACGCAAAAAGCAGATTATATATACTGGCAATTCCGGATAACTATGGCGATTTATACAATCTGCCTGCAGAGATTCTGACGCAAATCAGGGACGTGGTTGCAAAAGATATGTATGTCCGATTAGATGGCCCAAGCCAGGTTGCTCTATTTGTTTATGATAATGATACGTTTATTGTCGAGTCGTTCCGGGATGAGCCGGTTGATGTAAAAATTATCGCAGACATTAGATTTACAAAGCTCAGCGATATTATTACAGCAGAAGAACTTTCAGGCGAGCCGATAGCAACTCAGCCGAGATTATTTGGAAGGCCCGCACCCTCGCCTGATAAGAATGTGTTTAAAATTTCAATTAAGCCGCATTCTTTCCGCGTCTTTAAATGCGAATAGCATAAAGCCACAGAGTTCACAGAGGACACAGAGATAAGCAATTTATGATTTCTGATTTATGATTGCTGATTTGAAC
>CAYSKP010000067.1:0-28863 GCA_964431645.1 uncultured Pirellulales bacterium
ATACTTACGATGGTGACATAATTTTGACAATATTTTTCTTTTTTTCCATTATCCAAATTTCAAAATCTCAGTGCCAAACGTATGTCACTCCCCTTATTTTTATTTAAATAACGCACCTTTTTTCCAAAATTATGGCGCAGATAAAAACAATCCAAATCGGTACTCTAGTTTCCTTTTAATGCAGCTTCTTTGGCTGTCAGCGGTAATCCAATCGAGTATTCGCAGCCAGAATCGGTCTAAATTCACCAACTACTCGCCCTCACTACCAAACCCACTTCTTTACCTTAGCCTAACTACATTTTTTCATTCTGTCCTCGGTCTTCCGTCCTCAGTCATCCGTCTACCGTTAAGGTACCGTTTTGATGCTTGTCCTGATTGCCATTAGGGACACCATACTTAATTATTGACAGTTTATATAACTAAATATCATATTTCGAAATGGCAAGGTTGGCACGAGTCGTCGCTCCGGGCTATCCAGCGATGATTTTAATAAAAGAGTCGAGCAGCAAATCAATCCGGCCAACAAGCAAATGCCCGCCAATTTCTTCGAGCAGGTATAAAAAATAATTAAAATCTTTGCCGTGTTTTTTACAGTGGAATCCGTGTCTAAAATATTTTGTTCGTTTTGATGTCATTTAGTTATCGTTTCGGGTACGTTTCGAAACGTAGCGGAGATCTCGACGCAATACTTTGCGGCGGATGGGGATCGTTTTGGGGTGTTTTAGGACTCATTCTGGGCACGTTTCGAAGCGCAGCAAAGATCTCGTCCACCTATTTGTGAGGCCTCGCTTTTAGCGGGCCCGCCTTTAGGCACGGCGGATGGGGTATGTTTGAAACTTTCTTTTTGTGCGTTTTGTACCTTTCGGCGGCTATATTTCTCTGTGGCGAAAAAGGGGTCAGACCCCTTTTCAGATCAATTCAAAATAAAACGTGTTAATCCGCGCCTAAAAAACTAAAACTAAAATATTCACGTCTTTGTGGCTTTGCGGTAAAAATCTTGTTGCGTAACCATTTAACTTATGGTATATTTATATATGGAGTGAATCTGCATCTTGAGTTAGTATCCAGCATCTAGTATCTAGTATCCAGTATCTTTGAAATATCGCAGAACGCAGTACTCAGCACGCCATCAAGCATCAAGTATCGAGTATCGAGTATCGAGTATCGAGAGTATCGAGTATCGAGTATCGAAGATAGCACACACATAATTTCGATGGCAACTATGGCAACTATGGCAAGTACGTTTTTTAGCTCAAAAATACGGATTATGAAAATCATTCAGCTTAAATATGGACAATGTAATTGGACAGCGGATGAGATGATGACCTTGCGCACAAATCTCATTTTGAGCAAAGGTCGAGTTGAAGCCGCAAAAGCTGAGTGATTCTCTGAGTGCTCTCCGCCTCTGGCGAGACCTCTGGCGAGATCTCGTCCACCTATTTGTGAGACCTCGCTTTTAGCGGGCCCGCCTTTTTTGGCGAGGCGGATGTGGCCTCTGCGGCTAAAAAATTATTTTTGTGCTTTTTGAGCTTTTTTGTGGCTAATTATTCGGTGGAATCTGTGGCTAAAAAAATGTAAGTTATTAATTTTAAATAACTTAGTGCCTTCGCGGCTTCGTGGTGAGTCAAAAATTTTCCAAAAATTTCCAAATATTTCGAAAAATTTCGAAAAGTTGTGTGACATTTTTAGCTGCGACATCTGTGAAATCTGTGGCTTACTTTCAAAGGACTGCAAAAAAAGGAAATCACAGAAAACAGAAGTACTGTTTTTTTTATCATTATCTCCGGCAGCATACATCTATCCTGACCCACATATTGTCTATTATTGAACTGTGGTCATTAAGCTTTGTTTGCACGGTATTGAGCTGCTTGACCATATCCTTATTAAGCTGGCCGAAATCATTTTGAAGATTTTGATAATCTTTTTTAAGGTCCTCTGCTGTTTTATCCATATTTTTAATACTCTCGCCAAGCTTGGCATTGCCCTCGATGATTGTGCGTTCGAGCTTTTTTAACCGGTTTTCCGCCTCGGCATCGTATTCGAGCTTTTTAAGCTTGGCCCTTGATTCAACTTCCCTTGTCCAAACCTGCCTGTCATCTTGAACTTTTTTTATTGCCTTATCGATATCACTTATTTTTTCGTTGTCCCCTGATGCTTCCAAAGATTGTTTTGCCTTTTCATAGCAGCGTATCGCCTCTATAAAATCATCAGGGTCATCTATAAAATCCCAGGTCCTTGCGTTAAAATATTCTGCAAGACCTGAATAATACTGCCACTCCTGCACCTGCCTTTTTTTAATGGAGCGTGTATCGACCTCGCGTTTGCTGAAATTTTTAGTTATCAAACCGTTTTCATAAGGTATTTCAATAGTCAGCTGTGTAGTATCGTCACTAAGAAGCCTTCCGGTAACGGTATTGCCGTCGCGCATATAGAAATCGACTATAGTAACTGTGCTGATTCTTGCCCTCGGTTTTGCCGCCGATATCGGCTCGTTAATTTCCGGCTTCATTGTATCAGTCTTATCGGGCTCATTTACTCCAGCCGCAAATACATTTACCAGCATAGTAATTGCTATTGCCGAAACGATTAGAACAAACATGCGTGCCATTTTTTATGCCTCCAAATAATTGGGTTTTTATTTAATCAGGAGATTATATCAGATTTGATTTTAAAATTAAAGCCGGCCTGTTTTTGTAAGCAGATATGCCTTAATAAGCTGTGCAACGCTCCATGCCTGCGCAAAACATCCTTTTGATTTTTGAGGATTCTCGCCGTCAAAAATCTCGCAAATGCTTCCTATGCAGCCGTCTTCAGTAAGATTTGCCAGTAATGGCTGGATGAATTTCCTTGCGGCTTTTTTGGTTTTAGCGCTTAGACCGTTTACTTTAAGATAAGCTTCTACAAACGGCCCTATTAAATAAGGCCATACTGTCCCCTGATGATAAGCGGCATCTCTCTGCAGAAGTGCACCCGAATATTGGGGTTTGTATCTGGTGTCATCCGGCGATAATGTCCGTAATCCCAAAGGGGTCAAAAGTTTATCCCGCACAATTGAAACAACAGCTTTTTGCTGCGAAAGCGGCAGCGGTGAAAAAGGCAATGAAACAGCGAATATTTGATTAGGCCGCAGTGACGCATCGGCAGTGCCATCCGGAAAAATGCAGTCATTCAGCCAGCCCCAGGTTTTATTCCAGAATGATTTACAAAAACTTTGTTTGACGATGCCGGCCCTGGCCCGCATGGTATTAAGAAGCTGCTTATCATTAATATCATTATTCTCCAGGTATTCTGAAAGCAGCATAAGGGCGTTATACCAGAGTGCATTAACTTCAACCGCCTTACCGAACCTCGGAGTGAAAACAGTATTCTGGTATTTTGCATCCATCCAGGTAAGCTGAGTCTCCGAATCCCCTGCCGTTATCAATCCATCGTGGTCGGCATGTATGCCGTAAAATGTTCCATGCTGATATGAATTTATAATTGAAATTATCGCAGGCAGAAAATCTTTTTTGAATGTCTCATCATCATTCGATGCTTTCAAATACTCAAAGGCAGCATTTACAAACCATAGCGATGCGTCAACGCTGTTAAAATGAGCTGTATTAGTATAATCATCAAATCTGTTCGGTATCATTCCATTTGAAATTGCTCGCGCGAATGTAGCCAGAACCGATTTTACCTCTCCAAATCTTTTTGGTGCCAGCAATAATCCCGGCAGCGAAATGAATGTATCCCTTCCCCAGTCCGCGAACCATGGAAAGCCCGCCAGAATTGTTGTTGAAATGTTTGCATTAATCTGGCGGTTTGCAATGAACTGGTCTGCCGCGATATAAAGCGACTTTAATATTTCATCCTTTTTCGCAGATGCCGTTATTTCCATTTGATGCTCATAAAGCTGCCTTATTACGCCATCGATATCATGCAGATAAAAGTTATCCGGCTTAAAATCATTTCTGAGGCTTGCCAATAATACTATTCTTGCCGGAGAATCAATAGAGCATTTGAAATACCCGGGGCTGAATAAATCCTCCGTAAAATCCTGCCCTCTTTCTTTTTCAGCGCGATATAAAAAATTATACCACCATTGCGGGTCTGGTTCGAAGGCTATATCGGGACAGCTCAAAAGCAGCTTATAACTATCAGGGGAATCGTGATGAATAACAATACATTCGGTTCTTTTTTCGAATTTAATCACGGCTTTTGAATTCTGCAGTGAATGAAAATCCCGTAAAGCGGCTAAAGGGCGGATACTAAAGTCAAACTCTTTGGGGACATCTTTAAACTCGTAAACAATTGCCGCAGTGTCCTTGTCATGCATCAGGTACACTGATTTTCTAAGCTCAATATTTCCAATCTCATAATTATAATGAACACCAATATCTTTACTGAAACTTTTTAAATACGATAATCCCTCATCTAATATTTTGCCGGGAAACTCAAATACACCTAAATTATAGGTCCTTTGTCCTGTATCTATTGTTTCAAAGCAGCTGGATAAAGTCATTATCCTGTTTGCAGGCGGTTCAAGCGAGCCTGTCAAAATGCCGTGATAACGTCTGGTATTACATGCGATAACCGTTGAAGACGCAAACCCGCCGCGGGTATTCGATAAAAGCCATTCCTTCTCGAGCAGACTATCGAGTTTAGTTCCCGCCGTATTCAGGTTTATCCCGCTGTTTATATATGTATTCGGCATTGTGAGCATGATATTCTTATATCGTCTGTCTAATCAACTATAATTTAATTCCTTTTAATGGCGGTTATAATTACGGGTATAAAACATTTTATTTTTTTTAAATTAAAGTAATATAAGCCTTATTCGATTGTGTAATTACACTGAATAAATTTTATTATTTTAAATGTCCCTGCTTGAATATCATAAGGGGAGACTATTTTTCCCTAAAATGCGAATCACCCCATTAGGTCTGCTGATTAAAAATTTTGCATTTATACGCATTTTTTTGTTGCAAAGAATGAATCAATACGCCATATAAGAGCACTAATTCGTTCGCCGGTTCAATGGTGTGAGCCGGCTTTTTGGACTTTAGGTTCTTTTTTTTATGGAGGTCTTTTTAACATGGCAAAGCAGAAAGAAGTTTTGATTGTAGCCAGCAAAGTCAGATCCTACATCAAAGGTAAGAAGATGATGACAGCTTCAGAGTCAATCGAAGCCATCAGCGATAGAGTGTATTGTTTGCTCGACAAAGCAGCTGACAGAGCAAAGGCAAATCGCCGCAGCACTATTAAAGCCCAGGATCTCTAACTGGTCGCATTCTGTCTTGCTGATGAGCTGTTTGGCACAGGATGCGCCATAACACTCAAGGCCAGACATAAACCCCTATTTTTAAAAGGGTTACATTTGTTATACTTAAGAAAATCGGGCCATTCCGCGTTAATACGGGTGGCCCTTTCTTTTACATCCCCACAATGCTAATTATTTAGTTATCAGCCCTTAAACTAACTTCTTTAAATAAAATTTTTCAAATTTTTTAATAATTTTTCTCTTTTTCATGTTGTCTGTCCCTTACTGTTTGCAGACCGGTAAAATCCAATTCTTATCGTTTAAAATGCCGAGGCGGACAAAAAATGTTCATCCTAAAGGGCTGAAAAGCCCGATTATTAAATCATATAGCTGATATTTATCAGGGCTTAGTGTTATCGTTTTTTTGGACGTGGTAAAGGTCTTCTATCGTCCTGACGATAGGTCAATATGGCTAATTTTAAAAAGCGGTATGTTTAGTAGTCCACGATGCCTTGAATGGCAGAATGGTCAACGTATCCTTATTAAATATATACAGTTGAGGTTTAGCGCCCGAGCCGAAGTTATTGAGAGTTTAATAATGTCAATTTGGCAACGAGGAAAATAATGAAAGTTTTCATGCTTGGCTGGGAATTTCCGCCGTTCATATCAGGAGGACTGGGAACGGCATGCTACGGCCTGACCAAGGCGCTTGACCAGATGGGAGTTGAGATAACTTTTGTCCTGCCCACAGCAGTTCAAACGAAGTTTGCCACACATGTAAAATTAGTAACTCCGGCCTTAAAATCTCAGGAGCAGGCAATTACCCGGACACGAAAATTCAGAAATGTCGCATTCAGGACTTTAAATTCCCCCCTGCAGCCATATCAAACAAACATCAGCTATCAGAAAAAAATAGAGGAATCACTCGCCCAGATACGGGCATTACATGGTCACACAGACCAGTTCCTCGGCACCCTTGACTACAGCGGCGATATGTACAAAGAAGTCCAGCGTTATGCGGATCTGGCGGTGCGCTTGGCGGAAAACGAAGAGTTCGATGTAATTCACGCCCATGACTGGATGACATACCCGGCCGGAGCGGCGGTCGCAAAGGTTAGCGGCAAACCGCTGGTTATCCATGTCCATTCGACAGAGTTTGACCGCAGCGGCGAGCATGTCAATCAGATGATTTATGATATCGAGCGCATGGGGATGCATGTCGCCGATAAGATTATTGCTGTAAGCTATCTTACTCGCAATATCATCATCAGCCGCTATGGAATTAGCGGCGACAAAGTTGAGGTCGTTTACAACGGCGTGGAAAGAAATGGAAACAACGGCTGGCCGGGCGGCAATGCCCCGATAAATAAAGACGAGAGAATTGTCCTTTTCCTGGGCAGAATTACAATGCAGAAAGGCCCGGACTACTTCCTCAGGGCGGCAAAAAAAGTCCTGGAAAGAATAGACAATGTTAAATTCGTAATGGCAGGCTCCGGAGACATGATGCATCGTGCCGTTGAAATGGCTGCGGGACTCGGCATAGGAAGCAAGGTCCTCTTTACGGGATTCTTGCGCGGCGATGACGTTCAGAAAATATTCAAGATGGCGGATTTATATGTCATGCCATCGGTTTCAGAGCCTTTCGGAATTGCACCGCTTGAGGCACTGGACAATGATGTCCCTATCATTATCAGCAAACAAAGCGGCGTTTCAGAAGTCATAAATCATGCCTTGAAAGTAGATTTCTGGGATGTCGATGAAATAGCCAATAAAATTGTGGCCGTGCTGAGTTACCCGCCTCTGGGTATAATGCTGCGAAGCCACGGCAACTATGAAGTGCGGAAACTGAGATGGAGCGATTCCGCGTCTAAATGCAAAAAGATTTACGAAGAAGCGCTTGCCGGCGCATTTGTATAATAATAGTGAAAAACATTAACACCACATTTTAAACGAGGACAATGGAATGGCTTCGGTTTGCTTTTACTTTCAAGTTCATCAGCCCTCACGATTAAGACATTACACCGTTTTTGATGACCACGACTATTATTTCGATGACCATAAGAACGGCGAGATTTGCCGCAAGGTGGCTAACAAATGCTATCTGCCGGCCAACAGGCTTATGCTTGATTTGATCAGGCAATACGACGGCAAATTCAAGGTGGCTTACAGCATTACCGGGACCCTGCTCGAACAGCTTGAAAATTACGCACCTGAGGTTCTAAGCACATTCGATGCACTGGCAAGGACCGGCTGCGTGGAGTTTTTAGCCGAAACCTATTATCACAGCCTCAGTTTTCTTTATTCAAGAAATGAATTTGCGGCACAAATAAACAAGCATGTCCAGACTATCGAGAAACTTTTCGGCCAGACTCCGAAGATATTCCGAAATACGGAATTAATTTATAATAATGAACTTGCGCAAATGATTGAATCAATGGGATGTTTTGACGCGATAATCAGCGAGGGAGCAGACCACATCCTCGGCTATCGCAGTCCTAATTTTGTGTATAGCCCCAAGGGATGCAACCGGCTGAGATTATTGCTTAAGAATTACAGGCTTAGCGACGATATTGCTTTCCGTTTTTCAAACCGTGGATGGGCGCAGTGGCCTTTAACAGCCGACAAATTCAGCCATTGGGTAAGTAAGGTCAACGGCAATGGTTTCATAGTAAATCTCTTTATGGATTATGAAACATTCGGTGAGCACCAGTGGAAAGACACCGGCATATTCGAATTTATGCGTCACCTGCCTGGTGAAATATTCAAGCATCCGGATAATGATTTTAAGACTCCAAGCGAGGTCGCGAAAGCATATCAGCCTTTAGGTGTTATCGATGTGCCCCATGTAATAAGCTGGGCCGATATCGAAAGAGACCTTTCAGCATGGCTGGGCAATGCCATGCAATCAAATGCGATTCATGAACTGTACCGGCTTGAGCGAAAAATCAAATCAACCGGAGACAATAACCTTATAAATGACTGGCGCAAAATGCAGACATCCGACCATTTCTATTATATGTGCACAAAATGGTTCTCAGATGGAGATGTTCACAAATATTTCAATCCATACGATTCGCCATACGATTCTTACATTAATTTTATGAACATCCTCGGGAACCTGCAGAAAAGGGTTGACAAACATCACCAGCAGGCCGTTCCAGCCGGCGCAGTAGCATAAAAATTTTAGTATCACTGTAAATTTTTTAGCACTAAAAAAAAACAAACGCACAAAAAATTACCTTCCCTCGTATTGCCTTTCGCGGATGGCGAAAAACGATATTGTTTTAATCCCCTGAAGATTTTCAATAATATTGCTATTTAGCAAAAGTTATATAAAGCATAAGCCTTTTGTTTGCAATAGGTTACAAAATAGAAGGTTTAGAATAAAAGATGAAATTTTTTGATAAACAGAATATAACATTTGGACGAATTATTAACAGAGGTCAATACATATGAATACCACTAATAAAGGACCTAAGGTTGCAGGAGATATGAAATGAATAAGCGGACTAAAAAAAATAACAAATCGCATAGCGGGCAAACGCGAATTAGAAACGCACAAGAGCTTGCCGTAGTCGCAACCGCAAGCATACTCCAGGATGCACGTGATTATGAAACACTCCTGAAAAATAACGATATCCCCGCGATAGTCAAAGAACGTCAAAATGAATTTGGTGACGGCACACATTACGCTGTATATGTAACAGATGATATGGTCGACGAGGCGCATGTCATTATTGAATCGCAGGATGCCTATGATGATTTTTATGATTTCGGTTTAGATGAAGAAAACGAAGACGACCTTGAAGGTGATATTTTCGAAGATTAACTCATAAGATTCATTACTCCGCCAGATTGCGGATGAGGAGAATATGATGGAAAATATTGAAACTAAAAATCAGCAGAGTGAGGGAATTTTAACTCAAGATAAACCAACTGGTGAAGATCGCAGAGACAGCGTGGTGGACAGGCGATTAGGTTTAGACCGCAGAAGCGGACTTGACCGCAGAATAGGACTCGACAGGCGGCGCGGCCCGGGCAAGCGCAGAACGGATGACCGCAGGAATGCCGAAGAAGGACAAATGTCCGATGAGCAGTTCGAATTTTTGATGGCAATTAATGAATACAAAAAAGCAAATTCACGCCCGTTTCCAACCTGGACCGAAGTGCTCGAACTAATTAAAGCGCTCGGGTATCGAAAAGTTGCCGAGCCCAGCACATTGGCGCAAAAACCTCAGGAACAGCAGTAAAAATTTTGCATTTTTAAGAGTTATTTAAAAGCCCTCCAAAAAGGGCTTTTTTTGTTTTTAGAACTTGAAGAAAATGTTTGCGTTGCGCGGTTTTGAGGGTAAACTTTCGGGATTTGCGACAGAAGCTGAAAGGAAGTGAATGCCGGAATATTCGATTAGCCCGGAAGGTAAACAGTATCCATTACCCGCACAGGAAGAGTACGCACAGGAATTCAGGCGTTTGGAAGAATTGGCAAGCCGAGCGCGCAATGAAGGCAAAGAAATAGTAGCAGTAATGGGTGTTGGATTTGTCGGGGCCGTAATGGCGGCGATAATAGCTGATACGACAGATAAAAAGACGGGTAAGCCGAATAAATTTGTCATAGGATGCGATTTGCCCAATGCCAGGAGCTTCTGGAAAATAGTCATGCTTAATGAGGGGCAATCGCCTGTTAAAGCGGAAGATCCTGAAGTTGCCCCCATGATAAGGCGATGCGTTCTGGAGAAAAAGACACTCACGGCTACATATAATAATGACTGCCTGAAATTAGCCGACTGCGTGGTAGTTGATGTTCAATGTGATTATCTCAAGCGCGATTTGGGAAATATGCGGACAGGCACTGTCGAGATGGGGGCGCTTGAAGCTGTAATAAAAACGATAGGCACCAAAGTAAACGAGAAATGCCTGACTCTGATAGAGACGACAGTAGCGCCTGGAACAACGGAATACATAGCATTGCCGATAATGAAAAAAGCATTTGAGGCAAGGGGAATAAAAAGTGAGCCGCTGCTGGCTCACAGCTATGAACGTGTGATGCCGGGAAGAAATTATGTTTCATCAATTCGCGATATCTGGCGTGTCTGCTCCGGCTGCAATGACCAGGCAAAGCAGCGTGTCGAGAAATTTTTGCGTGAGGTGTTAAATACTGAGGAATACCCTTTGACGGTAATGGACAGGCCCATAGAGTCCGAGACAAGCAAGATAATTGAAAACTCATATCGAGCAACCCTTTTGGCTTTTCTTGATGAATGGAGTTTATTTGCAGAAAGAAACGGTGTTGATCTTATAAAGGTTATCAAAGCCATAAAGATGCGGCCGACCCATAACAATATTATATTTCCAGGTCCGGGAGTTGGCGGGTATTGCCTGCCTAAAGACGGGGGACTTGGTTTATGGGCATATAAACATATTCTCGGCTATGAGGATAACATCTTTAAGATGACCCCTCTTGCAATAGATATTAATGACACGCGTTCTCTGCATATCGCCGAATTAACGCGTAATGCACTTCGCAATATGGGCAAAATGATTGCTAATGCAAGAATTCTTTTATGCGGGGCAAGCTATCGCCAGGATGTCGGTGACACCAGATACAGCGGCTCAGAAATTGTGGTAAGGAAGCTCACTGAAATGGGCGCGGAGATGTCGGTGCATGACCCTTACGTGGAGCACTGGTATGAATTGGAACAGCAGGATGTATTTCCCGCTCCGGGACAATCCTGGGCAAGGTTTTTCCATAAGCAGGATGATTTGGTTAATATACGGGTCCAGAAGGATTTACCTTCTGCAATGAAAGGCATGGATGCAATAATTTTGGCTGTGCCGCACAAACAATATTTAAATCTCGAGCCTGCTAATGTGCTGCAATGGGCCCAAACTTCTGTTGCTCTAATAGATTGCTATGGGATTCTCGACGATGATAAGATTCGCAGGTATTTCGAACTGGGCTGCGAGGTCAAAGGCCTTGGCCGAGGCCACATACAACGCATAAAAGAGCAGGTCCGCCGCAAAGTTTGATTTTAGATAACCTGCATCACTAACCAAATACGAACATGCCCCATTTAATATCAATAAATGAATGTGAATACTTGCCTTATGCGCGATTATTTGTAAAATTAACGGACTTTAACCTGCACGAAGGTTTATAAGGAAAGGAATTGTAATGTCTGATTATTCGATGAGTCCTGATGGTGAAAAATTTAAACTTCCAAGCCAGGAAGAATATATCAAGGAATTCAACAGAGTAGAGCAGCTTGCCCAGGCAGCTCGCAAAGAAGGCAAAGAAATAGTAGTTGTTATGGGAGTTGGATTTGTCGGAGCTGTAATGGCGGCCATTATCGCCGACACAGTTGACAAGAAAACCGGCAAACCGAACAAGTTTGTTATCGGCTGCCAAAGGCCAAGCACCCGCAGCTACTGGAAAATACCGATGCTCAATCAGGGCCGCTCTCCTGTAAAGGCCGAAGACCCCGAAGTTGACCCGATGATAAAGCGATGCGTTCTCGAAAAAAAGACGCTCATCTCGACATATAACAGCGATTCTTTAAAACTGGCCGACTGTGTAGTAGTTGACGTCCAGTGCGATTATACAAAACAGAACCTTGGTAATATGCGGACAGGCAAGGTTGAAATGGCGGCGTTAGAGGCCACGATGAAAACCATAGCTGAAAGAGTTCCCGCAAATTGCCTGACATTAATTGAAACAACAGTTGCACCAGGGACAACGGAATTCATCGCATGGCCTATAATGAAGAAGGCATTTGCCGCCCGCGGAATAAAAACTGAACCTTTATTATCACATAGTTTCGAACGAGTGATGCCGGGCAGAAATTATGTCTCATCCATAAGAGACTTCTGGAGAGTTTGCTCCGGCTGCAATGATGAGGCAAGACAGAGAGTAGAGAAATTTCTGCATGAAGTCCTAAATACAAGAGACTTCCCGCTGACTGTAATGGATAGGCCTATAGAATCTGAGACGACAAAGATAGTCGAGAATTCATTTCGGGCTACAATGCTGGCATTTCTGGATGAATGGAGCTTATTCTCGGAACGAAATGGCGTGGACCTGATTAAAGTAATTAAGGCGATAAAAATGCGTCCTACGCACAATAATATGATATTCCCCGGCCCCGGTATCGGCGGGTATTGCCTGCCGAAAGACGGCGGACTGGGATACTGGGCCTATAAGCATATTCTCGGATTTGAGGATGATATATTCAAGATGACCACCACGGCAATTGATGTTAACGATACCCGTGCATTGCATGTAGCGGAATTGACTCGTGATGCACTTCGCAATATGGGCAAAATGATTGCAGGGGCAAAGGTGCTGCTTTGCGGAGCAAGTTACAGGCAGGATGTGGGCGACACAAGATACAGCGGCTCCGAAGTTGTAGTGCGTAAATTGACAGAAATGGGAGCTGAAATGCTGGTCCACGACCCTTATGTCGAGCACTGGTATGAACTTGAACAGCAGGATGTGTATCCGGCACCGGGTCATTCATGGTCAAGATTTTTCCGTAATCAGGATGATTTGACTAATATCCGTATTCAAACAGAACTGCCCGGCGCTATTAAAGGTGTTTCGGCCTTTATATTGGCAGTTCCTCATCAGCAGTATCTGAACCTTGAGCCTAAAAAAATAGTAGAATGGGCAAGCGGGCCGATTGCAGTAATAGATTGTTTCGGCATATTGTCTGATGAAAAAATCCGGCAATATTTTGAATTGGGCTGCGAGGTTAAAGGCCTTGGCAGAGGACATATACAGCGGATAAAAGAGCAAGTTCGCAAGTCGGCTCCGCGATAATTGGGTATTATCCTGGTGGATTTGGAACTCCGGCAAAAGTATTCAAGATGGCTTATATATGCAGGTATAGTTGCAGTCACGCTTGCAGCATATGAGCCCATACGGCACAACGAGTTTGTCAGTTATGATGACCCTGCTTATATTCTTAATGAGCCGCTTGTAAAATCAGGGTTCAATCTTGAATCTATAAAACAGGCATTTACAAAGCCGCATTTTTTCATGTGGCACCTCATCACGACATTAAGCCATATGCTTGATTATCGGCTTTTCGGCTCAAATCCGCAGGGACATCATTTCGTCAGTGTTCTTATTCATATAGCAAACGCCCTGCTGCTGTTTAAAATCTTTATTTTTTTAACTAAATCAACCTGGTTATCCGCGTTTATTGCCGTAATCTTCGCTTTACATCCCCTGCAGGTAGAATCGGCTGCATGGGCATCCGAGCGAAAGACCATTCTTAGCGGATTTTTCTGGTTTACAACAATGGCGGCATACATTTACTATACAAAAAAGCCGGGAATAAGACGATATCTGCTTGTGCTGCTGGCTTATGGATTTTGCATCATGTCAAAGCCGACAGTTGTTACCCTTCCATTTGCGCTGCTTTTACTAGATTTCTGGCCGCTCGAGAGAATCGAATGGGGACACAGTAAGTCAGGAGAAAATAAAACTTCTATTAAATGGCTAATAGCTGAAAAAATTCCGCTGCTTGCAATGGCTTCTTTCCTGAGCATCATGACTTTTGTATCTCAAAAAGCAGGGGCAATAGTTCCAACATTAGCTAAAATGCCTTTGGAATACAGATTTGCTAATATGTTTTTTTCCTATATCAGGTACATTGGCAAGGTGATTTGGCCGGCCGGATTGCCGGTTTATTATCCCCACCCACGTTTACTATTTGGCGACTTTCCTGTAATACTTTGCGCATTTTTGTTAATTCTAATTACGGCGATTTGCCTTTATCTGGGAAGACAAAAAAAATACCTTCTAACGGGCTGGTTTTGGTATATAGGGACACTCGTTCCTGTCATCGGACTGGTCCAATCAGGCGCCCAATCAATGGCAAACCGCTATATGTATATACCAATTTTAGGCCTGCTTATCATAATCGGGGGTGCAATTAAAGATTTTATTATTAAACAGCCTCGCGCAAAAATAGTATTGATACCTCTGGCTATATTAGCTTTATCAACTATTCTTGTGCTTACAAGAATGCAGGTAATGCACTGGCAAAATTCTCTCACACTTTTTGATTATGCCTTGAAAGTCAGCAAAGATAATCCGATAGCCGAAAATGGTTACGGCTGCGCTTTATTGGAATCAGGCAGGTTTGATGAAGCCCAAATGCATCTGAGTAACGCTGTACGTATTAGTCCCATTTATACGGAAGCATGGAACAATTTAGCGAACGTTTACATAAGACAAGGAAAATATGATGAAGCAATTGCCTGCTTTATCGAAATTATAAACCAAAAGCAGGCGACAGCAGAGACTTACTATAATATAGCTGCCGCGTTAAGTTTGCAGAATAAAAATGATGAAGCTATTAAATATTTTCATAAATCTCTGGATCTAAACAGCCGTGACCCTGATACTCATAAACAAATGGGGATAACACTCATAACCGCGGGCAGAATAAATGAAGCGATTGAGCATCTAAATGAATCATTGCGGCTGAATCCAAATCAGCCGGATGTAAAAGAGCGGATTAAGCAATGCCAGGCAGATCAAAATAAATGACATTAAGCCAAAGACAAATTACATCTATTATAAGCGCAGCAATAATTATAATAACGCTTATCGCATACTCCCCGATTCGGCATAATAGTTTTGTACATTATGATGATTATGCTTATATCATAAAAAATCCAATTATAAGTTCAGGCGTATCCGTCGATGCGATTACGAACTGCTTTACAAAAATTCATGCCTCAAATTGGCATCCATTAACGTGGCTTAGTCATTTGGTTGATTACCAATTGTTTGGCTTGAACCCCCCGGGACATCATATTGTGAGCGTTATATTTCATATTATTAATGCTTTGATGCTCCTATGGGTTTTAAGGCTTCTATCGATATCAGTCTGGAGCAGCGCCTTTATTTCCGTAATATTTGCATTACATCCCATTCAGGTGGAATCGGTTGCATGGGCATCAGAGCGAAAGACGCTTTTAGCAGGTTTATTCTGGCTGCTGACGATGGCTGTATATATTTATTACACAAGAAGACCGGGTGTACTTAGATACTTACTGCTTATTGCTATTTATGCCTTATGTATTATGACCAAGCCTGTAGTTGTCACTTTAGCTTTTGTGCTGCTTTTATTGGATTACTGGCCATTAAACCGAATCCGGCAAAGACAGAAGATAAAATCAGATTTAAATCAGCAATCTATCGGATGGCTGATTTTAGAAAAGATACCGCTTCTGGTCCTTTCAGCAATTTTGTGCGTTGTGACAATAATTGCTCAAAGAACCCAAGGAGCTGTAATCGGATTGGAAAACCTCCCGTTAAACACCAGAATGGCCAATGTGTTTGTATCGTATATAAAATACATCGGCAAAACATTATGGCCCCAGGGACTTTCGGTTTTTTATCCTCCTTCCAATCCGGCTTTTTCAAGTCTTTCTACTTTAATTTATATATCAATCTTTTTGATTTTATTTTTTATATTTATACGTTTAGGATACCGCAGAAAATATCTTACAACAGGGTTGTTATGGTTTACGGGAACACTTGTCCCTATGATAGGAATTGTCCAGGCAGGCTTCCAGAGTATGGCCAATCGTTATATGTATATTTCGATAATCGGCCTGCTCATTATTATCTCAATTGGGGCATCTGAATTAATCGGCAAATCGCCGAAGCTCAAACCCTTTTTGGTAATTGCCTCTTTTTTTATAATTTCAATTCTGCTTATCCTGACCAGAATGCAGGTGAAATACTGGCAAAACAGCACATCTCTTTTCGAATATGCCATAAGCTCTACCCAAGACCATCAAATTACAGAAAACGCGCATGGATGCGCTTTGTTTACCGAAAACCGCCTCGATGAAGCTGAACAGCATTTTTTAAAAGCTCTCAAGATAAGCCCCTCATTCGATACTTCTATAATACATTTGGCCAGGCTATATCTCAAAGAAGGACGATTTGACGAAGCAACAGCAGCTTATCAGGAACTTATAACTCGCAACAGGTCATCGGCAGAGCTTTACTACAATCTTGCAATGGCATTTTATATGCAGGAAAAATATGAAGATGCAATTAAATCTTTTAATAAATCATTGGAATTCAATCAAAATGACCCTGATACGCACAAAAGAATGGCAATTACACTCCTCGAGGCGGGAAATGCAAATGAGGCTTTAGAACATGCAAAGCGAGCATGCGAACTGACACAATATAATGATGCCGAATCTTTGGACACGTTGGGGATGATTTATTCGGCACAAGCAAAATTCAATGAGGCAAAAGCCGCAGCCCAAAAGGCATTCAGTATTGCGAAATTTTCAGGGCAGGAAGATTTAGCTTTAGAAATTCAAAAACGGATAAAACTTTACGAGGCCCGTCAACCCTATCGGCAGCAATAAATGGAAGCCCGCCAAAAACATATTGTCTTTTTTGTAAGCGCGATGCTTGTAATCGCAACATTAGTCGCTTATGAGCCGATACGACACAACGGCTTTGTAAACTATGATGATGATAGCTACATAACTCACAACTCACAGGTAACTTCCGGGATAACTTTGCAATCCTTATGGCAGGCATTTACAAAGCCGCATTTTTTTATGTGGCATCCGCTGACAACAATCAGTCATATGATAGATTACAATTTTTTCGGGCTAAAACCATTAGGACATCATTTAGTCAGCGTTTTGATCCATATTGCAAACGCCCTGCTGCTTTTCCTGATACTTAACAATATTACCGGCTCTTTGTGGGCTAGCGCATTCACGGCGGCGGTATTTACACTGCACCCGGTCCAGGTGGAGTCAGTGGCATGGGCGGCAGAGAGAAAAACGGTGCTAAGCGGCTTTTTCTGGCTGCTGACGATGGCCGCATATATCAATTACACCAGACGGCCGGGATTATTGCGGTATATATTGCTACTTTCTACCTATGGTCTGTGTATTATGACCAAGCCGGTGGTTGTTACCCTTCCTTTGACACTGCTTGTGCTGGATTATTGGCCATTAGAGAGAATCGGAGGGCTAAGAGCAGAGGACAGAGGACGCAAGTCGGCAAGCAGAATGTCTGTCGGATGGTTAATAATTGAAAAAATACCATTGATGGTGCTATCGATACTTCTGAGCGCAATTACCTTTATCTCACAAATACAGTCGGGAGCAGTCCCGACGCTGCAGAAGATGCCTATGGATTACCGCATAGCCAATACGTTCCTCTCTTACATAAGATATATCGGCAAAACGATATGGCCGAGCAAACTGGCGGCCTTTTATCCGCATTCAAAAGCGGTTCTATCGGATTATCGGGTAGTGATATGCGCAGTGCTCTTCATCCTGATTACTGCATTGAGTATTTATATCGGCCGGCGAAAAAAGTACGCGGCAGTCGGCTGGCTGTGGTATGCAGTGACACTCATTCCCGTTATTGGATTGGTCCAGGCCGGTTCGCAGGCAATGGCAAACAGATATATGTATATGCCGATATTGGGATTGCTTATCATAATCGGCTGGTCAGCCAAAGAATATTTAATTGAACGTCCGCAATTAAAAATTGCCTTCACCTTCGCGGCCATATCAGTGTTATCGGCTTGTATAATATCTACCAGAATTGAGGTTGGCCACTGGCAGAATAATTTGACTCTATTTAAGCATACTTTGAATATTACAGAAAATAACATAATGGCAGAAATTAATTATGGAATGGCTTTGCTCGAAGCCGATTCTCCCAAAGAGGCTATCGAGCATTTCAATAATGCCCTGCGGATAAACAAAAATCATGTAAATGCTTATTTAAATCTAGGTATTGCGTACAACCGGCTGGGCAGAACTGATATGGCAACAAAAAACTTTACTAAGGCCCTGGAATTAAAACCAGACAGCATAAACAGCTTGAATAATCTGGCTGTGGCGCTGGCAACTGCCGATGATGCATCTTTGCGCGACGCCAACAAGGCGATATATTATGCCCGGCGTGCCTGCGAATTAACAGACAGCAAAGATGCTGTATATCTGGATACACTGGCGATGACGTATAACTCGGCTGGAAAATTTGAAGAGGCAAACGCAGCGGCTAAAAAAGCACTTAGCATTGCAAAAACAAGAGGACAGGAAAAACTTGCGGCAGAGATTGAAAAAAGGTTAAAGAGTTACGAGGCACAGTCTTATCGTGAGAAATAGTAAAATCAAAACATTTGTTATATGCTGTTTTTATTCTGCTTTCTGTCCATCAGCAGGATAATCTTATCTAAACGGTCGGCGGGTATTTCACTTTTTAATATTTTTTTAATCTGGCCCATAGGTGTTCTTTGAGTTGTATGAGTGACAATAACATACTGGTTATTCAGTTCCGTAATCAACTTGACGAATTCATCTATATGCATATGTCTGCCGGCATGTGCCCTGTCGGCGTGCTCGTCAATATAGAAGGTGCATTCGGCAATAAGAATCCTGCTCTCAGATATATAACTCAATTTTGAGAAATCAACATATTGCGTATCCCCGAGATAAGAGACTATCGGTATTTCAATTGGATTATCAATTTCAACACCTTGTTTCTTTAATTCAACAATCTGCGGACCTGTCAGATTCGCATATTCTTTTTTAATCTTTTTGCGTTTTTCAATGACGCTGAAACCGACGGAGCCCTTGCTATGCTTAGTGGGAAAAACTCGCGCTATGAGATTTGGTTTTATCTGGTATTCATCTCCAGGTTTAACACCCACGAGATTTGCCGGCAGCTGGTTGCCGTCGAGGCGTGCCCAAGCATCTATAATATCTTTAATAGGGTCTATGAGATTTTCAGGGGCAAGAATGGTGCCGGCGGATTGCCCGCAGAAATTTCTATGAGAAAGATAATAAGCAATTCCCGCGGCATGGTCCATATGACCATGAGTGAGCAAAACGTGATTTATAGGTATGACCTGGTCTGGTGCTTTACCGATGTCGAAGCAGACATCGAGCTGCGGCATTGCTATAACTGTTTCCTCTCCGGCAATCGAATAGCCGATTATATCGAGGTTATCTACTGTAATTTTTGCTAAATTATGGCTTGGCATCTTTATTAAAAATTCTTTATTTTCAATGTAAGAAGCACGTCTTTTCAGTAAATTCGTTTCCGATGACATTATGCATATTAGATAAATACAATCAAATTGTTATTAAGCCTAAAGTTTGTTATATTTCGTATTATAAGAAATGATAAATCGTAAAAAATACAGCTTTCTTACGCGAGCATGCACGACTGTTTTTATAGCTAACGCCATCCTTATGATGCTTGAGCTTACAGCAGGCCGTCTGGCATCTGAGCAGCTTGGCTCGTCAATCTACACCTGGACAACAGTAATAGGTGTGACTTTAGCAGGTTTAACTTTAGGAAATTACGCGGGCGGAAGAATAGCCGATTTCTACAGCAGCTCAAAAACTATTGCCGGATTATTCGCAATTGCTTCAATAAGCTGCGCAGGGAGTATTTATATTAGTAATAATATAGATATATGGCTGCTTTATTGGGTGCTTAGCTGGCCTGTTTATGTCTTTATATACATCTCCGTTTTATTTCTTTTACCTTCTGTTTTCTTGGGTGCTATAACTCCCGTTGTTGCAAAAATTGCCCTCGACGGGCAGCTAAAAACGGGTAAAACAATTGGCAGTATTTACGCTTTTTCAGCCGGCGGCAGTATTTTTGGCACCTTTATCGCAGGCTTCTGGCTCATATCAGCTATTGGAATTGCCGGGATAATCTGGACTTCAGCGGCAGCACTTTTGATTATGGGCCTCTATTTTTATCCAAAATACCGGCTGCTTCATATATGGGCCGTTATGCTGCTGATATTTATATTAATCGGAACATCTCGAAATGATTTATTTAAAGAAACCGGTGTTCTCTTTTCACTTAGAAAGCAGCAGGATCCAAATTATATTTATCAGGATGAAACAAAATATTGCTCTATTCGAGTGCTGAAGGTATCTGATAATCCTGATAAACGTATTTTTCTTCAAGACAAGCTCATGCACAGCAAAATAGAAATGAACGATATCACAAATTTCCAATATGAATATATCAGGCTGTACTCAATTCTTACACAGCAAAACATTGGTGTTAATAATAATCCCTCATTTTTAGTTATAGGAGGCGGCGGCTTTGTTTTACCGAGGTATTTAAAATATCAATGGCCTGCAGGCAAAGTCGATGTTGCAGAAATAGATCCAGGCGCTGCCAAAGCCGCAATAGCCGCTTTCGGATTGCAGCAAGACCATGGGCTTAACATATTTAATATGGATGGACGCAACTTCATAGATGACGTATTAATTAAAAATCCTGACTCTAAGTACGATTTTATTTACGGTGATGCATACGACCATTTTTCAGTGCCTTATCAGCTTGTAACCGCTGAATATAATGAAAAAATAAAAAAACTGATGAACCCCGACGGTTTTTATATGCTCAATATTATCGATGTTTACGACAGCGGCCTGGTCTTGGGCAGTATTTTAAATACGCTGCAGCAAACTTTTAAAAACGTATATATCTTTACGCCCGTGTTCGATTATTATTCCCGCACTACTTTCATCTTGATTGCTTCAAATCGAAGCTTTGATACAGATATCCTGGTTAACGAGCTTAGCAGGTATTATCCTCAAACCCGCAGCTTAAATCCGGGAGAAATTGATGAGCTTAAAAATAAATCCGGCAACTTAATCCTGACCGATGATTATGCCCCAGTTGATAATTTAGCAGCACCAATAGCCGTGCAGGATAAAAAAATCTTATTGGCAAGTTTATATATGTCCCGGGCCAGAAAATTGAGCGATGATGACTGGAATAATGCCCTTGAGCTGTATATGAAAGCGGTATTGGATTGCTCACCATTAAAGCTTAAGGATTATGTCACTATATGCAATGACCTGCTGTCTCATAGAGCTTTTGAGGAATCTTTTATTACATGTCAAAAGGCTCTTAAATATTATGAAAAACCGGCAATCCGGGCTGATGTTTCACAAGTTAATTTAAGCATGAGTGCGTCACTTAGGGGCCTGGGACGTGTTGAGGAATCAAAGAAATATTTAGGCCGGGCAATTGACGGATTTAAGCAGTGCCTCTCGATAACCCCCAATGCCACTGATGTTTTAGCCAATTTAGGTATGACACTTGCGGGAACAGGAGATTTTAAACAGGCTCAAGAATATTTATCCAAGGCAGTAAAAATTGCTCCTGCTAATCCTGATTATCATTTCATGCTTATTACTGTCCAGATGGATAATCAAGATTATCTTAATGCCGCTGATTCGATCAGCATCGCAATTACTTCGATGAAACAGGTTAATAATCTTGAGGCTGCTTCCAGATTCCAAAAACTCTCAGAACAGGTTCAAAGTCAAAAAGCCGCTTTGAAAGAAAAATAACTAATGCACAAAATAAAAAATAATAATTTTATTGAAAATTTATCTGTACACAGTTATTCGGCTATGGCTGTAATATTTTTTGCAAGCGTCTGCCTGATGATGCTGGAAATCGCGGCAGGAAGATTAGCCGCAAGACATATAGGGTCTTCCCTCTACACATGGACGGCTGTAATTGGAGTAATTATCGGGGGTATTACATTAGGTTATTATCTTGGCGGCCGGCTTGCTGATTTTTTCTCCTCGAAAAAAATAATTTTTTGGCTGCTGATAATATCATCATTTAGCACTATTGCGGCCATAATCCTCAATAATATTGTCCCGCAATGGACTCTTTTATGGCGGATGGAAATGGCACAGCGCGTTTTATGCCATATAGCAATTATATTTTTTATGCCTTCTTTGTTTATAGGCGCTATCAGTCCTGTAGCTATAAAAATGGCACTAAGCCGGTCTCAAACTGCGGGCCAGACCATTGGTAAAATGTATGCACTTGGTGCTTTAGGCAGCATAGTGGGGACATTCCTTGCGGGTTTTCTGCTTATAGGGACTATCGGGACTGTTAATACATTATGGCTTGTCGCAGCTGTTCTTCTGATTTTATCTATAACGGTCCAGCGGGCAACGGGATGGTTTTATCTATTTGCCGTATTATTTATATTTATTGCAATCACAGGAACAGCAAATCTAAAATGGGCTCAAAAAGCGGGTTCATTCATTGCATTAAGACTGCCGCAGTCCCCGGATATCCTCTATGAAACAGAAAGCCAATACGGCTATGTAGGCGTATACCAAATAAGAAATAATCCTGATGAACGGCTGTTTGTCCAGGATAATCTCAAAAGCCATAGCCAGATTGTTATGGGAAATATTCGGGACCTGCGATTTTTCTATGTACGTGTGTATGGAGCTGTCACCAGAAGGGCCTCGGCCGGAAAAGAAAAACTGAGGACATTATCAATTGGCGGCGGAGGTTATGTTTTCCCCCGCTATATATTAGATATGTGGCCGGGCAGCAGTGTCGATGTAGCTGAAATTGACCCGGCAGTAACAGAAGCGGCAATGCAGGCCTTTGGTCTGCCCAGAGATACACCTATAAGGACAATTAACCTTGATGGGCGAAATTTCATTGATGAAACAATCGAAAAAATGCGCAAGGGGGAACATATAAATAATTATGATATAATTTATATGGATGCTTTTAATGATTTATCTGTCCCTTTTCAGTTGGTGACAAAACAATTCAATGAAAAGATTTATAAAATATTGACAGAAGATGGCGTATACATAACAAATGTAATTGACATGTATAAGAATAGCGCGATGGCTTCGAGCGTAATTGCTACTTTACAAAAAACGTTTCCTTATATTTATCTGGTGACAAGACAGGCTAATTTCGATCTTGCGTCTAATTTCATAGCAGTTGCCTCAAAAATACCTCTCAACCTTGAAAATATTAATACCCAGGAAAATCTAGCGGATGCAGTCCTCTTAATTCATGATGAAAATGATTTAGATGCTTTCAAGAAAAAAAATCAATGGGTTCTTCTCGATGATGATTATGTCCCGGTGGAAACCTTCATGAAACCTGTCGTCAAAAGTTTTTTGGATTATTTGACTGCGGAAAAATATCTTAATAATGCGCAAAAGCTCAATTCCGCCGGCAACTGGAAAAAAGCTTTAAACATTTACAAGTTAGCCGCAAAAATATGCCCCCCAGTCTCATCAAAGGCTAATTATTCGATGTGGCCGATTTTTGCCGAACATAATATGTTAACTGATTCAATATCATCATTGAGGACAATACTGGCCGATAACGACATACAATCGAATAAATCTTTCTCTGCAATGCTTCATTATAATCTTGGCCTTGCTTTGAAAAAGACAGGAGATAATGAAGGATTTCTTAAAGAGTGTAATGAAACTATTAAGATGCTCAAAATCCAATTGGCCGAAAATGGCGAGTCGTTTCAGACGTATTCGCATTTAGGACAGGTCTATTCGGCGATAGGCAATGATAAAGATGCAAATGAATGCTTTGAAAAAGCCAAACAATTGAAGCCAGGTAACTAGATTAGAGGTGGTTATATGCCTGACAAACGTTTGCATAGGGGCCAGCACCCCAGCGATTCAGAATTATTTGCACCTGACAAAATCCCGAATATTCAATCAGCAGTATCTGATTATTCTCTTTTATTGACGAAAGGTTATTCGCAAATAAGCTCACTAAAACTTGTAGGTGACCATTTTTCACTTACCCAAAGGCAGCGATTAGCGGTAATGCGAAACGCATGTTCAGACCAGCAGCTTAAAGGCCGCAAAAGCCGGCAAATAGAAATAACCGCTGCCGCAGGACAGCCAATCGCAATTGATGGTTATAATTTATTGATAACTATTGAGTCCGCCATGAGCGGAGGACTGATTTTCAAAGGCCGCGATGGGTGCTTAAGAGATTTGGCAAGTATTCACGGAACCTACCGAAAAGTTGAAGAAACACAGCCGGCCATCGAACTTATCGGGCAGTTTCTCCAGCAGACAGGTATGAAAGAAGCACTTTGGCTGCTGGACAGCCCAATTTCTAACAGCGGCAGATTAAAAACGATGATGCGTGAATTGGCCCAGGCAAATAATTGGAAATGGGAAATTGAGCTTGTTTTGAGTCCTGACGCAGCATTAATAAAAAGTGAAAAAATCGTCGCAACCACTGACAGCGTCATCCTTGATAAATGTGTTAAATGGCTCGATTTGGCAGGTCAAATTATAAAAAATAGAATATCCGACGCAAAAATAATAGACCTTAGTTAAAACCTAAGCTTTTTTTTTACAGGCACTTAGATTTACTATTACCATAAAAATGTAAGAAAATTCAAACTTTTTCTGCCGCGTTTTGGGGCTTCGCGCATTTATAATTGCGATGATAGCTCGAAATTTACAATATGTTTTAGAGAGAAGACCAATGAATGTAAGTGAACTTAGCGGTTTTCCTTTTGAGGCGGATCCGATGACGCAGGCGAAAAGTGACCCTGGGGCCTTTACAAGGCTGTATTTACGTCACTACGACGCAATCTTTCGGTATTGTGCACACCGGCTCTTCGAGAGAACCACAGCGGAAGACATCACATCGGAAGTTTTCTTGAAAATGATGGAAAATTTCCAAACGTTTGACGGCAATGAAATGCAATTCCGCAACTGGCTTTACCGGATTGCGACCAATGCCATCAATGAACATATTAGAAAGACCACCCGCCGAAGCGCGATACTTACCTGGGTATGGCGGGGAAAAACTCAAGATGATACTCCTGATACAAGTGCGGCTGACGAGTCGCAGCATAATCAGGCAGTCATCAAAAAGGCGTTATTTTTGTTAAAGCCGGAAGAACAAGCTATCGTCACAATGCGTTTTTTTGAAAACCTTAAAACAGAGGAAATTGCCGAAGTCGTCGGCACAACGGCAAGCACAGTCCGCAGCCAATTATCGCGGGCAATTGAAAAACTGCGAAAGCATATCTCGGTCCAGCCTGATGGGCAGGAGGTGACACTATGAATAATGACGAAAGAAGATTAGAAGAACTTATGAGCAAGATGGCTTTTGATGACAAGACGGACCATAGTCACCGTGATAAGCTCCAACAGCAATTGCTAGCCGCTTTTGCACGGCAACAATGGCAGCAGGAAAGACAATCCCGGCAAAACGGGGTTTGGAGAACGATTATGCAAAACAAAACATTCAAATTAGCGGCGGCTGCGGCCATCGTCATCACAGGATTAGTTAGCATTCAATTATTCAGTGGAACAGATGCTTACGCCAAAGTTGTTGAAGAAATTAAAAATGCCAGAACACTCGTTTACACCTTAATCACACAATCTAACCAGGGCAATGGTGAAACTATAAAAACAGACATGGCCTATAAGGACCCCGGTTATCTCAGGACAACAACCATTGACGGCTATGTCGCAATTGTTAACGGCATCACCGGTAAAATGATGTCTATCGTCCCGGGCGTTGGCTATACCCTCGGCGATCTGAAAGATATTAGAAATAGCGGCGCACAAAGCCCGTTTGCCTCCCTCGAGGCAATGAAGAAACTGCCGGACAAGGCAGATGAAAAACTCGGCGAAAAGGAGATAGACGGCGTCAACTGCGAAGGCTACAAGGTAACACAAGGCGACCTTACCACAATAGTATGGCTCGATGCGAAAACCGGGGAACTTGTCGAAGTCGAGCATAAATTCGCAAGTGCACCGGGTATGAACAGGATAATGAAGAATATCAAATTCGATGTTGACCTTGATGATTCTCTGTTCAGCCTGGAACCGCCTGCCGGCTTGCAGCCTATGGGTGCTGAGTTGAAGGGTGATTCCGCAGCACAGAATGAACAGACATTTGTAGACTGGCTGAGATTCTGGGCAACCGGCAATGTCGATGATACATTCCCGCCGATGGTTGCAGGAGCTGAAATTGCCAAAGCCACAATGGATATGGCAAAACAGGGAAAAATGAGACCCGAAGTCTGGAACAAAGTTGACCAGGGCCAGATGTTCAACGCACTGCTCTTCGTGGCAAAACTGCCCCAGGATAGCAACTGGAGATACGCTGGAAATGGCATAAAGATTAATACCCCTGGTACCGCGATATTCTGGTATCGGCCGGCGGGCAGCCAGATGTACCGTGTCATATATGCTGACCTGACTGTAAAAGAAATGACGGAAGATAAACTTCCAAAATAACAATCGAATACCGGAAATATAAGCCGTCAAGACAAGCTCTTGACGGCTTTTTTATTTTCATAAAAATTGTTATTTTAAATATACTAAAATTTCAAATACAATCGTGTAATTAATGATTGATAACGTTGTCAATTAATAGGTCGATATCGAATGTTAGAAGATGAAATATTGAAATGGCGATTCAGGCAAGGCAGCAAGGAGGCATTTTGCCGAGTCTACGAGAAATATCTCGATTACCTGCTGACTATAGCGGCAGGATTAACCAGCGATTTCAATACGGCCGAGGATATCGTGCACGATGTATTTGTCAGGTTTGCCTCATCCTGGCAAAATTTCAGGCAAACCGGAAGTCTTAAAAGCTATTTGACAACTTGCGTGATGAATCAGGCTCGAGACCATTTTCGAAAGGCAGTTCGGCAATCCAGTGATTTAAAAGAATATACCTCAACTGACCATACCGATAATCTGGATTGTCTTATCAGTGATGAGACTTCAAAAGAGTTAAACAAGGCCATATCTGAATTGCCTTATGAGCAGCGAGAAACTGTAATCCTCCATGTAAAAGGCGGGATGAAATTCAAGGAAATAGCCCGGTTGCAGAACGTGTCCATAAATACGGTTCAAGGCCGATACAGATACGGAATAGATAAACTGCGGTCATTGTTAAATGGTGAGGTGCAAAAATGAGGCCGGCAGAAGAAATAGAAAACAATTTAAAAAATATGAGTTTGAAGGCAAGCGCCGAATTGCGAAAGAAGATTTTAGACGACGCATTGAAGGCTCACCAACAATCAAAAACACAACCGGCTTTTGACAAGCCGAATATATGGAGAATTATTATGAATAGCAAAACATCAAAGTTAGCGGCGGCGGCAGTAATCGCCATCGTCGCATTCGCGACATGGAGAATATCTGAAACAAACAATCACATATCTTCAATTGAATTGCTGCAAAAGATCCAAGCAACGGAGGGCAAGTTGTATGCCGGCGATAAAATTGTACACATAGTCAATGAAATAACAGTTTACAAAAGCCAATACAATCCAAAAACACAGGAAATGATTCAAAAAATGAACGACCAGAAAATGTCCGCGGATGAACTTGACAAAATGAATCGCGAGCTAATCAGCTCCTGGCTTGTAAGCTGGCTTCCGATGTGCTCACTGCAGCCCAGCGGCGAGATGAGGATTACCGAAATCCGTCTGGCCAAAGACGCTAACGAGGCGCATACAATCACTGATAGCGCCTGGTATGACCCCAAGACGAGAAAATTTGTCCGCACAATGGAAACAGGCGACAAGGTAATCTTTGCCAACTCTTATGACGGCGAATTCGTAAACATTACCGAGACGGCAGCAGACGGGATGGTCCAGTTGAAAAGCGAGGCAATTGGCTCGACGTTCAAGGCGCCCGAAAATCCGGCGGAATTTTTAGGCATAACAGCCGGTGTCCGTCAGTGCATGAACGATAAATGCTTCAGTCAGCCGGTGCAGGACGTCACAAAAGGCACCCTTGCGGACGGAACAGCGGTAGTTATTTACAAGGTCGGTTTCCCCAATCCGTGGGGCGATTTAAACACATATTACCTGTTCAAGATTAATCAGGCTGACGAGATTATCGCTGAGATTGAATATATTTATGCAGGCAGCACACAAATGTTAATTCGCAGAGTTTTAAACGAGCAGGTTGATAAAGCGGAGTATTCCTGGAATCTCGCCGAACTTAACAGCAAAGAGCTTGCAAACGAGGCACCAAGCGGAGTAACAGTGGCTTCCGATGTCGCGATTCCAAATGTTTCCATCCGCCACATGGTTGACACTGCCAAATTCGAAACTTATATCTTCGCAACCGACCCGAACTGGACAAAGGGCCGGATGATTATTGATATTGTTGACACATTGAATCCGGCCGAGAGAATGTTCGTAGCGATTTATCAGCCCAAAGATAATGATACCCGTTTGACTTTGATTATACAGTCCGAGACGCACAATAAATATATGGGCGCGTTGTTCAAACAACATGAGGCGCAAGGCGCGAAGGTTAACTGGAAGGAATACGCGAACGGCTGCAAAGTATTCAGGCACGCCGAAAGCGAAGCATTCTGGACAGAGCTAAGCTTCAAAAATTGCCAGGTCGAACCGTCGAAAGACCGCACCGGCTTAATAGTCGAGATGCCTTCAGGGACCTACTGCCTGATAGCCGTAAACGGGGCTGTAACCGATGAAGAAATTGCCGAAATGGTCAATTCGCTGATACCGGCCAAGGATTACCAAGTTAAATAAGTATGGTAAACACCTTAACCCCACACGCCGTCCCTATAAGGGGCGGCGTTTTTTTTATTTTAGACTTCATCGACGGCCTTGCGAAGCTCGTCGCAGACAATACCAACTTCATCTTTGGTTAAATTATTATAGAAAGGAAGCGCGATTGTTCTTTCAGCGATTTTTTCAGTAATGGGGAAATCGCCAGGTTTATATTTGAATTGCTTTACC
>CAYSKP010000068.1:0-6009 GCA_964431645.1 uncultured Pirellulales bacterium
AAAGGCACCGGCTCCTGCCGCTGTGCTGCTCTGCGGCTTAGGCGTAGGGTTAATAGGCTGGCTTCGAAACAGAAGAGCATTGTAGCAGCAACATCTATTTTGGTTTCAAAGCTTGTTAGGGGAGTAGGGAGAGCAATTGAAATGCTCTTTCTGCTCCCCGCGAGCGATTAATATAATTAATAGAAATGATTTAAAGATTCGTCTTTACGTATTTCACGGCATTTGCAAAAATAGTAATTCCATCCGCTTCCGCAGTCCTGTCACTTGCGCCTTGTGTCTCTAAGCGTGTCCATCTCGGATGCTGTGTTTTTCTTACATGTCTCTCAGGATGAGGCATTAATCCCAAAACCCTCCCTGTCGAATCGGTCAGCCCCGCTATTGAACCCATCGAACCATTTGGATTAACAGGATAGCCGCCTTCATTGCCGCTTTCATCCACGTATTTGAATGCCACAAAACCATTTGACTGCAGGTTTTCAAGTGTTTGTTCGTCCTTTGTAACTACCTTTCCTTCGCCGTGCGCTATAGGAAGATAAATGCGTCTGCCTTTCTCGATATAAACGCATCTGTCAGATTGTGGCTCAAGATAAATCCACCTGTCTTCAAATTTATTGCTGTCATTATATGTAACCGTAATTGTTTGCTGCCCCTGCCCATCCCCCGGCAAAATACCTGCCTTCACCAAGACCTGAAAACCGTTGCAGATTCCTAAAACCAGCTTGCCATCGGCTATAAATTTTTGCACCTTTTCCTGTAAGTGGTGCCTTATCTGGTTTGCCAGTATTTTCCCCGCCGCGACATCGTCTCCATAGCTGAACCCCCCCGGTATCACAAGTATCTGATATCCATCCAGCAGGTTCTTGTCTTCTATAATCCTGTTTATATGAACACGGTCCGCCAGCGCGCCTGCTAATTCGAATGCATTCTGTGTCTCAAGGTCGCAGTTAATTCCCGCCGCACGTAAAACTATCGCTTTTACATTTTCCATAATTGTAAGCCCCCAGGTTTATCCTGGGGTTCAATTCTCTATTGTAAGCCCCCAACTTCATGTTGGGGGTTTTGTTAACTTTTTTTCGGCTCCAGCTTTGAAAGCTGTTCCATCAGGAAATACCGATGCGCCGCATCTTCATTTGCAAGCTTCATCAACTGCTCCGCAATCTCCGGCTTCGATTTCAGCAGCGATTTATAACGGTTCTCGTTATACGCGTATTCATCGAACCTGATTGTCGGCGCTTTCGAATCGAGCTGTAAGGGATTTTTTCCCTGCTCTTTAAGTCTCGGATCAAACCTGAACAGCGGCCAGTGCCCGCTTGCGACCGCCTTCTTCTGCTGGTCATAACCGGTTATCATATCGATGCCGTGATTAATGCACTGTGCATAAGCAATTATTAATGACGGCCCCGGATATGATTCCGCTTCAACGAATGCCTTCACCGTCTGATTTGTATTAGCTCCCATCGCGACCTTGGCCACATAAATATTGCCATATGTCATCGCCAGAAGTCCCATGTCTTTCTTTGGTGCAGGTTTTCCCGCGGCCGCAAATTTAGCAACCGCGCCTCTCGGTGTCGATTTCGACATCTGCCCGCCGGTATTCGAGTAAACCTCAGTATCAAGCACAAGCACGTTTATATCGTGCCCTGTCGCAAGCACATGGTCGAGTCCGCCGTAGCCGATATCATAAGCCCAGCCGTCCCCGCCCAGTGCCCACACTGATTTTCGCACAAGATAATCCGCAACTGTTAACAGCCGCTTGCATTCCGGGCAATCGCTCTTCTTGCACTGCTCTTTCAATTTCGCCACGCATGCCCTCTGCTGCTCGATAGCATCCTGAGACGGGTCATTTGTCATTACCGCCACTTTTATCTCATTAGCCAGCGCCGCCTCAACGCAGCCCTTTTGGGCAACCGCATCGAGCAGCTCCGCCGCCTGCTGTCTGAATTTATTGACTGTCAACCTCATTCCTAAAGAAAATTCGGCATTATCCTCAAACAAGCTGTTGCTCCAAATCGGCCCGCGGCCGTCTTCCTGCCTTGTCGTATAAGGCGTAGTCGGCAGGTTGCCGCCGTAAATCGACGAGCATCCCGTCGCGTTGCCAATCATCGCCCTGTCACCGAATAACTGCGTCAATAGCTTGATGTAAGCCGTCTCGCCGCATCCCGCGCATGCGCTTGAATATTCGAACAGCGGCTGTATCAACTGGCTTCCCTTCACGCTTTCACGCTTGAACAGCTTCGGGTCGGTATTTGGTATCGAAAGGAAATGCTCGTAATTTTCCCTTTCCTGTCCCCGCAGCGGCTCCTGAGGCGCCATATTTATCGCCTTGCGTCCAGTCGGCTGCTTATTTGCGTCCTTCTCCAGTGCCGGGCACATCACAACACAGTCCCCGCATCCCGTGCAGTCCTCAGGCGCAACCTGCACCGTAAATTTCATCCCGGCGAATTCCTTGCCCTTTGCATCCGAGCTCTTGAAAGTCTTCGGAGCATTTTCAAGATAATTTTTATCGTATGCCTTTGTCCTTATCGTCGCATGGGGACATACAAATGAGCACGTCCCGCACTGTATGCAAACCTGCGGCTCCCAAACCGGGATATTCACCGCGATATTTCTCTTCTCGTATTTAATTGTCCCTGTCGGCCACTTGCCGTCATTGGGAAGCTTGCTTATCGGCAGGTCGTCTCCGTGCAGCTCCATAATCTCCGCCGTAACATCCTTCACAAAATCCGGAGCATCGCTGGGCACAACCTCTCGCATCTTAATATTGCTTGTCACCTTGCCCGGCACCTTAACTTCGAACACCCGTTCCAAAGCGCCGTCCACCGCCTTATTATTCATCGCGACAATCTTCTCGCCCTTCTTGCCATAGCTCTTCAGAATCGCCGCCTTTATCGCCGCAATTGACTTCTCAATCGGGATGATATTGCTGATTTTAAAGAACGCCACCTGCATTATCGTATTGATTCTGGCGCCCAGGCCTATATCCTGCGCAAGTGAAATCGCGTCAATCACGTAAAACTTAAGCTTCTTCTCGATTATTTGCTTTTGCACCTCCATCGGCAGCGTTTCCCAAACCTTGTCCGCCGGATGCGAGCTTGTCATCAAAAATGTCGCGCCCTCTTTCGCCGTCGAAAGCATATCGTATTTTTCCAAAAAACTCGGATTATGGCACGCCACAAAATCCGCCTTTGTAATCAAATACGGCCTGCGCAGCGGCTTCCTGCCGAAACGCAGGTGCGAAATCGTAATCGCCCCCGCCTTCTTCGAATCGTAAACAAAGTACCCTTGTGCGTTATTGTCTGTCTGCTGACCGATAATTTGTATCGAGTTGTGATTCGCGCCGACTGTCCCATCCGAGCCCAGCCCGTAGAACATCGCCGTATAAATCCCTTCAGGTGGCAGCGCAAAACTTGCATCGACCTTCAAGCTTGTATTAGTGACATCATCTATAATGCCGACCGTAAATCCGTTCTTCGGTTCTTTTGCATCAAGATTATCGAACACCGCCTTGACCATCGCCGGCGTAAATTCCTTTGACCCAAGCCCATACCTTCCGCCCGCAATTAATGGATATTCCTTAAATGCAGCCGTCTTATTGGCCATCGCCTCGCCAACCGCCGTGCGTATATCCATATACAACGGCTCGCCCAATGCCCCGGGCTCCTTCGTCCTGTCTAATACTGCAATCTTCTTTACCGTCTTCGGCAGCGCATTAATAAATGCCTGCACATCAAACGGCCTAAATAATCTCACCTTCAGCACGCCGACCTTCTGTCCCTTGGCGTTTAGATACTCAACCGTCTCGTGACATGTCTCCGCGCCTGAGCCCATTATAATTATTACCTTGTCCGCATCGGGTGCCCCGACATAATCGAACAAATGATACTGCCTGCCCGCCAGCTTCGCGAATTTATCCATCACCTTTTGCACAATCGCCGGCACCGCAAGATAAAACTTATTCGCCGCCTCGCGCCCCTGGAAATACACATCCGGGTTCTGTGCGGTTCCCGCCATCATCGGCCTGTCAGGTGAAAGCGCCCTCGCACGCACCGCCGCCACCAGCTCATCCGTTATCATCGCCCGCATATCATCATACGTCAGCTCTTCAATCTTTTGAATCTCATGGCTCGTCCTGAATCCGTCGAAGAAATGCAAAAACGGCACCCTGGTCTCCAGAGTCGCCGCCTGTGAAATCAACGCAAAATCCATTACCTCCTGCACGCTGTTTGAGCACAGCAACGCCCATCCCGTCTGCCTGCACGCCATCACGTCTGCGTGGTCTCCGAAAATCGACAATGCATGCGCTGCAAGCGACCTTGCCGTTATATGAAACACCGTCGGCAATAATTCGCCCGCGATTTTATACATATCCGGTATCATCAGTAAAAGTCCCTGCGATGCCGTAAATGTTGTCGTCAATGCCCCTGCCGTAAGCGCACCATGCACAGCTCCTGCCGCTCCGCCTTCCGACTGCATCTCCGTCACAGACGGAATCGTGCCCCAAATATTTTTTTCGCCGCGCGCGGTCTTATCATCCGAAATCTCGCCCATCGGCGAACTCGGCGTAATTGGATATATCGCTATTACCTCATTTGTCGCGTGCGCCACATGCGCTGCCGCCGCATTGCCGTCGATCGTTACCATCCTTCGTGCCATATTTGTCTGACCTCTTTCTTTACTGATGTTCTGTGTTCTGCATTCTCTGTTCTATGTTCTTTGTTCAATTTGTCAAAAATCGATTTACGTTTACCGTTAACCGAAACGAGCCGAGCCGCATAACCCCAACCCGACGCAACGTGTCGTGCAAGGGTGAATTGTGCATTTATACTATTTCTCCCCCTCCTCGTCAACTACACACTTAATTACGATTCCCACCCTGCATTGGTTTTCATAATCCAAAAATCTGAATTACCAAGTGCGTACTTGCTAATCAATCCGAACGACGACTGCAAACAATTCGTTATGCGCAAAGCACTTTCGATACAATAGGCATATGTCATTTAGGAATGCAGGATGTTAGATAAAATTATACGGACTGACGCAAGGGCCTTCCTGCTCAGTCACAGCATAAAAAAGCTGTCATAATGATTGACAGGTATAAAAAGCCTGAATGCTCCCGTTCATTTACCTCCTCACAATGAGTACCGGGATTTTTGTTTCTTTGTGAATCACGCCATAGGTAACACTGCCAAGAGTCGCGGCCGCTATAGCGCTTTGTCCATGAGAACCCATAACAATAAGGTTTACCTTTGACTTTTTTGCCTGTTTGGCAATCTCCTCAACAGGATGTCCTTGTTTTATGATAGTCCTTGACTGTACTCCTTTTCCGCATAGTTTCTTTATATCTCTTGTATATCTTTCAGCGGCCTCCTGTTGATAATCATCTATGGACTCTGCCACATACCGGCTGGACGGCTTGACAAGCACCGTTCGACTTACCAGGAACCGCTTATCAACGACGCAAATGACAATTATTGAGGCGTGTAACTGCTTTGCCAGGCCAATTGCATAGGTAGCTGCCTTTTTAGCTGTTTTTGAACCGTCTGTTGGCACAAGAATTTTTGATATCATAAATTATCCTTTAGTAAAAACCCTTTTTAAGACAATATGTGCTGCTGTCTTTTCAACTCGTCCGCCGATACAGTCCCGCAATTTATAAACAATTCACTGCAGGAAACACAAAGATGGTTACGACATAATATTCCGCTAAGTCTGATAGGTTTACAAATAGGGGAATTATTTAATCAGATGGGTCGAATCGCTTAGTAAATATCTCGTACCCGGGAAGGATGTTTCCTTTTACCTTTTATCGTAAGACCGTAGATTCCGGATTAATTGAAAACGTAGTATGAGAAAAATCGCTTTCGTATACAATAGATAATATGTCATTAATAGGAATGCAGGATGTTAGTGTTGGATATGGCGGCCAGCCGCTTCTGGCACACGTGACCTTTCAAATCGAGGCAGGTGAGCGGATATGCCTCCTCGGCCGTAACGGCGTTGGAAAATCTA
>CAYSKP010000069.1:0-18556 GCA_964431645.1 uncultured Pirellulales bacterium
TTGGAGCCGCTGACCCATGTCCAGTTTGTGCCATCAAATTTCCATAAATCTATTAAATATCCGCCTGAGCCCCTGCTGTCATAACCGGCGCCGCCATAGACCCAGAGGTTTCCTTTGGTATCCATCCACATGGCACTTCCATATCTTCCTCCCGGCATGTTATCAGCACCTGTTATGTCTTTTGTGCCGTAAACACCTCTACGATTAATACTCTTTGATCCATTAATCCAAGTCCATTTGGAGCTGCTGTATTTCCATAAATCATTTAGAAAGCCAAATGAGCCGCTGCTGCCGTAACCATAGCCGCCAAAAAGCCAGAGTGTGCCGTTGCTGTCTACGCAAGTTGCGCTCCAGCCTCTTGCTCCGGGTGTATTGCTTGTTGCGGCCTGCCCCATTGTTCCATAAATGCCGTATTGCCAGACAGCATTGGAGCCAGCGACCCAGGTCCAATTTTTGCTGCTGAGATTAAACCGCCATAAATCATTTAAATAACCTGATGTTCCATTTGTATCATATCCGCTTCCGCCGAAAAGATAGAGATAGCCATCTGTTGCACCTGTGCCGGTCCATGAGACAGCATTCCATCTGGCACCGGGCATATTGGATGAATCGGAAGAGCCTTTTGTGCCGTATACACCAGTTTGGTAGGAAATATCTGTTACAGAATCCCAGCCCTTCTCGAGTATCCAGTCTGAGCCGTTAAATTTCCATAAGCCATTCAGCAGTCCTGCAGCTGTAGAGTTTCTGCCTCGGCCGTATCCGCCGAAAAACCAAAGATTTTTGTCGCTGTCGATCCAGGAAACACCAGCCTGCCGTCCGCCGGGCTGGCCAGAAGTGCCTGATGAATTATAATAATTTTCACCATCGACCCACGTCCATACGGGTTCCTGTGCCTGTGCAGCAGATGAAATTACAATTAAGATAGAAAACATCGATACGTATAAGCTGTTTTTCATAATTTTTTTACCCCCGGATGATTAAAAATAATATCACATCACTATAACAATTTCGGACAACGATGTCAAAAAAGATGAACCGTATTAAGCTATTCCAGAGTAATTTGAATGGATTAAGATTTGAAATTTGCAGTTAAACTGCTATATTTGTTTTGAATAATTTGCGCCCGTAGCTCAATTGGATAGAGTGTCGGGCTTCGAACCCGAAGGTTGCAGGTTCGACTCCTGCCGGGCGCAATAAAGATATAAGGATGCCGAAAAATGGATTTGCATGCCCAGGATAAAAAGGAGTTTATCAGGTTTGGATTTTTCTGCGCTTTTTTTTGCATTATATGGTGCGTATCTTATGCGGTTCGGTCCGCACCTGAGATGGTGGACACGGACTCCTTTTTCCGATTGAACCGTGTGCAGGACTTATACGAAGGCGGCGGATGGTATACGACAGTAAATTTACGCAGCAACGCTCCATACGGTGAGACGCTTCACTGGACGCGTCCTTTCGATATCCTGCTTGTTGCAGGGGCACTTCCGGGGACTATCTTTACTGATTTTAAAACAGCTCTTTACTGGTGGGGAGTAATAATTAGTCCTGTTTTATTAGTCGCTACTCTGCTGATACTGATATGGTCATCAAGGCCGCTTTTGAGCAAACAAGGACCCTATCTGCTTGGTATTCTGATTCTTTTCCAGACAGTGATAATTTCTTATTGTCAGCCCGGAAGATGCGACCAGCACAGCCTATCGATTTTTCTTTTTGCTGTGCTTTTTGGGTTCGGATTGCGTCTTGTTTCAGGTCCTGCCAGCCCATGGCTATGCTGTGCCGCAGGTGCTATTGGGGGTGCAGCGATTTGGACAGGGATGGATTTGATAACAATTGTCTTTGCGACAGCGGCTGTATTAGGTTTGTTCTGGATTTTTGAGAAAAGCGATTTTGCAGAAAAGAGCACCTATTACAGTATTTGCCTTTTTATTGCGACAGGGATTAGTTTATTGGCAGAGCGCCCATGGAACGATCTGGGTGCACAAGATTTTGACCGGCTGTCTATAGCACACTGGACTATGTGCGGCTTGCTTGCGGCTTTTTGGATTATTGCCGGTTTAGTAAACCGTTTTTCAGAAGTTTTTAATCGCCGAAGCGCACGTCTGATATTTGCAGGCGGCACAGCATGTTTGATGGTAATCTGTATATTCCTTTTATTTCCGAAAATAACTCATAGTGTTGCCTTAAGCTTTATACTTCCAAGTTTTTTTGGCGGACAGGTATCAGATGTTGACCCGCGTGTAATTAAGGTATGGTATGAAAGGGTAAGTGAGCTGCAGCATATGTTTACCACAGGGACTCCAATTGCTGTATCTGTTCAATTCGCTGGGACACTCGCGGCAAGTGCCGGTATTCTTGGCTACCTGCTTGTTAAAAAGAGCTCGCAGAATAAAAGGGGATGGGTATATGTATCGATTCTTCTGCTTATTTTCGCTGCTCTTTCGATTAACCGAATCAGATGGACAGGTTATGCTCAGCTTCTTCTTATGTTTCCTATGGCGGAAATGATGGACAGGACGTTAAAAAGAATTGAAGGACAGAAACGCGGCATAATAAGAGTTTTAAAAAATGTTTGCGTAGTGGCAGGATTTTCCGCTACGTTTTTTGTTCTTGGATTCGCGGCGGCTTTGTTTGCGGCCGGCAATACTGAAAATCAACAAGGAAAAAAAGTTTCATTACTGAAGATATGCCGGTATTTAAATGATGATGAAAAATGGCAAGGCAAACGATTGCGAATACTAACAAATACGAATTTCGGGCCCGAAATTCTTTACCGCACCAGACATGAAACGATTGGCTCGCCTAATCAGCGTAACTGGAAAGGAATACTCGATACTTACGATATTATGGAGGCGAACACCGATGATGCCGCAAAAGAATTATTAGAACAGCGCGGAATTAATTTAATTCTGCTGTGTTCAGATTCGCCGGAATTCGCTGATTATCGAAAAACTGAAGAAAATAAAGAATTCTGTCAGCGGCTCTTTTCTAATGAATTCCCAAAATGGATAACGAAAGTAGAATTGCCTGCGGAGTTGTCAGGTTCTTTTAAGTTATTCGAAGTCTCAAAAACAGTTGAATAATTTGAAAATCATTTTGCGGGTCTGCTGAGCGGGCGAAAACGGGTTTTTACGTGGTTTGCAATAGAGGCGGATTTGAGGGCCTCTTCATAGAAAATTTGCTGTGCCCTGATTTTTTTGCCGCGGGGCTCTATACGTTTATACTGGCCATTGGGCAAAAGCTGCCATGACTGGGTGTTATCCTCAAAAAATATTTCAAGCATTTTTATAATCCTTGCCTTTTGCTTGTTATCCAAAACCGGGAATAGAATCTCAAGGCGGCGGTCAAGATTTCTTTTCATCCAGTCAGCGCTGCTTAAATAAACTTCCTCATGGCCGCCGTTGCGGAAAAAATAAATCCTCGAATGCTCAAGATATTTATCGATAATTGAATGCACCTCAATATTGTCAGAAACGCCTTTAATTCCCGGGCGCAGGACACATATTCCGCGGATATTGAGCTTAACACGGACACCTGCCTGGCTTGCCCTGTAAAGTGCACGGCAAATCGCCGGGTCATGGAGGGCATTTAGCTTGGCTATGATTAATCCCCTTTCGCCCGGAGTTGATTTTTGAATCTCACGCTCAATGAGGTCGATGAATTTTTGTCTCATATTCGTAGGCGCGATAGTCAGCCTGTGCCAGCCGACAGTTTCCGATTGGCCGGTTAGAAGATTGAAAAAGGCCGCAACATCTGCGGTAATATCCGGCCTGCAGGTCATAAGACCAATATCGGAATATATTTTGGCGGTCCGGTCGTTGTAGTTGCCTGTAGAAAGATGGGCATATTGCCTGATTTTTCCCTGCTCTCTACGGATTATAAGCATTGCCTTTGCATGGGTCTTTAATCTTGCGATTCCGTAAATCACGTGACAGCCGGCATCCTCCAGTTCCAGTGCCCAGTTTACATTACGCGACTCGTCGAACCGGGCCTTAAGCTCCACAAGAACAGTGACCTCTTTGCCGTTTTTAGCGGCAGATGCAAGAGACTGGACAAGAGGCGATGTGCCGCTTGTCCTGTAAAGGGTTTGCTTGATGGCCATGACATTTGGGTCATTGGCGGCCTGGTCAACAAGCTTCATTACAGGCTCAAAAGTTTCATAAGGATGAAACAACAGAATATCTTTTTGCTGAATGCTGGCGAAGATATCATCCTCGCCATTGAGGTCGCGGGCAGGCTGCCCGGTCCAGTCCTGCGTTTTCATTTTTTCAGATGGAAGCAAATCGCATAATTGCATTATCGCCGAGGCGCCAACCAGACCATCAATTTCATAGACATCCTGACTGGAAAGCTGCAGGAATTTCGTGAGCCATCTTTTCGTTCGCGGCTCTGCATTTGCAGATATCTCCAGCCTGACAGCTGAACGCCTTCTGCGTTCACGAACTGCGCGGGCAATGGTGCTCAGCAAATCGGCAGCCTCATCTTCCTGTATGGAAACATCGGCATCTCTGGTAATACGGAAAAAAGCGGCTGATATTATTCTCGCATTGGTAAACAGAGCGTGAGCGTTTGCGGCTATTACCTCCTCAACAGGCGTTACATACATGTCCCCTTCTGTGGGTATATTAATGAACCTGTGATAAAGGGCTGGAACAGGGACAGCCACAATTTTTGTCCTGGACCTGCCTGCACTGACCGATAAAGCCAGATACAACTGCAATCCCGGCAGCAAAGGAGACGGATTCAATCCTTCAATGGCTATAGGCGTTAAAATCGGCAATATTTCATTATTGAAATGCTGGCGGAGATACGCTCTTTGCTCATCATTCCAATCGGCGCGGGTTAAAACATGAAAACCGCTGCTTGAAAGCTTGTTAAAAACTTCGCTGATGCCCGCAGACTGGCCGGAGATCATTTTATGGACGCGTTTGCTGATTAAATCAAGCTGTGCTTTTGCAGTCATGCCGCTTGAGTCCCGGGCCCTCGAATCATCGATATGCTGCTGCATAAGACCCGCGACACGAATCATAAAATACTCATCAAGGTTGGAGCTGACAATAGAGAGAAATTTCAATCTTTCGCCAAGAGGCAGGTCCTGACGCAGGCCTTCCTGCATGACACGGTCATTGAATTCGAGCCAGCTTGCCTCGCGATTTATCATCAGCTTCGGTGAATTTAAATCTTTTAGTCTTTTCATAATTACTCTCTCTCGAGACGAATCCGCAATCCGTAAATATCCTCGAACAAATCCCCCTGCATTGAAAGCATCCGCTCTTCGAGACTTACATCGGCTGAGGTCGAAATGATTATCTCAAGCTCTTCATCGGTTATCCTGAAGGTGATATTGCGAAGATGCTGAGCCCTGCCGGCATCGAGGGCATCCGCGACGCGCAGAATCGCAGCCATTTTATTTATCGTAAGACGTCTATCCCTGGGCAGCGCCATATATTCAACATGCGCTGGTTTGGGCCTGCTTCGCCTGTGGTAACGGGCTACATGCGCAATCAGTTGAATTTCCTCCTGTTTGAGGCCGGAGATTTCGGAATTAGCTATAAGATAAAAACTATGCTTGTGATATGCCCTGCCGGAAACGAACGTGCCTATTTCATGAAGCAGGGCCGCGACTTCAAGCAGAAGCTTTTGACGCTTGTTCATCGAATGCTCGGCAGCAAGCGTATCGAACAGGCGCGCCGATATTTCCCGGACATGCCTGGCATGATTCAAATCCACACCGTATTTTTCGGCAATTGATATTGCTGAACGTGTTATATCGTTGTATGAGGAATCTTCGATTGAATCCGCGGATTGATAGGCAAGGTCAAGAAGGACTCCGTCACGCATAGAGACATTAGAAACAATAAATTTTTGTGCTCCGATCGCGTTTAGAAGCATCTGGTAGACCAATAAGGCAGGAACCAGTGTTTCGGCATCGCTGAAAGAAAGGCCGTAAATTCTGGAAATCTTATCAGCGGTCAAATGACGACATTTTTCTATTAATTTATCGACGTCTTTTTTTGAAACGCAATGCAGGCCTTTGATTTCGCAAGGTTTTCCGACCTGCCGGGCTGCCCATCTGGCATCACCGCCTACGGCATAAAATACTTTTATCTGGCGAAGGCGAAGCAATTTAGCCATTGAAGATATGATTCCGGCGGCCTGCTTGTGTATCATTTCAGCTGAGCGCTCAGCAGATACAGTGCTGGTAGATAAAATTTCCTGAAGACGGATTGAACCAATTGCCAGATTCTGAGATGCGGCAATCTGACCATTTCGAAGGACATTTATCTCGGTGCTCCCGCCGCCAACCTCAATAATTACAGAACTTTTTTTGGCCAGTTGGGGGGTGCCGATTTCGTGACGGACCGCGACAACCATCAGCCTGCTTTCTTCAGAGGGACTAATGACATCCACATCGAAACCTGTGGTCATCAGGATTCGGTCGAGAAAAGCATCTGCATTGGCGGCTTCACGGACGGCACTTGTCGCAACGACCCTGATCAAATCAGCCTTATACAGTTTTAAAACTTTTTTGAAGTCACGAAGAATCAGGGCCGCCGCCCGCATGGTTTGAGTTCTGATTCGGCCGCCGTGAAATGTGTCCTGGCCGATACGAACCGCGCGCTGCAGCCGTTCTAAATCCTCAATCCGGCCATCAGGCAGCAATTGGGCTATTAACATACGTATCGAATTAGAGCCGATATCAATAGCGCCTAGAACCTTTACCTGCTGTGATGGCTGATTTGTTTTTTTCATTTTTTTATGCTTATGTCGCTCAATAAATAGTTTAAAAGTCCCATAAAGCTAAAGTTAGTTTTTTTGTAACAGAAGCTTTCGTGCGAAAACTTTTTCGAAAAGCTTTCCTTTTTCCAACGCTGCGGCAAACTCTTCATTCAAAGCTTCTTTGGAACTGCAAACAATAAGTATACGCCTTTTATCGGCCTTACAGGTTACATCCTTTACTATGCTTCTATGAGTTCGGTCAAGGCCATCGGCCACTCTCAAAATCGATGCAAGCTTGCAAACTATATCGCGTTCTTTTTCATCAAGGTCACGATAATATGGGTGCTTATCTTTAGGGACGGCCTTTCGATGATACCTTGCCAAAAGGGCTATAATTCGTCTGTCTCTAAAATCGAATTTAAGAATGGGACAATCCATTATAATGCGCAGGGCTGTTTTATGATGGCCGTTTTGGCCGTTGAGCCAACCGATATCGTGCAAAATAGCGCCGCATCGAAGAAGAAATTTTTCCTTTTGACCAAATCTATGGAGATTGACAAGCTCATCGAAAATTTTTAAGGCGAGATGTTCGACCTGGTGAGTATGCCCCTGCTCATATTTACATTTTTTAGCAAGAGACAATGCTGACTCAAGCCGCTCTTGTTCTGTTTTGCCGGCCTTTGTCTTTTTGTTCCTTAAAACGTCTAAACTTGCCGCTTTATTCAAAACATTAACAAAATTTTCCGGCAGTTTTGCTTTTCGTATAGCTCGAGCAGACTTTTCAATTTCATAATCAACTAAACGATGCTCGACACGGAGGCGATTGACTGTAAAATGTAGAACAGCATAACATGCGCGATTGTCCCCTTCCGGGCGGCCGACACTGCCGGCATTTACAAATAAAACACCCGCTGCTTTCTTAACCATCGGCCTGTGAGTATGGCCGCAAAGAACAACATCAGTCCCTGCGATTTTGGCAAGCTCTTCCATTCTTTCAACTGGAGTTGTAGATATAAGGCCTTCATTCTGGCTTTCGGGGCTGCCGTGCGTCAACAAGAAAGAATATTTATTAATTTTGATTTTTTTTGTCTTTGGCAAACCCGCAAGATATCGCCTGTTTTTTTGAGATAATACTGAGTTGTTCCATTCAAAAGATATATACTTTTCACCTGATTTTTCAATCTTCCACTCGGCACTTTTTTGGGGAAACGAAAGGACCTTCAAATCATAATTGCCGATAATGTTCGCTGAACAACTTTTTCGAAGAAGCTCAATTACTTCGTTTGGGAATGGAACATAGCCTGTAAAATCACCCAGATTCCAAATCTCATCGATATTTTGGCTGCGGCAATCCGCCAGCACCGCTTCAAGAGCAGGCAAATTGCCGTGAACGTCACTTACTACAGCAATCTTTCTGATTTCAGGCATAATAATTTACGCTTAATTTCTTGATTGCTAAAAGCAGCCTGTCTATAAATTCTTCTTCGGATTCACAATATTTCTATTGGTTTTTTCAACATGCGTTTGATTTGTGTTTTTCAATGGTAAACTGCTTTTGTTTTTTATGATTGACCGCAAATTGTCGAGCAGAGAGGAATCGTTAATTTCCTTCCATAATGCCCTGCTTTTTTCGAAGAACAATTTTCTATCATCATAACGATGTCCCACAATATATTGAATCCCGGGTTTGAACTTGCTGAAGGGCCTTTCGCGGCCAAAATATTTAATTGTTCTTTTCTTTTCCTTTTCAGAAAATCTGGAGAGGTCCTCAAGCCATACATCACAATCATGAACCTTGCCAAGAAGCGACTGTAATCTTTTCATTATCCCGATATTAGGGGTGAGAAGCTTGCCATAAGGAAGATTACCAATCTCCAGCATATAACGAAGCCGTTTGGCCTCGATTCTCATTTGATGATGCCCGAGTTTGTCATCCGGATTTTCGAGGCAATTCTGAGACGCTAACAATGTGTCAAGCTGTTTTTCGATTTGTTGGTTCACCTGTTCGAAGACATACCGGCTATGAATATCAATATGCTGGTGTGAAAGCCGCTTTTCTGTTTTTTTTGTTTCCTCCCTCATATCCGCTATGGTCCCGTCTTTTTTTATACGGTCGAGTACTTTGACGATTTTCGGCTGAATCTTCCTGCGTTTTTGTTTGACACGCAGCATGACTCTGCGAAGACCCGGACGTAAACCTTTGTCAGCGGCAGGAATTTTCGAAATGAAATCCTTGAGAAAATCAATCTGGACATCGGCATCCCTTGCTGCTCCAAGCCGACTGGTTAATTTCTTAATTTGTTTTTGCCATTTTTTTGACTGTTGCCGGGGAAAACACTTTTCGAACATTCCAAGCGCCGCCCGAAGCCGCCTGGATGATACTCTGGCCTGGTGGACATACTCCGTATCCCTTGCAAGCCTGGCTCCCCGCAGATGCCGGCTTAATTCCTTTATCTGCTCTTTCATATAAAGGCATGCGAGATATTTAAAACTATCGCAGTCACTTGTTTGATCAGATAATTTCATTGAATTATGGCAGAATTTCTCTTGTCCATTTTTCTATTTCTAAAGGCCTTCGGCCGTTTAAAATTTCAGCAAAAGCCATCAAAGTCCTGCCGGCATCCCCTACAGGAAAACCAAAGGCATCCCAGTTTTCACTATCTTCACCATCATGATTAGCTATGATAAAATCGAAAAGATAAGCCTCTTTGATTTCTTTATAAGCGCTTTTCGCGCGTGTTTCGATGTTTTCAAGATCTGCAAGGGACAATATTGATTTTTGTTTTTGAGTCCTCCTGAGGAGCTTTCTTCTCATTATATCAGTAATCGTTTTTTCTAAATTTATTTCTTTTCTGCTCTTAAGATTATCGATTTCTGTTTTCGATAATGGAGCCAAAAAAACAGTTAAAGATTCAATTTTTTCCTTATGAGCCAAATCCAAAAGCTCTTTTGCAATTACAACATTGCCTTCGAAAAAAGCATTACCTGAGCCAACTGTTTCGCGAAAGTAATTAAGGTCAAGGGCCTGCAAATCGCCGCGAACATCCATGACGAGAAAATTATCTTTTTTTCGAAGCTGCTCGATAAATTCACGTGAACGGAAATGAAAATCGATACCGTCAGTTTCGCCGGGGCGAGGTTCACGGCTGTCGTAAAGGACCAGCTTTTTAAGCTCGCCGGCCAATTCGGGGTAAAATTTATTTAGAGCTTTTTGCAGCGGCCCTTTGCCGACACACGAAGGTCCCGAAAGTATTATCAGTCGCCCCATAGTATCTCACTTTCCGCATATTTAAGCAGCCTGAGTATATACACATAAGCGACTGAAATCAAGATTTTTGCCGATAACCTTCGCCACTGTTCTTACTTCAACTTCACAATCGAATGCCTGCCCTAATAAGTCCGCTTTCCTAACGGCCTTGTCTACATCAATACCTTCCTTGCCGACAAGATATACTATCAGCTTCCTGCCTCGTGCCTGGCAAGCCAAATCAGTTACTAACCCTTTATGCCCTGCATCCAAACCATCCGCCATTCTTAGCATCCCTGCTAAAATCATAACGCAGCGTTTATCTTCTTCATTTAATCGCCGGTAATACTTATGCGTGTCTTTCGGCGTCGCACCTTTATGATAACGGGCAATAAGCCCTATTATTTTGCGAATACGTTTTCTAAAGGGCAAAGCTGCATGCCGTATTATAATGTCCTGGGAAGCCTTATGATGAAATTCGCTATTGGCACTCTTACCTATATCGTGCAGTAAAGACGCAATTCGAAGCCAAATCCGCTCAGTATTGCCCATTTTATGCAGCGGCTGCATCTTATCAAATAACTTAAGCGCTAGCTTTGCCGCCTGTCTGGCATGCTGACATTCAAAATCATCTCCTCCATGTATTTCTATCGCATCCTCGAGAAAATCAACTGTTCTCAATTCAATTACCTCGCTTTGATTATTAATTTTTCGCTTCTGAGAAAACCTGTCATTTAAGAAACCTCAGATGCTTATTTATTATATCGGTCTTTATTATCAAATTTAATGATTAGAGAATTGCTATAAAAATGTTAATATTCTGTTAGGAAAAGGCATGAATTACGCCAAAACGGCTTTTCAGAAAATTTTAAATGAGTTGCTAAAATTAGTTATTTAACTGACTCGTTAAACATCTTCTTGAGCTCTGAAATCTCGTATCTGGGCTTGGGAAACTTCATATTCAGCTTTTCAAAGTGGTGAACCAGTATTTGAGATATTGCAAGATTTCTAAACCACTTGTGATTGGCGGGGATGACATACCAGGGGGCGAAATCCGTGCTGCATCTGGCAAGGACATCTTCATATGCCTTTGTATATTCGCTCCAATAGTTTCTTTCCTCGAAATCGGCAGGCTCTGCCTTCCAGTTTTTTGAGGGGTCTTCGAGGCGTTCTTTGAATCGCTTTTTCTGCTCGCTTTTGCTGATATGGAGGAAAAATTTTATCACATGGATGTCGCTTTCAACCAGAAGCTTTTCAAAATTATTAATCTGCTCAAAACGGTTCGACCATACAGATTTGGGCACGAGATTGTGAACACGGACAATCAGCACATCTTCGTAGTGCGAGCGGTTAAAAATCCTGACCTCGCCTTTTCTGGGGACAAAACGATGCACCCGCCAGAGGAAATCATGTGCCCGCTCTTCATCGGTCGGCGCCTTGAAGGAGGTGACTTTGCAGCTTTGGGGATTCATGGAGCCCATAACAGTGCGGATTGTTCCATCTTTGCCGCCCGCATCCATTGCCTGAAGAACTATAAGCAATGCTTTTTGGTTTTCGGCGAAAAGCATGTATTGAAGCTTTGCTAATTTATCTGATAATTTTTCCGATACTGGCAAAGACTGTTCTTTATTTTGGTAGTCACCGGTGAAATTAGGGTCCCAATCACTTAGCCGGGCCTTCTTTCCGGGTTCAACTAATAATTTTTTTATTAAACTCATAGCCGATTCCTTTTAAAACCTAACCTGAAAACTATTAGTATTATCGGCCTAAAAATAATAATGATTAACCTCTAAATTTCGTATGAGAATGTAAATTCTTCTAAAAACAAAAAAAAGCCGGCTGAAAACGCCGGCTTAATTGCTTTCAATGGCAGAAAATCAATATATTTCGTTGTAACCTTTAGCTTCAAGGGTGCCTATAAAAGAAGTTATTACATAATTAACATCATATGCGTAATAATTAGCATTTTTTGTTTTTTTGGAATCGAGCGACATCGAGGCAGTGCCTGAACCGAAAAGGTTTTGACTCGGGTCCAGGATTCTTCCCCACCATGAAGTCAGGACTCCTTTTAGACTTTTTGCCGCCGGTCTTGTATCATCCCAGCCAAAACCGACATCGATATCTTTGACCTTACCGGTCATTGTGAACTCATAATTAAAGTCACCATCGGAATCCAATATATCAAGAGCAGTAATGATTCCGGCATCATTCCATAAAGCTGTTTTGTTGGGATCGGTAAGATTATCGATATAATAAACAGGATAGCTGCCTCTATCTTTTCCGTATATCACTATTTGAGCTTCGGTGATCGTTTCAACATAATCAATTATATCTATATTAAAGGCCAGATAACCTTTTATAGAGACACTGGCTGCAGGAGGATTCTCATAATTCCAATCGACTCCTTTGATTTTACCTGAGACCTTGTAAATAAGAATATATCCAAACGAAGGGGCACAAAGAACAAAAACCGCTAAAACCAGTGACAATGCCATTAACTTCTTCATAACCTATTTCCTCAACCAAGATAAAAGCTGTTTTTTAAAAAGACGTTTTTGAGGGCGCCGATATTTCATTATATTAATAAAATAGCAGGCGTAAATAGAAAGCTTGCGCGCTTTTGGAGAAGTGTGCTATAAGAGAGTTGTTATTAAATTTATGGAGCTAAAAAGGCGTCTAATTCGGATTCCGGCAATTCGATACCCTGATAACTATTTTTGCCCTGGATGGTGAAAATATCATCCAGCGAGACATCAACTGTGCGGCGTTTTGCGAATACTACTGAGCCGTCACTGAAGAGGACATTTTGGCCCCTGAAACCGTGATTGGGGCTGTTTCTTTTCAGAAGCTCATCACTGAGATTGACAATTAGTTCTTTTTCAGCCGGCGAAATATTAACGAATATCGGGTTCATATCAGCAATTATTACATGTCTGCTGATTTTTTGAACGCCGCCGGGACTGCCGATGCGGAGACTATATGTAATTAAACTTCTATTCGGAAAATCGTTGTATTCTTTTGCGTTACAGGCAATGCTGCAGATACCTTTTGTGGCAGGACACCTGAAATTTTCGGGCTTAACATAATCATTCTTAACCAGAATCCACATCCTGCGTGTATTTGAGACATTTTCCGGGCCCTGGTCGCCAACCCGCCACCACGGTGAACCGGGAGTTGTCGCAAGCAGCGGCATTTGGCCATTATTATCATTTTTATAGTTGCTTAGCCCATTAAATAAACTTGCTAAATTAGAATTGCATTTGGTCTGCCATGAATTTTGGCGGGCATAGTTGGTCGCCATTCTGCCGCCAGTTATAAGGGCAGAGCCGACAATAACAAAAACGGCGGCAGCGGCAAGGCGCCAGAAAATATCCCGCCATAATCCAGTTTTATGTTTCTGTTCAGCTTTAAGAAGTTCGTTTAAGCCTATATTGCTTGTCCGCAGGGTCTGCTTTATACGCCAGATTGTGCCATCGGCCAGTTCTTGCGGGCATTCTTCGGGAATTACAGTTTCGAGGGGTGATAATGATGCTTTGATGGAATTGACTAATTCTGCCGCCTGTTCGTGTGAAAAAATCAATTCCTGGGCCTGTGCTGATTCTTCTTGTGATGTTATTCCAATACAGTAATCGAAAAGAAGCTCTTTTTGCTGATTAGTAAGCGGTATCATTGCGTCTTTTTACTCCTAATGGCTGCTTTCCATTCCTTTGCGAATCGTCCTACTGCCGTATGCAACCTGCTTTTAACCGTGCCGATAGGAATACGCAGGACGTCACTCATTTGTTTGTATGAAAAGTGATTAAAATACGCCATTACGAGAATTTCCCTTAGATTATCCGGCATATTCGATATAATCCGACGCACGTTTGCCGCCGTTTCTCCTTTTTCGAGGTCGTCATAAGGTCTTTCTTCTTCAGATTTTAAGACATTTAGCATGTCATCGAATGACATTTCATCAGATTCGCTCATGGTTCCGATGGGAACCGTTGCATTTCGCTGCATTTTTCTAAGAGCGTCTTTGGCCTTATTTGCGGCAATGGTATATAGCCATGGGCGAAGAGGCCGGGTTCGGTCAAAACTTTCACGGCTTGTAAAAAGCTGGAGGAACGTTTCCTGAAAAACGTCCTCAATAGCATCGGCCTGGTTGAGGAAATTACGTAAAAAGGCATAAAGGCCGTTTCTATAGCGGTTTACGAGTTCACGGAATGCACCTTCCTCACCCGCTGCGGAGCGGTCGAGCAATTCTGCATCGGTAAGCTTAGTAAAATCTGTCGCCATAGAAATATTCTCTTTTATTTTAGACAATCAAGAAAGGGTGACATTATAGCGTTTTAACAAAAATTTAAAACCCTTTTATGCATCATGCGGCATATTTCTACCTCTCCGCTGGGATCCCGCCAGCATTAAAATTCAAAAGATTGTTACCTCTTGCATCATAGGGACTTATCTATCGCGGGTATATTAGGAAATTGCTTATTTTTGATTAATCTAAAAGAATTGAGATTTCCAAATCTTGAAGGACGATTAATTTTGAACTTAAATTTTTAAAAAAAATGACCCCTCATTTTTAGCGTAAAAAGGAGGATTGGGCGGAAAAAACTGTACCCGAATACCCCTTCGACAGGCTCAGGGCAGCCACATAATGGCTGCAAACATACCCCTAACTGTACCGAATCTGTACCGGATCTGTACCAGTTTGACCACCTTTGAACCCCTGTTTTCGATGCTGGATTCTTGATGCTGGATACTCGATAGGTGCTGCGTGGTGAATGCTGAGTACTGCGTTAGAATGAATTTTAAATTTTGAATTTTTAGTTTTTAATTTTAGACGCCAGTCTTCCCTGCGCTACGCCTTGGCAGGCAGATTGCGCGGAGAGACGCAGAGAATTTTTTAATCCAAATTATAAGGAATTCAGTTAAATATTTGCATGGAAAATTGAGAGACAAAAAATGTTAGCTGTAAATATTTATAATTTTCACAACAGCCCCGCTGTCACTAATGATTTAATAGGTGGCTGTCCAATTAATTCCAATTCTCGATTCCTAATTCTATTCTCTACAAATCGTTAAACTTGCTATAATTTTTACATACCCCATTCTTGTGCAAATTCTGAGAAATGTGAGAAATTTCTTGTATTAAGCCAGTCATCTGCAAAGGCATCAAGCTCCAAAATATTTACATGGCAATCGCTATTATCGTCCCAATCCGGCGGATTAGCATAAAGCACCATATGGCAAACCGTTCTAGCCGGAATAGTATATACAAACTGATTATTTGTTATCGAGCTGATTGCGGTGGTTTCTGAAATGTTAGAGCTGGTGTTATCGAATTTCCAGACCCTTCCAGAATTGAAGGTTTGCGGGCTTGTGATATTAAAGGTACCCGATATTGCGTTGCTTTGATTTTTATTAATGACTATGAGGTGCATCTCGCAGGTGTACCCATTAAATACCGAGGCATAGATTGAGCTGTCAACTTTGTTGGACATCGACGCCACGACATTCATATCGCCAAACTTGGAATGCGCCCCATCATAATTCCTGTAAATTTTAATGGCTGCATCTACATAAGAGCCGTTGCCCCAGTAATTTGTTATATATACGCCGTATTTACCGCAGATCCCCAGAAAGTCCGCTGTTGCGATACCGGTTGACCAGTGAGTTTCAGGTCCATAGGCATATTCGGTGATTGCAAGATTTGTATCAGGGTAATACTGGGCTATATCAGCTTTTAACCTTGGAATAAGAGGCAGATATTGCGCGGTCCAACCATCATTAAGCCAGCTTACTTCACCATCTGGATATGTCATATGAGGATAAACATAATCATCGTCCCAAAGGGTTCTCGGCGCCTGCATTCTCGCGTTATACATTTCTTGTGTGTTTATACTTTGCAAAATCCTGTGACCGGCACCATCCTGTGCTTCGGGATACCAGTGAACATCAAGAACATCGAGAAGCCTTATCCCGGCGACTGAATTCGACATATATCTCATTTCGTCCAGATAATAACTTATGAACCATGGACGGCTTCCTTTGACGCTCTGCCAGTCAGATGCCCCCTGGAAATCAAGGTAACCTGCAAATCCATAGCTGACTGGACCAAGAATCTGTGCGTTAGGGTCAACAAGTTTTACTGCATAAGACATTACGGACCCTTTATCTTTAATTTCCAGGCACGTCGGCTTGGCGTGATGGACTTCAGGGTGAGTGGCCCCTCTATTTCCATCTGACCAGAGGTCAGGCTCGTTATCCAGATTGTAGAATTTAACCCCATTACCGGAGCCGGAATAGCCATACTTCCACACAAGGAAATTGACAAATTCATCCATATAAACGACGCCATCTGAAGTATCCGGACTGCCGGGAGGATCGCAGAATGGCAAATCGCCTTTCCAGGGAACAACCGGATAAAAATACATTGAAGGGGCCGCCTCAGTAGCTAAATTTATCTCCTTGTAGAAAGGGGCGGAGACGTAATCTGCCATTTGAAGGGTTACGATTGAGTCTTGGCCTTGAGAAACGCATTGGTCAACAAAGTCAGTTATGGCCTTGCCGGGTATTGGGCTGGAACTCATATATTGATCGTTTGAATAATTCCAGTCAGACCCTGCATTTGACCAGTTGTTCTCCCAATTATACGCGGTAAGCCGGTTCCCGCCGCTTCTTCTAATAGTATAATCGGTGCCGCCTCCAAAGTTTGAGCCATAAACGTATTTACTGATAGGCGTTTTATTGGCCGTGGTATTGATGTTATATGTAACGTTTATGTTGGCCGCTGATGCGATAAAACAGCAGAAAAAAGAAAAGATTAATGCTGTTAGAATTATATATCTAACCTTCACCTTAACTCCTCCAAAAAATCGATTTTCTGCATGAGATAATGCAATCTCATGCAGAAATCATCCCGGGTAATGGTAATATCATTTTATCTTATAAAAAGCTCTAAGTCAACAATTTTGCTTAAAACATCTTAAAACGTGCTAAAAGCTGGTTTTAAAAGGTTCGGACGGATGAGATTGCCCGCCTTCGTTAACACTACGGCGGGTAAACTTCGCTTCCTTCGACATCACTAAGGACAAGCAGCTCGCAATGACAATGCGCGGCAAGATGCCCGCGACACAATAAAGCACGGGCAAAGATGCCCGTGCTACGAGATTGCCACGGCCTCGGCCTGCTGTATTATTTAATTTTGTATATTGATTCAAGGTGTTGCTGTCATAAACCAAAATCGTATAATAAAAAGAATTGGTAAGGAGATAAGCGATTAAAGTATTAATGACGTTACTATTGTGGGCTATATTACTGGTATTGTGCTGGCCAATAGCTTTGTTAGCTCTTGTTTTGTGGCCTTTTGTATGGCTGCTATCTATCCCGTTTCGGATAGTTGGTATCACCACCGAGGCATTTCTTGCCCTGATTAAAAGAATACTTTTTCTGCCCGCGAGAATCCTGGGTTACAGGGAGAAATAAATTCTTAATCATTATCTCTGATTACAGCGAAGGTGCCATCGGTTTTTGCCTTAATTTTAATGGTTCCATCTGCGGCCGTAGTGTAGATTTTTTTCTTGAGATTATAATCGACGAAATCCCTGGAACCGCGGGCAGCTTTAATGGAAACCGGCTGACTTCGTTTTTTTTCAATAGCCGAAGAAAGCATATCAACTGTAACTTTTCTGGGGTGGCCGTAATACCATGTAGTAAAATGATTGCGAGTCCCTTTTCCATAATCCCAATTGCCGACGGATACGACAGCAATTTCGGGCGTCATTGCTTTAAGAAGCTGGGGAGTTGTTCCATTCATAGAGCCGTGATGGCCCACATGATAGACATCAACATCTAAAATGGACGACTGCGATGTAAGCATTTCAATTAAATCAGGTTTATAATATTCGAGCATCAAATCGTCCATAATATTATACGCCCGTTAAAACAATAAACGATAGAATTAAAAGGAATGTTATGGTCCAAATTACTAACAAGACAAAAGCAATGTTATTTGCAAACTTCAAAGTTTTCGCCAAACATGGTACTTGCACATAAATAGAACTTATTGCTTTTCCTGCTTCCATTCTATCTTTAAGCGAATGACTTTTTGTTTTTTTCCATAACTGAAATTCGTGTTTTTGAATATAACGGTCTGCCTTTAAACTTACATAGAACAAACCTAACGATGCAAGAATAAGAGTTATTGCCAAAGAAACAAAGATTGCGAACGTAAGAGGCAAATTTTTCTTTGCCAGATACGGCAAAGATACTAAAAAAAATGCGATAGGTACAATAAATACCTTAAAAGATATTACTTTTTCACCACTATGAAGGAAAATATTTCTTAAACACATACGATCTAATTCCTCTCATTATAAATGTAATAGCAAGTATGTGACAATAATGGCACATGGATAGAAAAATAGCAATAATATGCACCACATAACAGAACGATGAGCTTTAAACAATAGCAGGTCCAACATAGTATTTCCTGTTTCAGATGGTTCCCGGAGCAAAGATGATATTTTTATCTTATCGCATCCAATTGCTTTTTGTATTTCTTCTCTATGTTCTTGGTATAGGAATGTAAGTTTCCTCTTTAGT
>CAYSKP010000070.1:0-1967 GCA_964431645.1 uncultured Pirellulales bacterium
GTGAAATATGAAATAAAACACAAACGGATTCTCAATTCCGCCGGAGAAGTGCAAAACAAAGGTAAGGATAACCAGGTCCGCGGATATCTGAAAAACGACAATTTTTTGTATCGCCTCGTATCGCGGGGATTGGCCTCTAGCGAAATATTTAAGAAGTAATATCAGAAAAGCGTTATAGACTACAAGCAGGACGCCTATTATATACAGAGCAGCGCTATTGAGTGATATGCCAAAAAAGCGAGTCGAACAGTAAGTGGCAACGCATACCATCGCTGCGGCTATCCACCGCAGCCTGCTTACCCAGTATGCCCTTTTGAGTAACCTTTCATTCTGAGAATCCTGCATCATTCTTCGTCGGTTTTTTCTAATAGAGCTTTGACCTTGGCCAACAGCAAGTCCGGTTCAACCGGCTTATCGAGAAATTCTTCAACAGGCAGCCATTCCGGATCGCCCGCGCTCGGCTTGAAGTCGAAACCTGTCTTTTGCTTTATGGCCGTCAACATAAGAATCGGTATGTTTTTGTAGCGAGAATTTTTTCGCAAGACCCGCGCCATATCGAAACCTTCGCTGGATGTGCTCATCATAACGTCGAGAATTATGATATCGGGCTGCCGGGACTCTAACGTTTTCATCCCCTCTTCGCTGCCTCCGGCACATGAAACTTCATAACCCTTGCTGTTTAGTATCGCCTTAATTGCTTTGCTGACATCCTGGTCGTCGTCCACAATAAGTACTTTTGCTTGCGCCATGATTTGTCTCCGATTTAATAAATGTTTATCAGCTCGAACATACAGTATGTTTTAACGCATTTTACCGGATTATTCAATCATCATTGCCAAAGACATGGCATTATGCGTCATCGACTCCAGCTATTTTCTCATTTTTGAGAAGCGGATGAAGGGTAGTTTATTGCGGGTTTACAACCGAAATCACGGGAAAACGCTCATGATGAAACAACGCAAATCAGCAATAATATTGCCCAAAGGAATGGTGTTACTCTCGAACATACGCTGAATTGGCAAATTCGATAATTCCTGTTGCATTTGACTATATTACGAAAAAGACCTGTGATTGTATAACATCAGGCAAACTGCTGAACACCCTGTCGTTTCTCGTTAATGAGAATTTCAAGAATGTTATATTTTTTTTGAAAAACTCGATACAATGACTTAAAGAAATAACCTGTTTTGCGAAAAATCAAGGGCCGGCAATTCGGTTTCGTAATGGCAGACTATCGACGTTTTCCCGCAGGAGTTTTGCGCCCCGGGATTTTGGAACCTGACATACTGCGCCGGCTGCCGCCGCTCAATGCGAGTTTTTTTGATGCCGGCATTTTATAGAACTGATGTTCCGGATGATTCCATGCAGCGGATTCTATGTTTGTATGAGCCAGGAAATCAACAAATTTTCTTGTAACTCTAATCCACTCTTCATAAATGACGCAATTTGCCTGTGTGCCGCCACATGCGCAATGCTTCATAACACATTCATTGAACAGCCGCTTCCCCTCAATCGCCTCAAGAACATCGAGCAGCGATATTTGATCAGGGCCTTTAGCCAGATTGTATCCTTTAACCGCGCCTTTCGAAGCTTTGATTATATCGGCGGCTGCTAATCGATGCAGTATCTTGGCCAGATATTTTGCCGGAATGCCCTCAGCTTTAGCCATATTTGCTGTTGTCATCGGCAATTGCGTAATGTGCCGGACCATAAACATCAATGCATGCATGCCATAGGCCGCACCAAGTGATATTTTCATTGTTCTGCTTCCTTCATTTTAAAATCCTTCCATAATCATGACCTTACGGGCATAACGTATATTTAACCCGTAATCAGCCTGTTCAATTAACCATTTAAAAGTTTTTCAACATCTATATCCAGTTCATCGATTTTTCGGTACAGGCTCGACAGCCCGATTCCAAGCGATTTTGCCGCTTCGGCTTTGTTGTCTCTGTACTTGAGAAGCA
>CAYSKP010000071.1:0-9908 GCA_964431645.1 uncultured Pirellulales bacterium
TGCCATCAGTGGAACAAAGAGAATACCCATTCCCGGTATGCCGGTCTTGCTGACGCCAACCATCACGGCACATAATGCAACTACTACCCAGCCAAATGTATTGAGTTCCATCAATGCATATTCCTTTATTGCTAGTAATCAAAGAATCGCTACAATACCATAATTCCATATGAATTTAAGGGCTCACTTTATGAAAATAAAAAAATTGCTGCCTTATACGCTTGTGTTCATCATTGCAGGATGCCTTCCGGTCTGGTCTCTGCATCCTTTGTATGATGACAAGCATCAGATTTTCGATAAAAAACTGCTCGGCACATTCATTGAGGACACTAATGATGCTAATTACATATGGGAGTTCAAACATGCAGACGAACCCAATACTTATCAATTAATTTTTACCGGCATATGGAAACAAGATCCAAATGTTTTTAAAGGCTGGTTTGAGGTTCACTTGATCAAACTGAATAATCAATTCTTTATTGATCTTTTCCCAAAAGAAAGTCCTTGGGGAAATATTCCTGAGGATGATATGAGCAAAATAAAATGGTATTGGAATGCCTTTTTTATGCTGCCTGTCCATACATTCGCAAAAATCGAATTTGTTGATTCTAATTTAAAAATCTGTCTGACAGATGACGATGATTTCAAAAAAATTATGAAAGAAGAACCCAATTCGGTTAAATATGAATTATTCGATAAAATGCCTGTTTTGACTGCCTCGACCAAAGAACTTCAATCATTTGTGATTAAATATGCTAATGATGAGCGATTATTCTCTAATAAAAAAACCTTGATTCGCAAAACTTCAGCGGCGGATGTAAACAATATAAATGACTCCAATAATTTATCTATTAAAGAAAAGGTGACAAACTAAATGACTGAACAACCTGATTTCAGGCGTTATCTTGTCGATATAGATTCGATAAAGACGCACCAGCAATCTACAGATTATCTGGTAATCGGGGCTGGAGTCGCGGGCCTTCGTGCGGCAATCGAGGCATCGCAGCACGGCTCTGTAACCGTTCTGACTAAAGGCAGCGTTGAGGACAGTAACACATGGAATGCACAAGGCGGTATTGCATCGGTTTTAGATAAAACAGATTCATATGAGCTGCACATTGCGGATACACTCCGGACGGGGTGCGGATTATGCGAGGAAAAAACAGTTGAACTGGTTGTGCATAACGGGCCGGCATTGATACGGCAGCTTTTTGACTGGGGCTGTGCGTTTGACCTGGTAAACGGTCAAATCGCGACGACTATCGAAGGAGGCCATAGTCATCCGCGAATTGCGCATGCACATGGGGATGAAACAGGAAAAATCATAGCACAGACGCTTATCGCAAAGGCAAGGCAGCAGCGAAATATCACGATTATTGAGAACTTCTTTTCAATAGACCTGCTTACAGTTGAAAATAAATGCCTTGGAGTCATCGGCCGGCATAATGAAAAAGAGATAAGAATCATATGGGCGCTCAATACAATCCTTGCCACAGGCGGAGCCGGCCAGCTTTACAGGGAGACGACAAATCCATCGGTAGCGACGGCGGATGGACTGGCGATGGCGTATCGTGCGGGGGCGACGCTGCAGGATTTGGAATTTGTGCAATTTCATCCGACAACTCTATATATTGCAGGCGCATCACGAGCATTGATTACTGAAACGCTTCGAGGTGAAGGGGCAGTTTTAAGGGACATTAAAGGCCGGGCGTTTATGAAGGATTATAACCCGGCGGCCGAACTTGCACCGAGGGATATAGTAAGCAGGGCCATTTTAGAGCAGATGCTTAAGACAAAATCGACGAATGTATTCCTGGATATCCGGCACTTTGATAAGCAGCATTTCAACAAAAGATTTCCGGTTATAAGCGAACTTTGCGAGAGCTTCGATATCGACATAACCAAAGACCTTATACCTGTGCGGCCGAGCGCACATTACATGGTTGGCGGGGTCAAAACAGATTTAGCCGCAAAGACAGAAATTGAAAATCTTTACGTCTGCGGAGAAGTATCGTCAACAGGGCTGCATGGTGCAAACCGTCTTGGCAGCAACTCGCTATTGGAAGGCCTGGTTTTCGGGAAAATCGCGGGACAGACGCCGCTTGCCAACAAAACGGCTGATTTCGGCAAGTCTATTATTCAATACAAAATACCACATTCGGAGCTTCGGCATTTAGATATGGTAGATGTTCGAAACTCACTTCGGGCACTAATGTGGAGAAATGTCGGGATTACGAGAAAATCGCTGGAATTAAGGCAGGCGACTGAGCTGATTCAATTCTGGCAGAGATATGTAATGGACAAGGCATTTGATAATCCGCAGGGATGGGAATTGCAGAATATGCTGACTGTGTGCCTATTAATTGGGCAATCGGCGCTTGGACGAAAAGAAAGCCGGGGCACACATTACAGGAGTGACTTTGCAAATACGGATGATGAGCATTTTAAAAAACATACCGAAGTAAAACGTGTATAATCATAAATTAGATTTCTCCGCTGCGCGATGCTTCGCATCGCTCCGGTCGAAATGACATCGTATAATATTTATACTTCTTTGAAAATTAAAAGAGCGGGTCGGGCGACCGCTGGCTCTTTGGAGTCAGAGGAAAGTCCGAGCAGGACAGGGCACGGTGACGGCTAACGGCCGCCTCCCCCTGCTTTCTTGCGAAAGCAGTCAGGGACGGGAAAGTGCCACAGAAAATACACAGCCCCGTGAGATAATACGCCGCGGTAAATACAAAATTTCGGCATGTTATCTCACGGGGCAAAGGTGAAAAGGTGCGGTAAGAGCGCACCGCGGAATTGGCAACAATTCCGGCACGGCAAACCCCACCGCCTGTAAGACCAAGCAGCCGGTGCCCGGCCCGGGCAATACCGGCGGGTAGGTCGCTTGAGCTGATTAGTAATAGTCAGCCTAGATAAATGGCCGCTACAGCCCTATTTTTGTATATCGTTGAGTGTTTTTTTGAGAACGGCTAAGTGCTGACAATCAAATTGCAATACTGATGGTATTCAAAAATAGGGCTGGACAGAACTCGGCTTACAGACCCGCTCTTTTGATTTTCATGATGCGTTCCAACAAAAAAGGATTTAATCCTCCAAAGTGGAAATTTTTTCGAAGCTGAGTTTGCCTTTCGCAAATGAGCCAAGGTGCATCCTGACGGTCACAATATCATTAACTATGACCATTCTTACCTCGCCTTTATCAAAGCTTGGATGTTCGAATTTTACGCCATTGGGCTCGCTAAGATTAGCGGCAAATGCCGGAGAAGAATCGAATTTAGTAAGAAGTGTTTTCATCCCCTGTCCGGCCATCATTCCGCACAAGCTGATAGAGGCGTTATCTGTCCCGACTTCGCCGGTGTCTTTGCGGGTATCGGCTTCGACCTGTTTTAATATCGCGATACGTCTTGCGTTTTCATTGGCGTAGGGCTCATTTAGAATATCTTGCGAGAGAACCATCTGGCAGCCGAAATCTACGCCTTCCCAGGGAGTGACAAATAACTGCTTGGGTCTTTCATTGGAAATAAGGAAATATTTGCGTTTGGCCTTAAGCTCGTTTTCATCGAATGTGACCATATTGAGCCATAGCTTATGTTTTTGCTTAGTAGTGCCGGTGAAGGCTATTATGCTTTTACTCTGGCTTAATAAGGCGTAATCAGGATTGCCAAACATGGTCAAAACATCGGCGCTTGTGGTCTGCTTAAGAATCGTTTGCCTATAAAGTGCCAAGATCTGTTCATTTGACGGGGGGCCTTCGGGCACAAAAAGACCAATTAATGAACATCCCGCAAGCAGAGAACAAAATCCCAATACCAACAACCTTACCGTTCTCACGTTAATCCCTCAATTTTTTATTTTTCCGCTTTCTTTACACTTCTTTGACATCAATCCACTTCATCATCTTGCGAAGCTTTCGGCCGACGTTTTCGAGCTTGCTGTTATAATCTTTTTGATAGAGCTTGTTGAATTTCTTCAAACCGGTCTGGTTTTCTTTCATCCATTCTTTGGCGAATTTGCCGGTGGTGATTTCCTTTAGGATTTTCTTCATCTCGGCCCTCGTTTTGGAGGTGATGATTCTGGGGCCTCTTGTAAGGTCACCGTATTCGGCGGTATCGGAGATGCTATAACGCATATAGCTAAGGCCGCCCTGATACATCAAATCGACAATGAGCTTGACCTCGTGCATACATTCGAAATAGGCAATTTCCGGCTGATAACCGGCCGCAACAAGGGTATCGAACCCTGCTTTAATCAGGTTAGACAGGCCACCGCATAATACGCACTGCTCGCCGAACAGGTCTGTCTCGGTTTCTTCTTTGAATGTCGTCTTGATAATGCCGGCTCTGGCTCCGCCTATGCCATTACCCCAGGCAAGAGCAATCTCTAGAGCATCACCAGTGGCGTCCTTTTCTACCGCCACGATACACGGCACGCCGCCACCCTTCTGGTACTCGCTTCGAACGAGGTGGCCGGGTCCTTTCGGCGCAATCATAACAACATTATTGCCCTTAGGAGGCACAATATATTTAAAATGAATATTGAAACCATGGCAGAAACCAAGCGTCTGACCCGGCACAAGGTTTGGCTTAATATACTTTTCATAAATCGTTCCCTGCACAACATCCGGCAGCGTTATGATTATCAGGGAAGCGCCGTTCATGGCCGTCTTGATATCAGTCGGCTGGAATCCGTGCTCCTGTGCAATTTTGTAATTAGGGGTACCCGGCAGTTCTGCAACAGCAACTTCGATACCGCTATCCCGCAGATTCAGACTATGGGCATGACCCTGACTGCCGTAACCAATCGTCGCTACCTTCTTGCCCTTTAACGAGTCAAGCGGCGCATCCTTCTCGTAAAACATCTTCAACGCCATTTTATTTTTCTCCTTATGTTTTTGCCACTAAGACATAAATTTTTTTCTTAGCTGTTTGGACAATTAATCTCTAACATTAGTTGAGCGGCCTAAACGACGCTTGCGATTAATAATCTTGCGTCCTTTTTTGGACCGCATACGAACGAGAAATCCCGATTTTCGTTTCTTTTTAACTTTGCTCATCCTATGCTGATACATACTAAATCTCCAAAATTATACAAATTGTTATCTTTTTAAAGCGGCAAGAATTATACAAGATATCGGCCCCAAAGAAAAGTCATAAAAATCGAATATTGCTAAGTAAATCCTTTGTTATTAGCCTTTCAGAAATATGATGGTTATATTAAGTCACGATGCAATTAATCGATTTTTAATTAATATGGATAATTTATTAACCCCAATTTACGGGATTGTTGAAAAACCTGCTCCTCGCGATTTGACTGCTTCCTCCATTAACGACTGGGGGTCTGCGCGACTCTAAATCTTTGCCTACATTCAGTTCGCTCTCAACATTGAAGACAAATTACCCCCTTACCACTAAAATCGGGATTGTCGTATCTTTGTGCATCACACCATAGGTAACACTGCCAAGAGCCGCAGCCGCTAAAGCGCTATGTCCATGGGAACTCATAACAATAATGTCTGCCTTTGACTTTTCTGCCTCTTTGACAATCTCCTCAACAGGAAGCCCGGATGTTATGACTGTCTTCGATGGCACGCCTGCCTTTCTGCACAAGGTCTCTATTTCCCCGGCATATCTCTGGGCCGCCTCCCGTAAATAGTCATCCATGGATTCAGCCACGCCCGGTAGCGATTGCCCAACAGCGACTGTCTGAGTTACAAGTATTCGCTCATCGATAACGCTCATAATGATGACTGAAGCGTTTAACTGTTTTGCAAGGTCAACCGCATAAACAACTGCTTTGTTAGCTGTTTGTGAACCGTCTGTCGGCACAAGAATCTTTGATATCATAAAAAGTATCCTTTAGTCTGTTGTCTTTTTATCTTCGTCTGACGATATTGACCGCAGGCTTCAGATAAAAAATTAACATAAATCTTAATAAGTTTGCAAATATGAGGATACTTAATTTAATAAGCCAAATCACTTAGATATCCCGCAAAGCGGAATAATTAAATTGAAAACTATTCCGCAGCAGCTTCCTGCGCTGTTTTTTCCTGACGGGGCATGGCGATAGTCCCGGTCCTGGCAACATTTTTAATGCCGTAAGGGCGGCAGATTTCGATAAATGCCTCGATTTTTTCCTCAGGGCCGCTTATTTCGACCATTATTGTTTTCTGGCCGATATCGACGACATTGGCTTTAAAAGTTTCAATCAAGGCGATTATCTCAGGGCGCTTCTCCGGCGGGGCCGAAATTGTTATCAGCATCAAATCGCGGGCAACAACCGGCTGGCCTGCGAAATCCTGAACCTTTACAACGGGTATAATCTTCGCCAATTGCTTTCGGACCTGCTCAAGGACCCTGTCATCACCGACAACAACTATGGTCATTCGGCTAAGCTGCGGGTCCTCGGTGCGGCCGACGACCAGCGAATCTATATTGAATGCCCTTGCGGCGAACATGCCGGAGACATGGGCCAAAACGCCCGGTTTATTCTCGACTAATGCGCTTATTATATGTTTCATATTCTCGATCCTCGATTCTCGATTTTCGATAATCGTTAATTTTTATGCCATACTTTCTAAAAGGTCCAGGCCGTCCATTTCATTGAGCGATTTTCCCGCGGGGACCATCGGCCAGACGTTTTCTTCGGGCTCGACTCTGAAATCCACGACGCAGGGCTTTTTTTCTGTAAGCATCTTTTTAATCGCTTTGGGGACATCGGACTTTTTATCAACCGTAATCCCGACTGCTCCGAAGGCTTCCGCGACTTTGGAATAATCCGGATTAGCGAGGTAGCTTTTCGAGTAGCGCTTGCCATAGAAGAGCTGCTGCCACTGGCGAACCATACCCATATAGCCATTATTCAAGATGCATACCTTTACCGGAAGCTCATACTGGACTGCTGTGCGAAGCTCAGTTAGGGTCATATTGAAGCTGTGGTCACCATCTATATCAACAACAGTTGCCTGGGGCATAGCAATCTGAGCACCTATCGCGGCAGGCAGACCGAAACCCATAGTTCCAAGACCGCCTGAGGTGATGAACTGCCTTGGCCTTTTGAACCTGTAAAACTGCGAGGTCCACATCTGGTTTTGGCCGACGCCTGTAGTGACTATGGCGTCGCCTGCCGTCAATTCGCAGATCTGCTCAATGACATATTGCGGCTTGATATTGGTTGATTTTTTATCATAACCGAGCGGATATTTCTTTTTCCAATGCGCGATTTTGGTGAACCATTCTTTGCGGTCGCGGTGCTCGACAAATTTCGCGAGCTCTGTAAGGATGTATTTAGCATCCCCGACAACAGGAATATCTGCGCGGACATTTTTAGCGATACTGGCGGGGTCAATATCTATATGTATGACCTTTGCATGAGGGGCAAAGGCCTTGACCTTGCCTGTAACCCTGTCATCGAACCTGGCACCAACTGCTATCAGCAGGTCGCATTCCTGAACGGCGTAATTTGCGTATGCGGTTCCGTGCATTCCGAGCATATCGAGAGATTCCGGGTCATTCTGGTCGAAACTGCCCAAACCAAGTAAAGTCATAGTTACCGGCAGATGCGCCTTTTTAGCGAGATTTCGCAGCTCCTGTGCAGCATTTGCAATAATGATTCCGCCGCCGACATAAAGGACCGGCTTTTCGGATTTATTAATGACCTCAGCGGCCATAGAAATCTGGCGGAGATGTCCCTGTATTTTGGGTTTATATCCCGGCAATTTCATTTCAACATCGGGGTCATATTCAGTTTTATTGACCTGGACATCGACGGGCAAATCGACAACGACAGGGCCGGGCCTTCCTGTTGAGGCGATAAAGAAGGCCTCTTTAATTGTCCGGGCAAGGTCCTTAACATCCTTGACTATGCAATTGTATTTGGTAACAGGACGGGTGATACCGGTGGTATCGGCCTCCTGAAATGCATCATTTCCGATAAGGTCGGTGCGGACCTGGCCTGTTATAGCAACCATGGGGATGGAGTCCATCATGGCATTGCCCAGGCCTGTAACTATATTGCAGGCACCCGGGCCACTGGTAGTGACTATGACGCCGACCTTGCCGGAGGCACGGGCATAGCCATCGGCCATATGGGCGCCGCCCTGCTCATGGCGTGGAATTATAAAACGAATTGGCGCATCATAGAGCTTATCGAACAATGGCAGGACCACCCCGCCTGGATAGCCAAACATGGTATCGACACCCTGGTCAATAAGGGCCGCAACGGCAATTTCAGCGCCAGATTTGAGAATTGGGGATTTTTCGGCCGAACCAGCCGAATGAGAAGAATCCGACTTCATTAGATGCTCCTTTCTATGCGGCACGCTTAGGCTAACTACACGGGCTGGAAGCCCGTGCCACGCTGTGCCACGTTCCAGAAATTACAGCTTTTCGGGCCCCTTTTGTCAAGCCGGCCGGCACCACCACAGTGGCGGCCTGCCTGTTCAAAGTTACAGACCCAGCTATAATCCCGTAATTTCGCTTAATTTTAATGCTTACGAACTAAGCTGTCAATTGTTTTCGGCAGAATTTAGTAAGAGATTTAGCGGCTTTTTTGAAGGAATTAAATTTGGGCACAAAAAAACTGATAAATCCGTATATATCTATAGTCAATTAAAAACGGATTGTTATAATTGGTCAGTCTATTTTAATAAAGGCAGGAGACACAAAATGTGTGAAAATTGCGGATGCAATGAGAGCAAAACAAACAATACTTTCGAAGAGAAGGTTAAAAATATAATCGATGCCATAAGGCCGAATCTGCAAAGCCATGGCGGAGATGTTGAATTAGTTTCCACGGAAAACGATAAGATTGTTAAGGTTCGTCTGCAGGGAGCATGTTCAGGATGTCCCGGCGCTCGAATGACACTCAAGATGGGTATCGAGCGTTTACTACGAGAAAAGATCCCACAGGTCAAAGAAGTCATCGCGGTTGATTAATTTCAGACAAGAATACGAGCAGGCATTCGCAGAATTTTCAAATACCTGCGCGGGACGGGCATTTGAGCTCGGCAGGCATGCACTGGCGATACTGCTCAAGGCCCTTGATATAAATCCTGGAGATAAAGTCGGCGTTTGCAGCTTCACATGTTTGGCCGTTATTGAAGCTGTAAAGGTATGCGGGGCAATTCCGGTTTATTTAGATATCGATGAGCATCTCTGCATTGATCCTCAGGAAATTTTAATACAGGATAAAGGCTCATTAAAGGCCGTAATTTTACAGCATACATTTGGCAATCCGGGGAGATTCGATGAGCTTTTACGGGCATGTGAAAAAATTGATGCGAAAATAATCGAAGACTGCGCACATGGGCCGGGATGCTTATGGAACGGCAAAAAGCTGGGAACATTTGGAGAGGGAGCAGTTGGTCAGGGAGGGATGTTAACACTCAATTCAAAGGGGCTATTGGAAAAAGCAGACAATTTAATTGAAAGGCTCGCCGCGTATGCATCAGATAAAACAAACCACGTTTTGAATTTTTTTATGAGAGCATATCAGCCCTTAAGAGAGTCGCGATTCGATTGTTTTTTGGGATACAACTATTCGCGATTACGGAGTATGCATATAAGGGGAAAATCTTTTATTGAAAATGGTTTTCCAGCACTTGAGGGATATCCGAGACTTGCAAGCGAAGAGAAGGCAAAGGCAGGATTGAAGAAACTGGAAAACTGGGAGCAGACTCATCAGATGCAGCGAGAAAATATAGAAACGATTGAGGAGCATTTTAAAAAGACAGGATTGAGCCTTTGGCCGAAACGGCCGCAGGCGGATATAACTTTAATGAGATATCCCTTGAGGGTTTATAACAAATGGGAAATAGCACATAAGGCGGGGATGAGGGGTTTAGATATAGCGAGCTGGTATTCAAGCCCTGTTCATCCGCTCAATGACAGCGACCTTATAAAAGT
>CAYSKP010000072.1:0-1949 GCA_964431645.1 uncultured Pirellulales bacterium
GGAGGAAAAATAATGAGATTCTTCGCATTAATCAAAAAAGAGCTTCGAGAATGCCTGCCATGGATTATTCTGGCGGCACTGGGGATACTTTTATTTGGCGGATTATTCCTGCAGGAGCTTGCCTACAGAGAGGCCAACGAATGGTCAAACAAAACGTTCCGCTCTGGATTGACAATAAAGTCTGGATTGACAATAAATTCTACTCACCCGCCCTTACAGGATAGTGCTGTTGTATTATTTCTTACTTCAATGGGTTTGGGCTTGATTCTTGGGTTTGTGCAGTACTGGCTGCCGGGCTTTCGCGGGATATGGCCGTTTCTTCTGCACCGCTCAATCAGTAAAAATATCCTGCTTGCAGCTAAAATTACGGCCGGCGCAATCGCCTTTATTTTATCATGCGCTATTATCTGGACACTTCTCTATCTTTATTCCTGCCGGCCAGGCCTTTTCTGGACACCTCCGGAATTCAAGTTTTATTTAGAGGGACTGTTTCTCATTGCCATCGGATTTTCATTTTATCTTGCAATGGCCCTTAGCGGCTTGTCAGCGGCAAGATGGTATACAACAAAAGTGCTGGCGCTGGCATATGCAATTATCGTTTTGATATCGGTCCTGGGACAATGGAATCTGGTATGGATACTTATCACGCTTATTATTGGCATGCTGATTGTTATGGTGCAGCTGTTTGATACTTTCCTTAAAAAAGAATTTTAAAAAAAGGAAATTAAAATGGATAATTCAAAAAAGCAGGTCACCTTCGGCAGACCTTTTCAGATTTTTACCACTATTCTGGTTTCACTTTTTGCCCTCGCCGCCGCCACTGGCATTTTAATAGGCATAATTGAGGTCCTGACTTATTGGCGGTATCTGCCTCAAAGAGAAGCCTCTCAAGTGGATAGAAAAGAGCTTACACCAGAAGAGCTTAAAGATATGCGGATCAGCAAATCAAGGATTGAATTTATGCCCGACGGCACGATACATCTGCTTTATTTTTTAGGTGTCACAGAAGATGAACTCATTTATGGTTATCGGGGTGCTCCTCCGGTAACATGTCAAATCTTTGATACAAATGACAAAATCATCTGGGAAGGCAAGTCTCCGGACATTCCATATCAATATCTCGGCTGGTCAGAAGACGCTCGCCCTTATCTGCAAAATGATTATGAAAATTATAAATATTATAATTATAGGTACATGGAGTTTAATGCACATCAGTTGCGTAATTTTCAAGCCTTCTCGCCAGAACTTTCACAAACCTTGGAAATCGAATTAGAAATTCCGCAGGGGCGGCTTGAATTCTGGAAATATAATCCTTCGAGGGACTTTTTGACCGGCTTTAAGGCAATGGGCCCCAAAATTGGTTACTTAAGCGCCTCAGGTTATTCAGAATCGGAAGGTGATATAAAGCCGTTCGGCAAATTCGGTTGCATTAAGGAATACACAGATGCCGTTTTGTGGCAGACAGATAAACGTCTTTATGAAATTGATTTAGACGGCAGGCAAGTTGAGGTCCTTTTCGAAAGTAATACAATTGATATTGAAAGTTTTTCAACAAGAAGCTGTTTACCTGCCGGGGTCTCAAATGTTAGCCCTTATCTGAAACTTTATAATGAAAATTGCAGGCCTTTTATAGATTGCAAATTAAACGATAAAAGTCATCATTTGATTCTTTTTCAGCCAGAATCGAATGTTACAATTAATCTGCCGCAAGAATGGGAGAACTGGTATGAAGCAAGAGTAGAATTCACGGCAACTAAAGATGCCATATTTCTGCATCGCCGCTGGTCTAAGTTAAAACCTCCTCCCACACATTCACGAGATGATTATAATAATAAAAAGGTCGTAAAATGGAGACAGGAAATTCATCAAAAGCCTCTTGAGACGGTTGATGAAATCTACAGAGTTAATGAGGATGGCTCTTTGGTGCTTCTCAACAGCTTTTCGCGTAT
>CAYSKP010000073.1:0-24925 GCA_964431645.1 uncultured Pirellulales bacterium
TTAACCCTGTGCGGCAAAACAAATGTCCTTACATTCGCTTTCGATCTCTGGGAACGGACATTTTATGAGGTGGCCAAGGAATACCCTGAAGTGAAAACGGATTACGCGCACGTTGACGCGACGACCATGTGGTTTGTCAAAAACCCGGAATGGTTCGATGTCATTGTTACAGGCAATCTGTTCGGCGATATCATCACTGATTTAGGCGCGATGATTCAGGGCGGAATGGGTATCGCCGCCGGCGGCAATATCAATCCGGAAGGCGTAAGCATGTTTGAGCCTATTGGCGGAAGCGCTCCGAAATATACGGGCAAAAACGTCATTAATCCCTTGGCCGCGATTTGCGCAGGCGGGATGATGCTGGAAACCTTGGGCGAACAAAAGGCAGCCAACGCAATCGAAGACTCTGTAAAATTCATTACGGCCAATAAGCTCAAATCCTTGGCAGCAGGAAAAATGGGGTATTCAACAATCCAGGTCGGCGACCTTGTTTGCGAAAATATAAAGTAATCTGAAAATCAGTTTCGTATTTCGAGATTCGTTTATCGGAGTTTAGAAATGCCGGCGAATCTTACACCGGATTATTTTAAGGCAGAGCAATGGTTCAAGTCGGCGACGACTACCGAGGAGAAAATCCTCGCCCTTGAGCAGATGCTGGCCGTGATGCCTAAGCATAAAGGGACTGATAAGCTCAAGGCCGATTTACGCCAAAAACTAAGCGCCCTCAGGTCAGGCGAAGAAAAACACAAAAAAAGCGGCGGAGTGGATATTTTTCATGTCCCTCGCGGCGGAGCAGGGCAGGTTGTCCTGCTTGGATTGCCCAATACAGGCAAAAGCTCGATTGTCGGCTTATTAACGGATGCCAAGGTTCATATCGCCGATTTCCCCTTTGCTACGCAAGCGCCTGTGCCGGGTATAATGAAATTTGAGGATGTGCCAATTGAGCTTGTGGATATGCCGCCTATCACGGCCGAGTTCAGTATGCCGGGGCAGGTCGGCACTTACCGCAACTGCGACATAATCGCCATTATCATTGATTTATCCTTAAATATCGAAGAGCAATGGAAAGTTTGTTTAGATTTTCTCGAAACAAGAAATCTCATCCCGGCCAAAAAGACAATCTGCATCTGCACAAAATGCGATATCGCCGCCGATGGCGCAATCGAAAAAGTAAAAGAACTTTGCCAGAATCGTTTTGAGATTATTGTAATTTCTATAGAATCCGGCGAGGGAATGGGAGAGCTGCCGCAGCTTATTTTCAAGAAACTAAATATTATTCGCGTTTACGCAAAGCCGCCCGGCAAAAAGCCTGATATGACCGAGCCTTTTACAATTCCCGCAGGCTCAACGGTTCTTGATTTAGCCAGAGTAATTCACCGTGAATTGGCCGAAAAACTTAAACATGCACGAATCTGGGGCACAAACGTCTATGAAGGCCAGAGCGTCCAGCGAAACCACGTCCTCAACGATAAAGATATTGTCGAATTGCACTTCAGCTAAGAACAATTTATAATCTGCATTTAAACATTAAATAATTGAATATATGTAATTGCCAAGGAGCATTATGAAGAGCTTACGTTTTGTGTTTGCAGCAACGATTTTGATTATAGCTTCAGGAATAATTTTCGGAGGATGCCAGACAGGAAAACCTCATGGTGAACTAGTCAAGCTTCAAAAAGATTACCCGATTGAATCCGTCTCGCTGACAGATGTGACCTTTAAAGATAAATTCTGGAAGCCAAAAATCGAAACAAATCGCGATGTAACGATACCTCATGTTCTTAAGATGTGTGAAAAGACCGGCCGGATTAATAACTTTGCCGTGGCGGGAGGTTTGCGTGAAGGTCAATTCAAGGGGCAATATCCGTTCGATGACTCAGATGTGTATAAAAGCATCGAGGCCGCATCGTATTCCCTAATGGTCTATCCTGACCCGAACCTCGAAAAGTATCTCGACGAAATAATCACAAAGATTGCCGCGGCTCAGGAAAAAGACGGCTATCTATATACAGCCAGGACGACTAACACCAAGCGGCTTGAAAGCTGGTTCGGCAAGGAAAGATGGTCGAAGCTCGACGGCAGTCATGAGCTTTATAATCCCGGCCATATGTTCGAAGCGGCCGCCGCGCATTATCTGGCAACGGGCAAACGCAGCTTCCTCGATATTGCAATTAAAAATGCTGATATGCTCGACAGAACCTTCGGGCCGGATAAATTAAAAAAATGGCCGGGCCATCAGGAAGTCGAAATCGGTTTGGTAAAGCTTTATCGGGTGACCGGAAATGAGAAATATTTGAATTTGGCAAAATTCTTCTTGGATGTTCGCGGCCCAAATGGCGGCCAATATAACCAGGCCCACAAAAAACCTTATGACCAGAACGAGGCAGTCGGCCACGCGGTCCGCGCAATGTATATGTATAGCGGCATGGCTGATATAGCAGCACTTACCGGTGACCAAAAATATGCCGACGCGACAAAAGTGCTTTGGGATAATGTCGTGAGCAAAAAGATGTATATCACAGGCGGCCTTGGCGCAACAAAAGACGGTGAGGCATTCGGCAAAAATTATCAGCTGCCTAATGCGGGCGCTTACTGCGAAACATGCGCTGGCATAGGAGGGGCATTATGGAATTACAGGATGTTTAAGCTGACTGGCGACGCCAAGTACCTCGATATTTTCGAAAGAACACTTTATAACGGCCTTCTCTCAGGGGTTTCTTTAAGCGGCGATAAATTCTTTTATGTCAATCCGCTCGAATCAGACGGCCGGCATAAACGCGAGGCGTGGTTTGGCTGCGCGTGTTGTCCCCCGAACGTAGCCAGGTTTTTTGCAGCATTATCAGGTTACGTCTTTGCCAAGACAGATGACACAATATATGTGAATATGTTTGCCGCCTGTGACGGAAAAATAAATTTAAAAAACAGCAAGGTTAAAATAAAACAGGAGACTTTTTATCCATGGGATGGAAAAGTCAAACTGACAATCGAACCGGCAAAGTCGAATAATTTTACGATTGCAATGCGAGTGCCCGGCTGGGCAAGAGGTATTGCCGTCCCAAGTGATTTATATCGATATACCGACAGCAATATCGCATTGATACATTTCAAACTAAACGGCAATCCTGTAGTGCCAGAGTTCAAAAACGGTTTCGCGTACTTTAACAGGCAGTGGCAAAAGGATGACACCATCGAAATGGAATTGCCCATGCCTGCCAGATATGTCACTGCAAATCCCAATGTCACAGATGATGCTGATAAAATCGCGATTGAGCGGGGGCCGATTGTCTTTTGTGCCGAGCGGGCGGACAACGATGCCAACGTGCTTGGAATTTCAATTATAGATACTTACCCCTTATGGACAGATTCGATTAAAGATTTACTGGGCGGTGTTAACATAGTGCATGCAAAAGGATTGACGGCGGATAGCACAAAGCGTGACATGAAATTCATTCCTTATTACGCATGGGCAAACCGCGGCACCGGGACAATGGTAGTCTGGCTCAAAAAAGGAACGCAGGAACAACAGCCTAAGGTTGTCATCGATACATCAAAAACCAGAGAGCCGATTTCGAAATACATCTACGGCCAATTCATTGAACACCTCGGCAGATGCATTTACGGCGGAATATGGGCCGAAATGCTCGAAGACCGAAAATTCTTCTATCCAATAACTGATGATTATAAACCATGGGGAACGGATAAAGACCCGCAGTGGAACGCCGGTGAATATAAATTTTTAAAGGCCTCACCTTGGAAGGTCATCGGCCCTGCACAAACTGTTACAATGGATATAAATAATCCTTACGTGGGTAGCCATACTCCTGTAATCAAGCTTCAAGGAAATGAGGCCGGAATTTCACAGGAAGGACTGGCCCTTGTCAAAAATAAAGGGTACACGGGAAGAATTATTCTGGCCGGCGATAAAAATGCCGGTCCGGTTATGGTTCGAATTGTGCCGGATAACGGCAATCCCATTAATATAGATTTGGGAAAAGTAACGCCCGAATTCAAAACTTATATTTTTGCCTTTTCTTCTCCGCAAACCAGCGACAATGTTCGGATTGAAATTGTCAGCAAAGGCAAGGGATTTTTCAAGATTGGGACATTATCGCTGATGCCGGCAGATAATATCAACGGATGGCGAAGCGATGTTGTTGCCTTACTCAAAGAGCTTAATTCTCCTGTTTACCGCTGGCCGGGCGGCAATTTCGTCAGCGGCTATAACTGGCGGGACGGCATCGGCGAACCGGATAAGAGGCCGCCGCGCAAGAATCCGGCATGGAAAGGTATCGAACACGATGATGTTGGCATCCACGAATTTATGGATTTGATGAAACTAATCGATTCAGAAGCTTATATCGCGATTAATACGGGCAAGGGCACAGTGGATGAAGTTGCACAAGAGGTAGAATACATTAACGGCTCGGCTGATACACCAATGGGTAAGCTGCGTGCGCAAAATGGTCATCCCGAACCTTTCAACGTCAAATGGTGGGCCGTGGGAAACGAGATGTATGGCAACTGGCAGCTTGGCCATATGCCGCTCGAACAATATGTCCAAAAGCATAATCAGGTCGCCCAGGCAATGTGGAAGATTGACCCCGATGCAAAATTAGTCGGCGTCGGCAATGTCGGCAAATGGAGTCAGACGATGCTGCGGGTATGCTCGGATTATATGAACCTTTTGAGCGAGCATATCTACTGCAAAGAAAATAAAGATGTTGTTAAACACACAAAGCAGCTTGCCAGTGAGATAAAACGTGTTGCCGATGCTCATCGCAAATACCGAAGGGATATTAATGAGATTGCCGGCAAAGACATTCGTATCGCGATGGACGAATGGAACTACTGGTATGGCAATTACATCTATGGCGAACTGGGGACACAATACTTCTTAAAGGATGCCATTGGTGTGGCAAACGGGCTGCACGAATATTTCAGAAACAGTGACATCTACTTTATGGCCAATTACGCCCAGACCGTAAACGTAATCGGTGCTATCAAGACTTCCCGCACCGATTCAATCCTTGATACCACAGGGGTTGCCCTGAAATTATACCGGCAGCACTTCGGCGAGATTCCGGTCGAGGTAAAATCAGAGAATATTACCCCGCTCGATATCGCGGCCGCGCTAAAAAAAGACGGCAATATAACGGTATCTATTGTTAATCCGACAGATAAAGCTCACGAAATACCAATAGAACTGAAGGGAATCAAAGTCGCCGATAAAGCTAAATTATGGATTATCACCGGCGAGTCCCCCCTTGCTTGTAATGTGCCGGGAAAAGAGCCGAAGGTTACAATTGAGGAAAAATCAATTGATGGTTTTAAAAATAAATTAACATCCCTGCCGCTAAGTATAATGATTTATGAATTTGAAATTCAATAAAAGGTGAATATATGGAATGCCAAAGAAAACAAAATATGAAAAACTGCACCTGCACATACTCCGGCTGCGATAAAAAAGGGATGTGCTGCGAATGTATCGCCTATCATTTATCTTCAAAGCAATTGCCGGGCTGCTGCTTTCCGCCGGATGTCGAAAAATCCTATGACCGCAGCTTCAAGGCGTTTGCCAAGGCATGGAAACTCTAACAAGGCAAAAGTAAAAAGTTAAAAGTAAAAAAAGCCGGGCGATTGATTCGTCCGGCCTTAAAGTTCGTGTTAGTGTTTTCGTCGGTAACAGTCCGTGTTATCAAAATTCAAGCAGCTCATCCGGCCAGTTTTTGCTCAGGATTTGGACGAGCTTGCCTTCGGTATCGAGAATTACAATTTCCTTTCTTTTGTGAGGAGTATTGGGGTCGGCAGTCAGATAATGCGATTTCTCGGAAACAAGACAGGAAATCTGATTATCGCCTTTCCACCCGGCGGCAATCTTTGGCGGAGCATCATCTGCAAATCCCTCGTTTGAATCGACAAGTATTTTTGAAGATTCTATATCAGGGCCAAGGATATAAATTCCCAGAGTGTTGTGCTTTCCCGGCAAAATCATCTTGCGGCAATCTGCCGAGAGCTCAAAAAGATGATAGTTTCCCTGTGTGAAATCTATCGCGATTTGCGGAAGTATGTCGCTTATTGCGCCTGTAAGTGTATCGCAGCAGAAAACCGAGCCGGTATCGGCATCGAGCTTGCTGGAGGGAAGCGACAACTTCGAGGATGAGAAAAATACCCGGCTGTCTTTCGCATAGGCAACCTTCATCCAGGAGTAATACACGACACCTGCGTATGCTTTTGAGGCCCCCGAACAGGTATATGAATTGTTTTCAAAATTAACCAGGAATTTGCCGTTTGGATCGATGAGAATTTTTTCGAAAAGTGAACCGGGGACAATTTTATTGTCCTTGAAATTTTTATTCTCCGGCTCAAGATAGGCAATCGCTCGCGAATCAGGCCTGAATTCATAGCCGATTGCGATGGCCGGGGCCACAAATGCCGCGGGCGTCTTTTCCTTAAGCGAAACAACATGCAAATCAAATCCTGCCTCGAATATCTTGCCGTTTATCCGGTCGGTAACGTATGCAATCAGTTTGGAATCCGGTGAAAATTGAGGCAGCCAAAGCTGCTGACCGCTTGTTGCCAAGATTTTTTTATTGTTCGGGTCTGCTGTTGATGCAAGGACAAGCTGATAATAGCCCAATTTTTCATCTTTTATTTTATTTGTCAGTTGCGGCCCTATTTTTTGAGCAAACTGCGCATCGGCCTTTTCGATTAGATATCGCTTAACCCAGCCGGCATGCTGCTCATTAAAAGAATCCCTTGATTCACCAATAAAGGGCAGGTTTCCATCTTTGAGTCCTTCGATAAGAATTTTTTGTTTAAGTATTTCAGCGTTCGATTTAATAATTTCGACCTCTGCAGGCGGAAGTTGATTTAATGCTTTATCAAAGTTATCAGCTTTTACTGCTGCACCGTAAGCGAATTGCGTTCCATCGGGTGAAATGGCGGGCCAGTTTGTCGTAGTTTCCTTATCAGCGATTTTGGTCAAAGCGCCGGTTTTGCCGTCCACAAGATATAATGCGCCTTTTTTGCTATAGATGCCTTTGGAGCCGTCCTCGCTCCATTGCAGTGAGTCCTCGGGTATGCAGCCGGATGTAATCATTAAAAATATGTATGCGGCGGTTAAGAATGACCTTATAACATTTTTCTTAGTCATTGTACTTCTCCTTAAGATATTGTTTATAGGCACTTAATCTTTCAATATTTGCAAATGAAGCCTGAGGTTTCTGATTCATCGCGGCCATCGCCTTTTGCTGCCAGAAACTCCCGGTTTTTTTGTCACTTAGGCTATATGCCGAAACCGGATTAGCTGTAATTTCAAATGGCGGGGTGGGTCCTGCGATTTTAGACCATCGGCCCGCGGCAAACGCAATTAAGATTACGGCCGCAGCGGCAAGCAGACGGTAAAAAGTAAAAACCGGCTCTTTTGGCTGCACCGCCTTCAAACTCATATCGAAATTCCTGGATACATTTTCAGCTATCAATTTCACATTTCCAGGAATGTCACTGCTGCCGATTTTTTTGAGGATATCTTTTATTTTTTCTTCGTTCATTTCACATACTCCGTATCTTCTAGATTATTTCGAAGGGTACTTATCGCCTTTGAAACATGAGAGCGGGCGGTATCTTCTGCGCAATTTAATTTATCAGCGATTTCCTTATATTCCATTTGCTCTATATACCGCATAACAATCGCCTCCGCCTGCTGCTCGGGTAAATTTGATATTTCATTTCTGACAACACTAAGAAGCTCCTCATCAGCTTTATTTATCTCTGTGATCTCAGCGTGCTCTGCGGTTAGATTTGTTTCCCCATCTCTGCCCACTCGGTTTTGCCAGGCCCTGGAATTTGCAGACAATGCTATTCGATATATGTACCCGCCGGCTTGAGGACAATTCAGCTTTTCAATATTTTGCCAGATGCCTAATAATACATATTGATATGCCTCGGCAAAGATTTCCGCGTCGGCCGTCAGCTTCCAGAGAGTTGATGTGAGAAAGCCCTCGTATTTATTCTTCAATTGTTCAAAGAGCTCCAATCTTTTTGAGTATCTCATCTAAACCCTTTGCCCGAGCACTATTTTTGTTTCTGTATAATAATAACCTCTGGAATTGAAATATGTGTAAAATGAAAATGAAAAAAGATGATTTTTTATTTGGCACTATCTCTTTGAGATAGTACGGATGCGAGGTTTTCACGGGCTTCTTTGTAATCAGGATTGATTTCAAGGGCCTTCCTGTAGCAGTCAATGGCCTCATTGAGCTTGCCTTGTTTTTGTAATAAACCGCCGAGGCGGTTTTGCATTTCAAAGTCATTTGGATTAGAACCAAGGGCAATCCGGCACTCCCCTATCGCCCCTTCCAAGTCACCTTTGGCGATCAAGGCAATAATCAGATTATAGCGCGCAAATTCATTTGCCGGGTCGATTTTGAGCGCTGTTTTGTATTGCTCTATCGCTTTGTCTAACTGTCCCAAATCCTGCAATGCCTTGCCGTAATTATTATGGATATCAGGTGAATCCGGCATATATGCGGCAGCCTGCTCAAGATATCCTGCAGCTTCTCTATATTTGCCTTCTGCTCCCAGGACATTTGCGTAATTATTGAGGATAAAAACGTTTTTCTCAGTTACCGCCAGTGTCCTTTCAAAAAGTGAACCGCTGTCTTTCCAGAAAATAAGCTGAACGGATGTTAAAATTGCACAAAATAAAAGAATCGCAGCCGCTAAAGTTATCAGGATATACTTTTTGTAAGCAATATTTTTAAACAAGTCGCATACTCCGAAAACTGCCATTATAAAAAGACCTGTAAGAGGTATGTAAGTATACCTGTCGGCGTAGGCCTGAATCCCAACCTGAACTATCCCTATTACAGGGACAAGCGTTATTAAATACCAAAACCATCCGGTGAAAAGGTATTTGCGGCTCCGTAAATTATAAATCACAAAGACTGTTATGATGATAAGGATAGCTGCTGAAAATAAAACTTTTGTCATGCTGTTATAGGAATATGGGTATAAAACCCCAAGCTGGACGGGCCAAAACATCTTCTCGATATATATTAAATACGAGCATACAGCATTGGCCAATCGGGTATCTAAAGGCAATATGAACTCGGGGGGAACTGCTCCGCCTCTTTGCTGAACGAGAAATGTGATAATACTGGAAAGAACAGAAAGAATTAAAAAAGGAATCTTTTCAATAAATGCTTTTTTAATTGTAAATTGTGAAAAGCGGCCAATCGGCCAATAATCAATAACCAGCAGGATAACAGGCAATGTCACAAGCATCGGCTTTGATAAAAGCCCCAAACCGAAGGCAAGCAGCGTAACGGAATATCGTAAAAGGGACGGACACTCGGCATAACGGACGTAGAACAGCATTGTTAAAAACCAGAAAAACGTGCTGAGCACATCTTTTCTTTCGGCAATCCAGGCGACAGACTCGACATGCAGAGGATGAAGTGCAAACAGGGCCGCTATAAAAGCGCTTTGCCAAAAGGCCTTTGTCATTCGTTTGAGAACCGCAAATAAAAGCAGGGTGTTTGCCATATGAAACAAAACATTAACCAGGTGCATTGCTCCGGCTTTAGCGCCAAAAACCGTGCTGTCAGCCATAAGTGACAACCATGTCACTGGATGCCAGTTGGCCGCGTGATTTGTCGTGAACGCCCATTTGATATTATTCAATGTCAGGCCTGACAAGATGTTTGGGTTTTTATAAACATAAACATCATCATCGTAGCGGATAAAATCATAATTGCGGACCGGCAAATATACTGCAGCAGTCACAGCCGCCAGACTGATGTATATCAATAAATATGATTTTTTTTTAAAATCCGTCTGCATTCTTTAAATAATATTATTGCTGAGATTTTTTTAATGCAATTGCCGCTGAAAGACAGTCCCTGGCCTTTTGAAATTTTGGATCGGCTTGCAGGGCTTTGTTAAAAGACTCAATCGCCTCATCAAGTCTGTTTTGACTTTGCAGCAAAATCCCTAAATTTGTGTGCATCTCGACATCATCGGGTTTGGCAGCAAGGACAATGCGGCAGTGCTCTATTGCCTCATCGATTCTGTTGACAGCCGCCAGAGCAAGCGCAAGCCTGCCGTGAGTAATGATGTCATCGGGATTCTTTGCAAGTGCCTTTTTATAATATTCAATTGCGTCTTTCGGGTTTCCGCTCTGCGCAACGGCATAGCCGAAATTACTGATAACTTCTCCGGTATCCGGCATGACAACACTGAACCGATTCGCAATGTTATTGGCGGATTTTTCTTGATGAGGATTTATCTCCCTCAAATCGGGACGCCTCGATGCATAAAGCCTGTATTGCTCAATCGCCTGCCGGTAATCACCTTTGGCGGCAAAGGTCACTCCTATCTGGTATCGCGCTAATGTAAATTGAGGATTAATCTTGTAGGCAATCTCATACTGCTCAATAGCTTGATCATATTTGCCCATTGTCTTCAAAATGTTTCCGTAATTATTATGAATTTCTGGTGAATTCGGCAGCAATTTAACTGCCTTGATAAGATGAGCAATCGCCTCCTCGTCTCTTCCGGCACTGCTCAGTATGTTTGCGTAATTATTCTCCACAAGATAATTATTTTTAGTCACCTTCAGGGCGTGCTCAAATATCGTTTTACTGTCTTTCCAGTGCGTCACCTGAATAGCGGCTGTAATCCCTAATGTAGTCAAAATAGTTATCGGGATTAAAAATTTTACAAACCTCGCCTTCAGTATTTTATTGAACAATTCTGTTCCCAAAAAAGCGATTATAAGAAACAGCCCGATTAACGGAATATACGTATATCTATCGGCCATCGACTGCGAGCCGACCTGCACTATTCCAATTACAGGGACTAATGTCCCCAAATAAAACAGCCACCCGATAACGAGGTATTTACGTTGACGGACGTAATATAAACAAATTATCGTTATAAATATTAGTAACCCGGCGCAAATTATCGTATTAGTGACGGGGATTTTGTTCACGGGGTGCGGGTACAATATCGCAAGGCTGCCGGGCCACAGCATCTTACCGATATACGATACATATGATATTATCGCATTGCTGATGCGTTCGCCTAAACTAACCTCATAAATGGAAATCATAGCTCCGCCCTGCCGCTGAACTATGAAAGTCACAACGCTCGATACCGCAGATAAAATAATCATCGGAACTTTTTCCAAAAATATTATTTTGGTCGAAATTCCCTGTCTGCCGAACCGTTCAAGGGGCCAATAGTCCATCAAAAGCAGAACAAACGGCAATGTCACCAGCATCGGCTTGGCTAAAAGCCCGAGAGCAAATAATACAAGTGTAATAAAATATCGATTCACCGAACGTCTTTGAACATATCCGGCGTATGCCAGCATTGTAAGAAACCAGAAAAACGTGCTCAGCACGTCTTTTCGCTCGGCCGCCCATACAACCGATTCGACATGCAGCGGATGCAGCGCAAACAATCCGGCAATAAATGCGCTTTGCCAGAGGCCTTTGGTTATACGGGCAAAAACCAGAAAAACAAGAATACTATTGGCTATATGAAATACAAGATTAACAAGATGCACCGGCCCGGGCTTGACTCCGAAAAGCTCGCAATCCAGCATCAAAGAAAGCCATGTCAAAGGATGCCAGTTTGAGGCATGTCCCGTCGTAAATGCCCATTTGACTCCATCCCAGCTTAAACCGGACTTAACCTGCTGATTATTGGTCACATAGACATCATCATCATAATAAAGGAACTCACTTTTGCGGACAGGCAGATAGACCGCTGACGTCAGGATTGCGATTAATATGCAAATAAATAAACGCCGGTGTTTATGAAACATATTCATTATATACTGATTTTAGCTTAAAAACGGCTAAATCAAAAATCGAATTTTTTGCCCGTAAGCCGTTCGTAAGCCTCGATGTATTTTTCACTGGTCTTTTTGACGACATCATCGGGCAGCGTAACCCCCGGGCCGGATTTATTGAATTTAATCTCTTCAAGATAGTTGCGAACGAACTGCTTATCGAAGCTTTCCTGGTCTCTGCCCGGCTGGTATTTATCGGCAGGCCAGAAACGTGATGAATCGGGCGTTAAAACCTCATCGATAAGAATAATTTTGCCTTCAACTTGCCCCCACTCGAATTTAGTATCCGCAAGTATGATTCCCTTTGATTCGGCGTATTTAGATGCCTTCTTGAAAATTTCGATGCTTTTATCTCTCAGGTATCTGGCGTTTTTCTCGCCAACGATTTCAACGCATTTAGCAAAATCGACGTTTTCATCATGCTTGCCGAATTCCTCTTTTGTCGCAGGCGTAAATATCGGCTCAGCCAATTTATCGCATTGTTTTAATCCTGCTGGAAGCTTTATTCCGCAAACCGTCTGTGACTGCTGATATTCCTTCCATCCGGAGCCTGCCAGATACCCTCTAATTACGCACTCAATTGGAAAAACCTTTGTCTTTTTGACCAGCATGCTCCTGCCGGCCAGTTCTTTTTCGGCCTTGTTAAACGGCGCCGGAAACTTGCTTACATCTGTTGCGATTAGGTGGTGACTGATGGATGATGACAAAAATTCGAACCAGAAAAGCGATATCTGCGTCAGGACAATGCCTTTTTTCGGGATTGGGTTTGCCATTACTACATCGAACGCGCTTATCCGGTCGGTCGCGACGATTAAAAGCTTATCGTCCAAATCATAAACATCCCTGACTTTGCCCCTTTTCGGCTCAATATCCCCAATTTTGGTCTGCAAAACAGCTTCCATCGTTTTCCCTTTCAATGATTTCTAAACGCCGGCGGTATGCTAACCTCAAGTCCCTCTTTCGTCAAGGTGAGGAGTTAATTCTCTTTTGAACATAATCAAATATTTTTTCGCGGGTCTTGCTAATATCTTCATTCTCCGGCAGAAATTCGAAAATTGTCTCCAGGTATCGGCGCTGTTTCAATCGCTCAAATGTAGGTGTGAAATTGATATCATATACCCAACCAAGTATGCACAGTTTCATATCATTTAACGTCTTTAGCTTTCTGTAATCAATCCGGCCGCCTGTCAGTATCGCATCTAGCACCTCGGGACTATATTGCGGCTCATCGGGCAGCTCAATTTCGAGCTTGAATTTATCAGGATTATTTCTCTTCTCAATATACCCATCTATAACCACTTTAAAAATATCTAACTTATCCGCATCCCTTATCATTTTAGATAAAAGCAGCGTATCACTTGATAAATCAGCGGGCAATTCCTTTTCGCCGTGATAACGAATAGCCGTTTCGATGATTAGCCTTTCATCATCAGCCAGCTTTGAAAGTATATTTTCTTTTTGCAGAACCGCCACTCCAAGAATGCTGTGATTGATGCTTTTGGTGTCGTTATACGTCTTGTATTTTGCAAACTGCTCAAAGCGGCCGATGTCGTGAAACAATGCAATCGTCTCTGCGAGCAATCGCTGGTTCTCATTTAGATTTAATTCATCGCAAAGATACAGCATCTCATCGCAGACACGCCTGCTGTGGTCTTCTTTTAATTTTATGTGGATATTGACATATTCATCACTGCCGTAAAAACCGGCGACAAATTTATCAAACCAATTTTTAAAATCCGCGATCTGTTCTCTATTCATTGCTCTATCCATAAAAAGCGAATAATTTAATGCAAATACCTTAAATTTGCCAGACGTTTGTTTAAAATCCGAATTGCATAATAAATCGGATATATCTATAATACCGGCCTAAACGAGATAATTTAAAGGAGATAATTATGCCTACGGCAAAAGACATTATCGTTCGAAAACCAACAAAAGAGGAAGAAAAAACATGCAAGACCTGGCCCATCTGGACCTGCAAACCGAGCGAATTCGACTGGGCCTACACCGAACAGGAAACCTGCCTTATACTCGAAGGCGACGTCACAGTTACCGATGGAAAAGATTCTATCAGCTTCGGCCCCGGAGATTACGTAGTCTTTCCGGTTGACCTCGAATGCAAATGGCAGGTCAAAAAGCCCGTCAAGAAGCATTACAACTTCGGATAAAAATCTTACCGCAGAGCTCACCGAGACCGCTGATAAAAAAACTTAAAGAGATACGAAAAGGGAGGCAAAATTATGATGATTGATTATTTAACCCTGATGCTGATAAATATGTCTGCGGGGCTTTTCCTTCTGGGCTGCTTTATCTGGCGGGATCTGGATACGCCGGAAGATATCGGCCATTGGGTTCCGGCTTTTGCTGTCTGCGGATTGATTGCAGCCATAACAGGATTTGCGATTACGTTCACCTGGCCGCTGCCTCAGCCGTATAATTCAGCATTCGGTGAGACATCTGTCCTGCTGGGAATGCTTCTGCTCGGTCTTGCCTTGGCGCTCGCGAAAAGATGGTCCCTTTTTCCTTTAGCGATATACGCCGTCTTCGCCGGCATAGTCGGGTTGGTCCTCGGCGTCAGGATTATTCATCTTGGGCTTACGGCCTCGCCCATCCTATCAGGCATCGGTTTTATATTGAGCGGCGCCTGCGGTGTTTTATCTCCGCTGGTTGTCTGGCAGCGCCAAAGAAAGGATTTGCGAATACTGGGCACGATCGGATTGTTCGCCGCATCGGCTATCTGGGCCTTGACAGGTTATATGGCCTACTGGATGCACATGGCCGTGCAAAAATAAAATTTAAATTTTAAGGGCTCTGCAGTTTTTCAATTTCGGAGCGGCACATCAAAAGCTGGGCAGGGTCGGAAATCTTTTTCTCGGCATTGCGCAGGTGATTTAAGGCGAGCTCAGGTTTATCGAGATACCTCGAATATATTATTCCAAGCATCAGCTGTACCTGCTCGATATGATCATAATTTGCATAATGTGTAAGGAAATTTTCATATACAGATGCCGCATTTTCATATTTGCCTTCACTTGCAAGCTGGTTGGCAATATCCAGCAGGTGCTGGCGCGGCAGAATCTGTGTGTTATCGAGCGACATTAAATTAAGATACTGCTGTGCGGCCGTCTCAAGGTCGTGGCGATAAATGCTGTTTGAGATATCTTCCCGCAATTGCACTATCTGCGGCTCATCAGGATGCTTTACTTCTTTTATCGTTATTTTTTTTCTGCCGGTATACGGGTCATAACCGCCGGCTACCGTATCGCGGTATACCCGCCTTCGGTTCCACTGTTTAATCATCGCCCAAAGGTCGAATTGCGAGCTGCTCAATAATCCCGTCGCAATCAAAATCAGTGAGGAAAGAACCCCGAAAGAGTATCCTGCGATGTGAGCATCATATGCGACATTGCCGCCATAACGGGCAAGGACGTTATCATAAATAATCATCTTGAACAAAATAAAATAAAGAGCGGGGATATCTACTGTCCCTATAATAATAAACCAGTATACGATAGTGATGAGCGTCTGCGGAAATAAAACTAAATACGCGCCGGTAACGGCGGCTACCGCCCCGCTTGCTCCCAGGATGGGATTATTGTTTATCAGCATATGACCAAGTGCGCTTATGATGCCGCCGGCCAGGTAAAAGCATATATATCCGAAATTACCGAGTTTATCGTTTACATTATTGCCGAAGATATACAAAAAGAACATATTTCCCAAAATATGAAGGAAACTGCCGTGCAGAAAGGCGTAAGTTATAAATTGCCAAAGATAAGGATGAGCAGGAGTGAAAACCCATCGTTGAGCCCATGGACGCAAAACCTCTCTTGTCCTCTCATCGGGCCAGTAGCTCAATAGAAATATGATGACGTTTACGGCTATAATCGCGTAATTGGCATAAGGCGTATTATAAGTTTTAACATTTGTTCGAAGCGGAAGCAGCATATTGAATCTGTTTACCTTAAAAGAAGGTTAATCAAAGCCGTTTATTCTAATGGCTCTAAGCCTTCGCGACAAGATATAAACGTTAAGCGGTCATCCAAATAGTGCAAAAATAATCTTTATTTTTCAGCTAACTGATGTTAATACTTGCTCATTATTAACAAATTTTAAATATGGATAGAAACACATATAAAAGCCGGCTTAATCTAATTGCCAAAAGCATTTCCAAACAAGGGGCCGATTGTCTGGTCTCTGTTAAGCCCGCTAATGTCACCTGGCTAACCGGATTTACAGGTCAGGATAGCTGGCTTATTGTTTTCCCTCGCTTTGCCGCACTTATAACAGACAGCAGATATACAGAGCAGGCCCTTGCTCAATCGCCCTACTGCAAAATTATTGATAGAAAAGGGTCAATAGTTAATGCGGCAGCTGAAATTATAACCAAATACAAGGCTAAAATTGCAGCTGTTGAAAAATCTATTTTCCTGGCGGATTTTCAATCATTGAAAAAAAACCTGCGCTGCAGGTTAAAACCGGCCGAACAAATCATCGAATCAGCGCGCCGGACAAAAGACAAAATGGAAGTTTCAGCTATTGCTGGTGCGGCCAAAATCGCCGCAAAGGCATTTGAGAAAACGATGCGGCAGATAAAACCGCAAATGACTGAAAACACAATAGCGGGAATGCTTGATTTTGAAATCAGAAAGGCCGGCGGCACAAACAGCTTTGAAACAATTGTGGCCTTTGGGCCAAATGCTTCAAGGCCCCATCATCAGCCGACATCACGAAAATTGAAAAAAAATGACAATATCCTTGTTGATTTCGGCGTCCGTCTCAATGGTTACTGCTGTGATTTAACAAGATGTTTTTCAATCGCGAAAAGCTCCGCGTTATTTAATAAAGTTTACAATGTTGTAAAACAATCCCAGACCGCGGCAATTAAGATGTTAAAAGCAGGGATTGAAATCAAAGCTGTCGATGCGGCAGCCAGGGAAATCATTAAAAAAGCCGGTTTGCCCGTTTATGGCCACGGAACAGGTCACGGGCTTGGCCTTGAAGTGCACGAACTGCCCATTGTTTCAGGAAAAACTAAAGGTAAATTAGAAACAGGCGATTGTATTACCATCGAACCGGCGGTCTATATACCCGGACATCTGGGCGTCAGAATCGAAGATGATTGCCTCATAACGCAAAATGGATGTATTATCTTAACCGCAGGCTGCCCAAAAATATAATTGCCCGCCGTTTATCTCGCCGGCGCCCTGTCCCCCATCCGCATTCTCATATATTCATCCATCTGCTCATTTCTATCCATAGGTCCCCCCCTGCGGTCCATAGGATTAAGGGGCACATTCTTCTGAAGTCCCTGGAAACCTGTTGAACTCCAGGCGCGGAAAGGCTCTTTGGCCTTTTTCTCAAACCCCTTCAGTTCGGCATATTTCAAACGGACCTCTTCGGGCCAATACATCTGTTTTGCAGGCAATCTGTCGATAACAAATCCATCATAACTGAAAAGAATATCGAAATACTGCCTTGGCTGAATGGTCTTTTCTCCAAACCAGTCATTCATTGTCATCATATCTACTATAATAGCGCCTGTGGTATAATCGAGAGTTTCGGGAATTTTTGCGCCTGATTCTTTATCTTTGTCACTGGCCTCTATTTTTGCGGGTTTGCCTATCATGTCCCCGCGCTTTACCATAAACTGCTCGCCATACCAGTAGCCCAGGGCATATTTGCAAACCTGCACTTCAACAGCTTTTGCCGCTTCCTGCACATTTACCGGGAAGAAGTATAATTTTCTTGGTATTTCTATCTCATCTGTTGGTTCTGAAAAATCGCTCCACAATACAACCTTGCTGCCTGCAGAAGCATCTTCATCCATTATCTGGCCTGTTCCCGCCACAGGATTAAAGATGCCGAAACGGATGCGGTATCGGTAAATATCACCTGCCTCAACCGTATCATCATGTGCCCAAAATGTCACCGACTCGCGCAAAGTGCTTATATCTTTCTTCGTAAGAACAATTTTTTTGAGCTCTTCATTAATGCTTGCTTCTGTAACAGTTGACTTGACTATTTTCTTTTGTTCGGCAGTTGATGTCTCGGTCCGCCGGTCATTTCTGTCTGTCCTTACGGTCGTTGTTCTCGAAGAGTTTCGGCTGTCCATTCCGGGCCCTCTGGCCGGTGTCGCTGCCCCGCCGCGTCCGGCCGTGCTGCCCCCGCGACCAGCCGCGCCGCCGCCGCCTGCTGTGCGGCTGCCATTTCGTCCTGTTGTGCCGCGGCCGCGATCTCCAATAGTCCGGTCTTCACGTGCGGGACGGTCTTCTCTGCCAGTCCGCAGCGAAGTCCTGTCACGTTCTTCAGCCGTTCTGGTCTCTCGTTCTGTTGCAAGAGTATCACGGCGATCCTGGGCTTCCTGTTCCCGCCTGAACGCTAAAAATTTTCTATGCAGTGCCGGCGGCAGCCAGTCCTCTTCAGCGGATGCTATCTTATAGCTATCCGGCTGCAGCAAATTGATTTGCGTCTTCTGGTCTGCGAATTTTGCAAGCTGAACCATAACTCCGCCCATCGGCAGTTCATTAACATCTTCTATCATCTTTTCATCTTTTTTGGGATCTATCTTTAAACGATCCACATCTTCCCATGGCCCCCACTGATCGTCATTACCAAGCCTCTGCCGCTGAAGCTGAACACCCGCGAATACCGGCTTAGCCAGACTCGAATCACGCCATCCCTGCGGCACTTCCTTTCCCGCAAAGCATTCCTGGAAGCTGTCCGCAATCTTTGACATATCAAAATTCGCCGAAACACTAACTAAATCGAGGTCATTGGGTTCATATGTATCTTCCATTAAGGCGTTTTCCAAAGTTACCGGGACTTTAGGAATATAGGCCGCTGCTCTTATGTGCTCTATGTCAACGTCATTGACTTGGCCAATAACAGGCATTCGGTATTTTTTATCAACACTCGTTTCCGCCGCGCTCGGCACCGGCCAGATAATATTTAAGTTTTTATCAATGACGGAATTCATTTTTGCCAGAAAGCTGATGCTTTGAGGAACGTATGCAGGTTTCAAAACCGGCTCTCGTCCGAGACGGTCTTTTAATTTCTCTGATTGCTCCGCTATGTATATATCAAGCTGTCCGGGACGGAATTTCTGATTATCATAAGGAATCTCGTTGGGACCCCGCAGCACAAACGCATAAAAAATATACGCGGCTATCAGGCCGCTTATTATCAGCACTGCCTTTTCTATATGCGCTTCTATAAAATTGCTTTGTTTTTTAATCATATTTTAACTTGTCCTTAATCCCACGAAGTTCCAACACAACAATAAACAATATATCTTCTTCGCAGCTTAGCCGGCGGGTTTTGCGTCAGGATTTTTTACCGAATCCGGCTTTATCTCATCATAACCTTTTTTGTTAAATATATACTCGCAAACCAGTTCGAGCTCGACAATCGAATCATTTCCATATCTGTAATATTGATGCTCGGCATTTGATATGGAACTTAGCGGCTTTACCCTGCTTTCCAAAATCGTTATCTGATTGTGCTTTAAAACTTTTGCGGGTTCCTGTCCGTTAAATCCCATAAACTTATGCTCTTTTGCGCTGCATAATTCGCGCATAAAAGGTATTATCGCTTTGCTGCTCAATACAACAACCGCACTGAAATGAACTACGTCAATATCTTCATTGCATACGCGCTTGGTGAACGATTCAGTAAGTTGTTCATCAGGCTTACTAACATATTTCGGTCGATCCTGAAGTCCTTTGCCCCCCGTCCCTCCCGATCCAAATAAACCATCAGGCGTGCTAAAGCCGACACGCTCCACACGTTTTACAGGAGAACTGATAACACTGCTTGAACCGGCATTCATAGTCCCAACTGTCGAAAATACATCCTCAATTACCCAGTAACTTATCTGCCAAAACCAGCAATCTTTGATGCTGTCGGGCATATTTGTATATTGATATGATTTCCAGAAATCATATCCGCTGACGCCATCGGCATTGGCGTAAACCGAAAATAATTTTGCTTTGGCCATGCAGATATCATCCATAACTCTCGATGATACCTCGCTGGTCTGCGTCGTCAATCTTGCAAATCCGGGATTGCTTACGGTCTTTTGCGCCGTCTCTATCTCTTCTTTGCTCGGACAATCTCCGCCATTAATCTTCGTAATTAATCCCTCGATCTGGGAACGATACTTCACGCCGAATCGTGTAAACAATAATGTAGAGGTATCCTTCGGCGCGGGAAATATATCATAACTTAAAAGTTCTCTTTTAGTGCTTTGTATCGATAATTGCCTTATCTTGTTGGCATCTTCCTGGAACGCCTCCTGATAACGCCGTTCTACATCCGCCTGACCTGCGGCTGGCGAAGTTTTCAGCAGCCCTTTTATCTGATTGCCCATTGGCACGCTTTCCTTGTCGGCTTTTTGTTTCAATCCGCTGCCCATAATCAGTGCCGCTCCCAAAACACCGGCGCATGCCAATAGTATAATTCCAGGCCATACTAATACCGACAGCACTCGCAGTCCTTTAAGGGTGCCGAAAATCTTAAGCAAATCCTTTAAATTGATTTTGGATAAATCTAAATTGAAATTAATTTTGCCCATTCAATGTCACCATCAATATCAATGTTAAGAATTCAATTTATTTTCACTCATCATCCGGTTTTTCTCTCGACGGGGCCGCACCTCTTGTCGGCGGCGGCTCTGCGGGCGCGCGTCCTGCCCCGTCTGGTGCTGCGTCCGGCGCGCTTTCCTGCGGAGCTGCCGTGTCTAAATCTTTCCACTTCAGCTTAAAATTCAACACAAACCAGTGATCATTAATTTGGGTCGCTTTCTTGCCGCCTTCATCGACAGTTATTTTGCTTATAATCTCTCCCGTCATTGGGTCTGTAAGCACATCGCCTATACCCTCTATTGTTTTACGCACTCCGATTCCCGGCGGCATTTCCGCTGCCAAATCCACTTCACCTGTCTGCAGTTCAAAATGCTGCTTTTCAGTTTTTTTATACAATTCGAACGGGCTGTTGCCGTCAAATAAACTGTCAAGATGCATAAGCCTTGTTACTAATCCCCACTTATTGGGGTCATCCTGCACCTTGGCGGGGTCAAGCAGTTCGCTGATGGTTTTATAGGGACTATACCCTGATATTGTTATGACAAATCCGCGTGGTGACTGCTCACCGCCCGCTGCCGTCGTCTGCGGCGCTCCGAATCTGCCCCTTATCCCCGGTGAATATCTGCCTGCAGGGCCTCCCCTGCCTGGCGGTGCTCCACGTCCTCCGCCTCCTCTCATCATCATCATATCTCTCATCTGGCCGGCACTTCCGGAACCTTCTCCTGTATCCCTAGTATCTAGACCTTTTTCGAAACCCATTGTCCCGAACTGGCCCAGGCCGACATCAAGGGTATAATAAATGGTCATGCCGGTAACGAAAATCTGTTCGCGCTCTTGGCGATTTGGAAATTTCTCTTTTATTGTCTCGGCTTGTCCCTCAGCAAAGGCTTTATAAAGTTCTGCCTGCTGGGGGTTGCTCTTGGCGTTCGGCAGTGTTTCGATAAGCTTTTGATACAACAAAGGCACCATGTCCCTGTATTTAAACAAATCAAATTCCTTTTTTATAATTGCCTCAGACTCGCTGGATTTCGCCTCTTCATTCTTAAGCTCTGTTTCAGCCTTCTGTGCGGCATTCACAACTGATTTGATTTTGTCTCTTTGTGAAACTTTCGTCGTGTAGCTTGCCCTGTCTATCATTGTCCTGGCAAATGCCATTACAGCCGCTATCAATATAAGGCACGCCGCCAGAATGAAATATTTTGTCTTGCTTGCCCAAAGCATCGACTTAGCCACGCTCTTGGGCAAAAGATTGCTTTCTATCCTGCCGATTCCAAGCGCCTGTACTCCAAGACCATACACAACACCGAAATCACAGACGCTCTCATGAAATTTTGCCGCCGAAACAGATGAACTGATCGTGACCTGTTTGAACGCGTCCGGCCGCTCTATCGGCATTTGCAATGTCTGCTGAAGATACTGAAGCAGCCCGCGCATCTTTGTCCCGCCGCCCATAGCCACGACCCTCGCCAGTTTCACATTCGGATGCGAGCTTGTATAAAAACCTATCGAACGCTGAATCTCAGATGCCAAATCTGTAAACACCGGCTTCATTGCCTGTAAGATTTGTCTGGCGTATTTGCTCATCGGCGCGGTGCGTTTGAGCTTCTCGGCCTTTTCGAAATTCAGCTTGAATGTATCCGCTATCGCCTTTGTGAAGGCATTGCCTCCCATGGCTATCGTCCGCTGCCAAACATCCGATTTAGTGCAAACCACAAGGTCAGTCGTTTCTGCCCCGATATTGAGCACAACTGTCGCCTGCGTATCGGACTTCATAAAGTCAGGCCTGTCGAAGTATATATAATTATAAAGCGCCATAGGCGCTATCTGAACACATGTGACCTCAAGTTCTTCCCTGCTGAAATGCTCCAACTCCGCTATTACCACATCATTTTTTATCGCGAATATCCCCACCTTTGCCTCATTGGCTCCGCCTTCCGACATCATCTGCCAGTCCCATGCAACCTCGTTGATATCGAATGGGATTTGCTGGCTTGCTTCGAACTTTACGATTTCAGGTATCCGCTTTTGCTCAACGGGCGGCAAGTTTACAAAACGTGCGAAACTGTTTGAACTGGGCACCGCCACAATGATTTCATCTTTACCTAAATCATTTTGCTGCACGAACTGGCGAAGTGATATCGCGATGAGTTCCTGTTTTTCCAGGTCTTTTAACCCTGAACCCGCAAGGACCTTGCCGTGCGAAATATTATCAAAGCCGGTGACCTCGAGCGTTCCGGATTCGTTGCTTAATCGAAGTGCCTTAAGTGAAGTGTTCCCGATATCGATGGCCCAGACCGACCCGATTTTTTCCGCCATAAACTACGCCTCCTGCCTCGCTAAAGCGAGGCTTTTTTCAGGCTGCTGCTAATGCAAAACGTAATTAGTATAACACAAAGAAATATATTATTATAGGAACTATGAGAACTTTTTCCATATATACGCTTGGCTGCAAAGTCAATCAATATGAAAGTGCCCAGATAGCTCAATTCCTGGAACAATTGGGACTGTCGATGGCCCCATCAGGCGAGCAGCCGGATTTATGCATCATCAATACTTGCTGCGTGACGGCCACCGCCTCAGCCAAGAGCAGGCAATATATACAAAGAGCGCTAAAAGCAAATCCTGCCGGCGTAAGGATTGTCTGCGGATGTCTGCCGGCCATAAACAGCCGGGAAAATCCCCCGTACGACGGCAATAATCTTCATATCATTAGCAGCCGAGATGACTTGGCACAAAGAATTGCCCATATCGTCGCTAACCCTTATATTAAAGCAGAAAACGCCACAAAAATCAAGGATGGAATCGCTAAATCCGCCAAATATCCCAAATTACCACAATTGTCATCGTTCAAAGGCCATACAAGGGCATTTCTTAAGGTGCAGGATGGATGTGATGGCTCCTGCACTTACTGTATAGTACCAAAAGTCAGACCTGTTGTTCAAAGTAAGCCCATCGAAGAGGCCATAGCGGAGGCCAAGGCCCTGATCGCCTCCGGCCACAAAGAAATCGTCGTCACCGGCGTCAACCTCGGCTCCTACGGCCGCAACACAACCCGTAGGGGCGGACCTATGTGTCCGCCCAATTCGCCATTCGTGAATTTATTGGAAAACCTGGCAAAAATCCCCGGCCTTGCCCGCATCCGCCTCTCCTCTCTCGACCCCGGCGATATCACCGATGAATTACTTGATATCTTTTGCAAATATAAAAACATCATGCCTCATATCCATCTGTCCGTTCAATCCGGCTCATCGGCAACTTTGAAACGGATGTGCCGGCCGTATGATGCCGATGAACTTCGTGCCAAAATTAAATTGATAAAAAATCGCCTTGACCATCCTGCCGTTACCTGTGACATCATCGTTGGCTTCCCCGGCGAAACAGATGAAGATTTCCAAGAGACTCTCGAACTTTCCAAATCGGCCGGCTTTTCCAAAATCCACGTCTTCCCATTTTCTATTCGTTCCGGCACCCCGGCCGCAAAATTGAAAGACCGTGTCCCTTCCAATATTATTAAATCCCGCGCCCAAACCTTGCGCCAGCTCAGCGACGACCTCGGCCGCAAATTCCGCGAACAGTTCATTGGCCAAACCTGTGAGGTTTTGATCGAATCCTCATCCCCTCCCTCCGGCCGCTGCGAAAGATACTTCATCGTAAAATTAAAAAATGATAAACCTTTTAAAAAAAATGAAATTGTCACCATCAAGATTACAGCTAATAAAAAAGAATGGCCCGAAGGGGAAATAGATAATAAAATATAATCACTTTTTTAAGGTTAGAAAAGAGAGTAAATCTGGATTTTTGATTATGACAAATTATTATTCTTTTCACGCGGAAATAGGTTTAATTTGCGGCAGCTTAGTTATTGTTTTCTCGTTGACTTCTGGATTAATTTCACGTGCCCTAAAGCTTTCGAATCCTTTATTAAAGATATTGTTAATAATAGTTTCTACTCTTATTTATGTTTACCTTTGTGGCATCGCAGGAATTGCAGTTTTAAAAACCGATGTTTTAGGTTTTAGATGGCTTTGGGGAGTAATAGGCTTAGGGATATTATTGATTCCAGTTCAGTCTGTTGTTTTATTCGTTTTTAAAGAACTTCTCGATAAAAAATTATTAATTTTAATTTTTATAGTATGCATTATAGAAGTTGCATATATGCTTATTCTTTCTTACCTCTCCAAACTCGCAGGCTGTGGGTGGTAAATGGCTAAATCCTTGTGGCCCCCAAAAAAATTCTTCCCACTTTTAAAAATAATTTTTATTCCTTGTCCCCTAAGAGCTTACAGAATTTCCTCCCAAAAAATCGGTGTTCATAACTCCTTATTTTCCTCGTTTTCCGCCCTATATATAGAGCGGCTGTGTTTGAGCTCAACTGTTTTTTTAAGTATTTTCGGGACGCCATAAGGTTTGATTCCGAATCATAGTGTTAAGGATTGTGAGTAGTTTTCGCATACAGGCGGTGATAACAATTTTGAATACC
>CAYSKP010000074.1:0-15555 GCA_964431645.1 uncultured Pirellulales bacterium
GAATTTACAATTCCCAAAGAGTTCGGAAAACCGGAAATAATACCTATGGAAAAATAAAAATTTGTCATGCTGAGTTGTAGGGTGGGCTTTCAGCCCACCGAATTAATGATGGGCTAAAGCCCATCCTACATTGAAAGGGAAAGGAGAGTAAGTGAATGGCTAAGGGATTAGTGATTTATTATTCGAGAAGCGGGAATACAAAGCAAATGGCTGAAATGTTGGCAAAATCAATGAATGAAGGCGGATTGGAAACGGAGTGCAAAGATATATCGAAGGTAAAGGTTGATGACTTGCTTAAATATGAAGCATTAGTAATCGGCTCTCCAACTTATTACGGGTCAATGGCAGCACAGATTAAGCAGCTCTTCGATGATGGAGTGGTCAAGCACGGACAATTGGATGGCAAAGTCGGCGCTGCCTTTTCAAGTGCTGCCAATATCGGCGGAGGCAATGAAACAACAATTCTCGATATACTGCACGCGATGATTATAAACGGTATGGTTATCCAGGGTGACCCGCAAGGCGACCATTATGGACCTGTCTCGATAGGCAAACCTGACCAGAGAGTAGAAAAACTTTGTGCCCGATGGGGTAAGAGAATCGCTCAAATAACAAATAAACTCTGGTCTTAAGTTTTTACGTATATCGATTTTTTTCAAAAAAACGCATATTTTCCTTTGACAAGGCGGTTTTGTATAGTTACCTTTCTGTCATTAGATTTAAAACAAGGAACGTTAACCCTCTTGATAAAGTGGAGGTACTTCAATGCAAGAGTACGAAAGTTTGAAAGTGCTGGTAACAGAAATTGAAGCAGATGTAAGCAAGGCCGAGGGCGGAAACAAGGCCGCAGGGACGCGGGTTCGAAAACAGATGCAAAATATCAAACAGGCGGCCCAGGTTGTTCGCAACAAGATTCTCGAAATTAGAACAACACAATAAGAATAAACAGGCACACGCAGGTCGCTGGATTTGGGCATACACCGGCTTTTGATTTAATATGAAATCAGCCGGTAAGATGTAACGCTTGCGCCAAATCCTCATTTTAAGGGATTAATAATGCCTCCGCCGCTATTATTTGATTTAACAAAGATAGACCTTGCCGGCAAACCGATTTTCAACAGGGATGATATCCTCAAAGTCAATCCCCAGAATTTTGAAATGCAGCAGTTAGACGGTGTGCTGTGGTATGACAAGCCGAATATGCTGGTGCTTGGTTACAAGGACGTAACCGACAAGGAGTTCTGGATTCGCGGTCATATACCTGGAAGGCCGCTTATGCCGGGCGTGATTATGATAGAGTCGGCGGCGCAGCTGCTTAGTTTCTTCGTGAAACAGATTATGGGTTTGAAGGGCTTCATCGGCTTTGCGAGTATCGATTCGGCCAAGTTCCGTTCAACTGTTGAGCCGGGCCAGCGACTTTTACTTCTGGGCAAAATAACGAAATTCAAACTGAATAGAAAATACGACGCCTATATCCAGGGAATGGTTGATGACAAAATGGTTTTCGAAACCGAAGTCTCAGGCATGGCTGTTAATTTATAAAGACCGCAGATAATTTTTAATTTGTGAATTAAGTGTTAAAGTTTTTGGAGCAGGGAATGGCACAGGATGAAGAGGTACTTGTAGTTTCACGCAAGGCGTTCGAAGAAGCAGGCGCATTTAATGGCCTTGCGCTGGATACGCAGAAATACATAGATAAAGTTTTTGCCCCAGGTGTGCCGCGGTTTATGCCTCGCCCATTAGCTGAAAAAGACCCATCATTTAAACAGCTCATTCCTTATGTAATTATGACTTGTGATGGTAAATACCTAAGTTATGTCCGCGGAAAACGAGCAGGCGAAACGCGTCTTGTCGCAAAGCGTTCGTTAGGTATCGGCGGGCATATAAACCCTGTTGACTGGACACTATTTACTGCTGAGCCTTATAAAACCTACCTGCAGGCAGTCGAAAGAGAAGTTGCTGAAGAAGTGGAGATCCAAACAACTTATAAGGATAAAATTATTGCATTTCTTAACGATGATTCTAATGAAGTTGGAAAGGTCCACCTCGGCATAGTTCATTTGTGGACACTTGAAGAGCCGAAGGTCAGCAGGCGAGAACAAATGATTACACAAATGGAATTTTTAAATATAACGGAATTACAAAAAGTCCGCGAATTTATGGAAACCTGGTCCCAAATCTGCCTCGATGGGCTGGCTAAAATGGCCTAAAACAAATCATCTTCTTCATCAAAATCTGCGAAGGCGATATTTAATTTTGTACCGCCGGATGTAATATCAAGGTCAGCTCTCGTTATTGATATTTTGAATGTGCATTTGTCGAGGTCTATAGCCGCACTTATAAGTGTATTGGCATCAGGGATGGGGGCGATGACAGGATTAATTTTGGTGCATTTATATAGATGTCCCTTGGCGGAAGTTTTAAAGCTGCCCGCGGGAATGGTGAAGGTTTGAACATTAATATCATTTAAGTCGCTTAATGTGATTACAATATCTTCTGTGGAGAGATTCGGCTCGCCTGTATTGAGGTTCATATCGGCAACCGCAATGTCCCCTTTAATTGACAGCGAATCAGATGAAGGTATAGTGCTGTTTTTGAACTTTGTTTTAGTGACGATAAGGGTATCTTTAAATAATCTCATAAGTCGGGTAGGTATTAATTTTCTGCCATTAATGACACTTTCATCAGCAATTCCATTGGTATCATAATTATTCATAATCAGCCCGAACTGAACGGGACAGGTTAAACCTGTTAAATCGAGATTTTTGGCTTTGACTGAAAATGTCCCTTTGATGAAATCGATAATAAGTGAAGTTGCAGCGCCAGGAACGCCCTTCGGGATTTTATATGAGTATTTAAATTTTCCTTTTACAACATCCTCGGGATTGAAGGGAATATTTTGCTCGTAGATAATAATGTTATCTGATTTGGACGCTATAAATATGCCTATCTGGTTGAGGTCCAAAAAAGAGGGAAATGCGCCGATTCCGCGAATTTCGAATGAATCTTTCATATCATTGACGTCGTTGTCATCATGATACTGCGTTTTTCCTGCAATGATTTTACATTTAGAGATAGTAAGCGGGGAGGCTGAGCCGGACTGAAGGACGAAATGGCAGACACTTACAGGAAGGATAGTATATGTGAATGAATTGTTTACGATCGTTGTGACGGGTGTTGTCTCGGTAATATTAGAATTAGCATTATTGAAATGCCAGACAGCTGCCGATGAAAAATTTTGAGAGCTGGTGATATTGAAAGTTCCGGTGATTGAATCAGTGATGTTCTTGTTAATGACTATCAAATGAAGCTCATTATCATCAGCGTCAAATACAGAGGCATAGATTGAGCTGTCAACTTTGTTTGAAATCGCAGAATAAACTTCTGTATCACCGAAGGTTGAATGTTCTCCATCATAATTTCTGTATATTTTTATTGCGGCATCAACATATGAGCCGCTGCCCCAATATGTGGCGATATAAACGCCGTATTTGCCAAAAATTCCCAAAACATCTGCCGTCGCTATACCGCCCGACCAGTGGTTCTCACCTCCGTATGCGTATTCAGTAATTGCCAAATTAGTGTCGGGGTAATAGGTATCGATCGAGTTTTTCAAGTTCGGCAGTATTGGCAGGTAGCTACTGAACCATTGATTTATCCAGCTTATTTCACCATTGGCCCCGACATAGCTTGTATCCCAAAGCGTCCTTGGGGCCTGCATACGCGCGTTATACATGGCATTTGTATTTACAGGGCTGGTAATTCTATTGCCTGCACCATCCTGGGCCTCCGGATACCAGTGAACGTCGAGGGCGTCAAGCAGCCGTTTGCCTGCTGAATTGGAGGCAATTCTCATTTTGTCCAGATAATAGCTGAGAAACCAAGGATACTCGGCACCCTCGCTGCTCCAGTCGGATGCGCCCTGAAATGACATATAGCCTGCGAATCCGTAGCTGACCGGGCCAAGCATCTGGGCATTCGGGTCAACAGTTTTTACCGCTGTACACAGAGCAATGCTTTTATCTTTGTATTCTAGGCAGCAAGGGTCTGCGACATGAACCTCAGGATGAGTTGCGCCTTTGCTGCCGTCTGACCAGATATCTGGCTCATTGTCTAAGCAATAGAATTTGACACCATTGGGTTGGCCGGCATAACCATATCTATTGACCAGGAAATTTACAAATTCATCCATATAAACGACACCATCGTTAGTATCGGGGTTGTCCGGGGGGCTGCAGAAAGGGGCGCCTTTTGCGAATTGAACAGGGTAGAAATAAATGGATGGAGCTGCTTCTGTCTCCAGATTTATCTGCCGAAAAATGGGTGCTGAGACATAACCTGCCAATTGTAAAGTTACAATAGCGGCCTGGTTGTGTGAGTTAAAAAGGTCAATGCCTTTAGTATAGCCTTTGGCCGGTGTAATAGATGAATCGAAAAACTGGTCGTTTTCATAGTACCAGTCGCTGCCGGCATTCGACCAGTTGTTTTCCCAGTTATATGCTGTGCAGCGGTTCCCGCCGATCCTTTGAATCGTGTAATCTGCATTGTCGTGCCAGTTTGTGCCGTAAATGTAGGGACTAATGGTAGTGCGGCTTAGAGTCGTATTTATTGTATAAGTTACATTAATATTGTCTGCGTGAGCCGAAGAAATGAAAATCATGATAATTAAAATAATGCGCTTCAAGTTGTGTACCCCATAATAGAATTAAACAAAGTAGTTTCATTTGATATCGGCAATTGCTGCTGCGATGCATAAGCTGAAAGCGATTTGAATTCGAGCTTGTTAGAAAATTAAATGGTTGAGGAATTTTCTCCAAAACATTCGAAAATATGGTATAATATATTTTTTGGTTTAATTCTTTTTCAAATCGGGTTTTTTATGAAGACACAGTGTCCTAATTGCAAAGCGAAATTCAATATCAATGAGGCAAATGTAGGTAAAAAGGCAAAATGCAGCAAATGTGCCCAGTTGTTTACTATTGCACCTTTTGTAGAGACCCCTGTTTCATCAGAGCCGGCAGTTAAGAGTCCTGTGCCGCCTTCTCAAACCATTAAAGATGCGGCCCCTCAGCAGCAGCAGATAAAAAATCCCGAACCCGTTGAAACCCCAAAAGTTGAAAAAACACCAGAACCAGTTGCTGCGGCTGAGCCTTTAAAAAGCCCTGAGCAAATGCCGCAGATTAAGGGGCCTGCTCCTGCAGCGCCTGCGCCGCTAAGTGCAAAACCTGCACCTAACATTGGGCAAGCAGCACAGGAAGAAGTCGTATCGAAGCCATCAACAAAACCTTCGTTATCGAAAGCTGTATTTGTGTATTTCTGGACAGGTGTACGAATTACCGCGGGAGTTTTAGCTTCGATAGGTTTAGTGCTGATTTTAAGTAAACACGATAAATCGTCTTTTACTGCAGCTTTTGCCGCTGCAGATATTTTCATTATTATTAGTCTATTGATTGAGTTTATGCTGTTTTACAAGATGTGGGCTGCAATTAAAGATACTCAAACCTCAATTTCCCCGGGCAAAGCAGTAGGATTTTTGTTTATACCGGTATTTAACATTTATTGGGCTTTGTTAATGATTACCGGATTTGTGGAAGACTACAATGGATTTGTTCAGCGCAGGTCTATAAAGACACAAAATTTACCGATGCTGCTGTTTATGATATATTCTTTTATGTTCATACTTACAGGGCTGGTAGTAACTATCCCTATGTTGTTCGCATTTGGTTTTTTCTCTTATATAAACGCTGCTTTTATCAATTATTCGGCTGCCGCATGGGCTCTTTTGGGAATTGTATTAGCAATAGGAACAGGTCATTTCATTACATATTTATTGGTTGCCTTAAAAACCTGTAACGCAGTAAATGTTTTACCGGCAACACGCTAAACTTAGGTGCAAAAATCTAATCAGCTAATTTCAAACCATTGAATTATCGCAAATTTGGTAATAATGAAAAATCACAGGAACCTGTTAATATATCAAACCAGCAGCCTTCGACAGTCAGATTTCCAAGCCTACGATAAATTTTTAAAATACATAAAAAAAATAAAAATAAAAAAATTAATTTTGATTTGCATCATATTGGTTTTTACGGGTTGTGCTAATCAGGTCAGTCAAGTCGCTTCTTATGATATAGTGATATACGGAGGGACTTCGGCCGGCGTAATCGCAGCAGTTCAGGCTAAAAAAATGGGTAAATCGGTTGTCCTTATAGAGCCTGGAGAACATTTGGGAGGTCTAAGTTCAGCCGGTCTTGGTGCAACTGATATAGGTAATAAGGCCGCAATCGGCGGTCTTTCGCGAGAGTTTTATCATCGGCTTTATCTGCACTATATTAAAGATAAGAGCTGGAGTTACCAAAAGCCGCAACAGTTCAAAAGGGGAGGTGCTTACTGGCAGACAGGAGACCAAAATTGGGAGAAAGAGCAGTCATGGTGGCTTTTTGAGCCTCATGCGGCTGAGGAAATCTTCAACGATTTTGTCCGCGAGTACAAGGTGCCGGTGATTTTTAATCAAAGGCTTGATTTGCAAACGGGTGTAATCAAAAAGGCGGGCCGGATTATTGCTATTAAGACCGAATCAGGCAGCTTGTTTAAGGCAAAGATGTTCATTGATGCAACCTACGAAGGTGATTTAATGGCAAAAGCAGGCGTCTCTTACACTATCGGCCGGGAGGCAAATTCGCAATATCGCGAGACACTAAATGGAGTACAGATTAAAAACGCACGTATGCACCAGTTGGAAAAATGTGTTGACCCATATGTTGTTCCCGGAGACCCTTCGAGCGGCCTTTTGCCCGGTATTCATTTCGACCAGCCGGGTGGAGAAGGCCGGGCCGATCATCGTGTGCAGGCATATTGTTTCAGGATGTGCCTGACCGACGTGCCGGAGAATCGAATCTCTTATACAAAGCCGCCCAATTACAATGAGAAACAATTTGAACTTCTGTTGCGATATTATGAAGCAGGCTATGACAGAATTCCATGGCAGCCGGTTAGCGTGCCTAATCGCAAAACAGACACCAACAACAGGGACGGTTTTTCAACCGATTTCATCGAAATGAATTATGAATATCCTGATGGAAACTATGCAGTGCGTGTGAGAATTATTTCTGAGCACGAAACCTATCAAAAAGGACTTATGTGGACGCTGGCAAATAATTCGCGCGTGCCGTTGAAGGTTCGCAGAGAAGTTAACCGGTGGGGACTAGCTAAAGATGAGTTTGCCGATAATAACAACTGGCCTTATCAATTATATATTCGTGAGGCAAGACGAATGGTCAGTGATTACGTGATGACTGAAAAAAATTGCCGGCGCAAGGAAATAGCTGGCGATTCAATAGGTCTTGGCGCCTACAATATGGATTCCCACAATACTCAAAGATATATCGATTCAAATGACTGTGTCCGCAATGAAGGTGATATACAGGTGGCAGTTGCGGGACCTTACCAGATTAGCTATCGCGCGATTGTCCCTAAAAATAATGAGTGCCGAAATCTTCTGGTTCCTGTCTGCCTGTCTTCTTCTCATATTGCTTACGGCTCAATAAGGATGGAGCCGGTATTTATGGTCCTCGGCCAGTCGGCGGCAACAGCAGCATCGATTGCTATCGATGATGGTTTAGACATTCAGAAGATAAGTTATGAGAAGCTCAAGAAATGTTTATTGAATGATAAACAAGTTCTTAAATGGAATTAAAAATGGCACATATGGGCTGAAGCCCATTATTATTAATGCTGATTTAAATCAGAAATCAACAATCATAAATCATAAATTGAAATAGCCCCAAGGGGATTTGAACCCCTGTCGCCGGGTTGAAAACCCGGTGTCCTGGACCGGCCTAGACGATGGGGCCAGGGTTATTTATTGCATACTGATTGCCTGTTCAGGGCATGCATCGACGCATACGCCGCAATCTATGCATACTTCCGGATTTACCTTTGCTTTTCCATCATCCATCGAGATGGCTTCACTGGGGCATTCCTCGACACAGGTTTCGCAACCAGTGCATTTTTCTTTATCGATTTGTGCTGGCATTACATAATCCTTTCCAAAACGCGAGACAAAAAACATTAACAAATATAACAATACGAATACGAACTTCGAAATGTTACAAAATCAATATCGTAATACAAAGCAAAATTTCTAAAATTTTGGCATGTTTTTTAAAGAATATAAAAAATTCACGGTTATTTTGCGGGTAATGCAAATAAATCGGCGGATTCTGAGTTAGGATCGGGCTTAAGTAGATCCGCGAAGGATTTTTCAAATTTTTGCCTGGGCGTGGGTGTTTTAGCCCCTAAAGCTATTGCCATCCTTTGAACAAACTCATTTTCATCGTATTCTGCGAGATGATCCAGAACTTTGGCGAAGTTATAGTTACCTTTTTGAGCTAATACCCAGACAGCCATCATACGGGTGGGCCAGTGCTGGTCTTGGAGGCCTGACGAGACAGCATTTGTCAATTGAAAATCAAGAGGTAAGTCAGAGATTGAGGAAATACTGTGTGTTTTTACTACCCAGTCTGAATCATTTAGGCCCTGGACAAGAGCTGATTTAAGCATTGAATTCATCCGCTGGGTTGTTGTAAAAGAGTAACCCGTTTGGAATGCGGCGTCATCCTGGTTTTCAAGCAGCAATCCGGCAAATAGTTGTGCGGCCTTGATTTTTGGGCCCTGTCTTCCCTGTGAGAGTGAATTGAAACGGTTTTGAAGGAAATCCTGATTAATCTCTGTTCTTGGGCGTTCTAAATCGATGATTGCAGGCATTATACCAGGAATTGCGCTTGTTACTTTACCATCAGGTGACGCAATTGGGTCAAGGTAAGCAGTAAAACGAATATTTAGAGATGCCTGCGGATGGCTTATGAGCAATTCTCGCAATTTGCCGGTGCAGAGATGAATGGGGACAACAACGCTTCTTCCCGGTTCGATTGGCATAGATGGTCTTGTTGTAATTGAAACAAGCTTATCGAAATGCCGTTTAATGTCTCCCGTGACATCAGCATCTATTGATATTTGTCCTTTACAGAATCCATTTTCTGAGAAAACCACAGGCTCATACCAGTTATTAGTTATTGAGATGGTGCCTATAAAATCGTTTCCATAGGCGAATCTGTTACCACGAATGTTTAGCTGAAACGACAGCATGCGTTCAGGGTTAATGAATTGAGGCACAATTTGCTCACCGATAACCTGTTGTATTGATGTGATGATTGTATTTGTATCATATATGGGGATATAATCAGATTTTTGTTCTTCAAGTAATGAGAGTGCCTGTTGAGCAATGATTGAGGCTGGATCTTTATCTATCGCCGAACGCAGGGATTCTATTCCAGATTGTTTATTGTTTTTTAAAAGCTGAAGTTTTGCCCTGGCAAAATCGGCAAATTGCGTATTCGGGAAGTTATCAATGAGGGATTGGGCTGCATCCGGCTGATTATTGTCGGCCATTGCACAGGCAAGCAGGCCGGCAGAAACTGCTGAGTTCGGTTCGGCTGCGTATGCTTTATTAGCCCAATCAATTGCCAGTTCGGAATTTTTATTTATGAAACAGTAAAACCAGGCAAGAGTTTGAAAATCAGCAGGCTCTACGGCCAGTTGTATTGCCTTTTGTTCCGCCATTTTAATAATTTGCTGAGCTGCCGGATTGTCACCTTTTTTTGCGGCAAGCATTGCACTGAGGACATTAATCTGCAGATTGAAGCTGCCTTGATTACGCAATTGTTCAGTTAGCTGCAGGCATTTTTGTTCACCTTTTGGAACATTACAGCAGCATTTTAACCATTCGATATAAATTGCCTCAGGGACATTTTGACCCGGATACAAGAATTGGTATAAATCTGCAAAATATTGATAACTTCCAATAGCTAATTCATAAAGCTGAATTTTTTGGGCAAATTGCGCTAATGACAACGCTGTTCCAGGATCAAATGGATTAACACGTATTTTGAAACGAAGATATTGGATTTTTAATGCAGGGCCTATCTGGTCAGGCGCAAGCTCAAGCAGCTTTTCAAAAGCAAGCTGATTATACCTGTTCCAGTTATAAGCCGTGGCCATCACCATTATTGCATTTTTATTATCAGCTTTTTCAGCATATAAAAGCCCGAGAACCGCAGCCAGTTCTGATCTTACCGAGAGGTTCGATTCTCCAATATCCTGAATCATACGTCTTAGCAGTGTTTCTCTTTGAATGCGGGAATCGAGCTGATTCAAAAGGTATTTGGCTGCGCTATCAGCTATAACCATATCTGCATTTTTATCGGTGTATTTTATAAAAGTTTCGTAAAGCTTTTGCAGGTGGCGTTCGGGGCCGGGGCGAGACATTATTCGAAGCATGTCTGCCGTTGCCAAACCGGCACTTGAATCGAGTTCCATTGCCGCATCTAAAAATATAATACTCTGCTGTGCCTGTGAATCCGTTATGTCGCTTCGCTGTGATATTTCAAAAGCTTTTTCATAGAAAAGCTCACTGGTGGATGGTGAGAAAAGTTTTTCAGGCGGAATATTATAAAGGTTTGTGCCGCTCATTGGCGGTATTTTACGATATGGCACATTTACATCATATCTGTTCGGCTCAAACGCCGCGGCATATAAATTCTGATTCGAATACGGCGCCGCCAGGCCCGACAATCCCAGGCCTATCGTTATAAAAATTGTGATTCTTATGATGTAAGATGTTCGCATCTATAGTCCAAATCTAAAGATAGAGTCATTACAATCAACGATTACTTCGGGTAATTTGGCATATTGCTTTAGGTGTTAATACCTTTACTTAAAGTCCCTAATTCTACGGATTATAAGCTGTTTTTTGCAAAATATACGTCTCAAACAGCTTAGAGGTGCGTTTAATGAAGCTATTATTCTGATATTTATAGGCCTTAAAGGGCAGGTTTGCCGATGTGAGTTGAAGACATTTATCGCAATTGGAGTGTAAGTTTTATTATGAATGAACAAGCTCGTAAGGAACATCGCGAACGAGAGCACTTTTTTAATGCAGCCAAGTTAGTAGCGTTTATTACGATGATTTCCCGGGTTTTCGGCCTTTTGAGGGATATGGGCATTACATCTCTGGGTGCAAACCGCCTGACCGACGCTTTCGGGCTTGCCTTTCAAATTCCCAACCTTTTTCGCAGGCTGTTTGGAGAAGGAGCTTTATCATCGGCTTTTGTGCCGGTATTTACGGATACTGCCGAGAAAGACGGTTTTGAAAAGGCATCAAAATTGCTTGCCAATGCAATGGCGCTTTTAGCTGTTTTTCTTCTTGCCGTAATGGTTGTGGTTGAAATCGGTTTTGTAATAGCGGCATTGCTTCCGGGACCTGCCGACAGGCAATTTCTTATGACTTTGGCCACCATTATGTTCCCCTACATGGTTACGGTATGCATGCTTGCTCTGGGTTCTGCCGCATTGAATTGCCGCGGACATTTTGGATTTCCTGCAGCCGCACCTATTATTTTTAATGTAATTGGAATCATCGCTGCATGGTGGATTACTCCATTATTGAAAGGTAATCTTCAAGGTCAGCTTGTAATTGTTGCTTTCAGCGTGATTGCCGCCGGATTAATACAAGTTATTGCTGTTTTATGGCTTTTGCAACGAAACGGTTTTTCGATTCGCCTGAGACTAAAGCCGGTTGAGCCCGGCATCAAACAAGTAATTAAGTATCTTGTCCCGATAGTTTTGGGATTAGGTTTTCTCCAGATTTCAGAACTTATTCAAACTGTAATTTCCTGGAATCTCACTGCTACAGCGGCATCCCCCGATATAAATATATTCGGCTGGGTTTTGCATAAGCCGCTTACTCCCGGAGTTATTACCCGCGTTAACGCCGCACGCGCCCTGTATCAATTTCCAATGGGTGTGCTGGCCATTTCACTTGGTGTCGCCGTATTTCCGCTGCTGACACGCTATGCGGCCCGCAATGATATTGTAAATTTACGCGGCAGCATCAATCGTGCGTTACGGCTGGCTTTAATGGAGGGAATCGCGACAGGGACAGGACTTTATATTTTAGCAGGACCGATTGTGAAAGTTATATATGCCAGGCGCAACTTCAGCCCCGTAGATGCCTCTCAGGCGGCTTTCGTTCTTCAGATGTATGTTATTGGCATGTGGAGCTACTGTGTCTATCAAATTCTTACACGCTCATTTTATGCACTCAAGGACACAAAGACGCCTTTAAAAGTATCATGCTGGCTGGTCGGATTTAATCTGCTGATGTTAGTGACAATGATATGGATACCCTGGCTGGGCGCGGGGGCATTTGGCTTATCAACCGCAATTACATTTACGATTAATGCCGTCATCCTTACATTTTTGCTGCGAAAACGGCTGGGACGATTCGGCGGCAGAGCAATTCTTGTAAGTGTAATTCGCAGCATTATAGCGGCAGGGGGGATGTCCGCTTTCATTTACGCTATTTTATTTTACATGAAAGATATGCATGATTTATATAAAGTTATTATTTGTGTCCCCGGCGGTGCAATAGTTTTTTTAGCTTTGTGTAAGCTGCTTGGGTCGGCTGAAATAGACGAGCTGCGCGGGAAGTTATTAAAAGAGGAAGCTCTAAAGGATAGAGAAACTATACAGGATATAGAAAAAGAGGATTAATTATCTTCTTGGCGCAACAGAAAACGGCCGCCATCTTCCTATATTATTCAAAAGACCAACGCATATCAAACTAACAGCAAGGCTCGAACCGCCATAACTTATAAAGGGCAATGTAATCCCGGTTATCGGTGTAAGGCCCAAGGTCATTGCCATATTCACGATGAGCTGAATCGCGAACATGGAAACTATACCTGAAGCCAGGTACCTGCCGAAGGGGTCTGTAGTTTCTCCCGCGATTTCCAATCCGCAGCCCAGCAGTATTAAATATAAAACCAGAACGCAAATACACCCTATGAATCCCCATTGATGAGCGATTATCGAAAATATGAAATCATTGTGCCTTTCAGGCAAAAAATTGTATTCAAGAAAAGGCCCTTTGCCCAGGCCGTAGCCCGCCGCCCCGCCGGAGGCAATCGCGTATTTTGAGCGTATCAGGTGATATCCCCAGTTCTCTTTCCATTTTTTGGATGAAAAATTCCCGCCTACCAGCACCTTGCCAAGTGCCGGGTGCATTTCAGCTTTTTGGCGCAGCCACTCGCTTTGCAGCAGAACGCTGCTTATGCGAAGCCGTTGATAAGGCTGCATCTTTAGCCACATAAGCGGACTTATAAGCAATGCGATAAATAATATAAGCGCAAGATGTTTGATTTTTGCCCCTGCGACAAACAGCATCACCAGAAAAACAGGCATCATGAGCAGAACTGTTCCCAGGTCAGGTTCAAGCAAAATTAGAACCATCGGCAGCACTGTCAAAATGAACGGCCCGACTAATGAGCTGAATTTTCTATAATTGCTGCGATAACGTAAATACCAGGCTAAAGCGATTATATACGCGGGCTTGCAAATTTCGGAAGGCTGAATGCTTGGCAAATCGAAACCCGCTATTGATAATTTTATCCATCTATATGCGCCTTTTGTTTCGGGCGCAAAAGGCAATTCAATTACATATCTCGATATCAGCAGCACTACTAAAAGAACCAGAACCGATGCGTAAATCCAGTAACCTGCCTCGCCAAGCCTGCGGCAATTTATCAGATTAACTCCGATTAAAGCGGCCAGCCCAATCCCGGCAAATAGGAGCTGTTTTTTCCATAAGCCTGAAAGCTCACTTGCCTTGAGAGTTTCTTCAGGCCCGCCAGTTGAATCTGTCCCCTCAGTAATCGCTGATGTTGATGATTGCCAGGGATGCCCAATGGCATAAATCGTAGCAATGCCTGTAAATACAAGAAGCCCAGTGACAATAAGAAGAATCAATCTTACCCCAAGCATTCGTCCTTTAAGTAAACTGAGCATAACAGAAGAATAACAAACCGGCAGAAAAGTAAAAAGGCAAAAGTAAAAAAGAAAAATAAAATGGGATTCAGAAATTCTTTCGAATTATGAACTTTTTTTAAAAATTTTAAAAAATAACGCCGATTTGCCTTTTCAATACTGAAATGTATCTTAAAAAAAATACCTATATAATCCGCTTTTTCTATACTGCCAATTACCTAAGTTGTTATAAGCAAAACACTTAACATTAGAAACGGCATTTTTATCGGCTCTTTTCGGCTTATAGGACGTTTGTTCGATTTTTTTAGCAATTTTTTTCAAAATAATCTTGACCTGAGGCGGTTTATTGTGTTAATATACACTTGACTTTCACTAATAGTAACCTTGTGCATGTAGTTGAATTCGCACAATTACGCCTTTTATGGCAGAAAGGAGGCAACGGAGGAGCGGAACAAGTTTCATTGTTTTCCTTTTTTCGACTGTCCTGCCGGTCGAGTCGCTAAGCTCAGATAAAGTAGACAAGTCAGATTGAAATTAATGAGCGGGCGTATTTATGCGAAAGTGCTTTTCAGCAGGGATAAACCAAAACACTGTGAGGCGTGTAGCTTCGCAGGGAAGAAAAGAAAGGAAGGTTCATTTATGAAGAAAGTTTTATTGGTTGTTGCGTTACTTCTTTTAGCAACACCGGTATTTGCTGCTGATGTCACAGTCACACAGTCGCAAGGCACAGTTTCAGGCACCTTCAAGCCGGTTACAATCCGCTATACAGGGGCCGCAGAAGCTAACTCGATAAGAGGCTTTGCGCTGGTTTTGACAACTGACAGCGGCATGCTTCTCGACAACATCCGCGATTTCAACCGCGGCGAGTCAACCAGACCAGGCGGCGGATTCGGCATATTCCCGGGTAAATTCCGGGATTTTGTCAATGCGGCTTCACCGAACTGGGTGGACATCAATTACAATCCGCTTGCTCCCTGGAACGACTTGAACAGCCAAGGTGGAAATAACTACATGAAAATGGTTGTCGAGCTTGGCACATTATTTGTCGAGCCCAATTCACCGGGCACATCAGGTACTCTGTTTACAGTTGATGTAAACAAAGGCGGCACCCCGGCTACTGAATGCAACATGTGCATTCAGGTTGATGCGACACGCGGCGGCGTCGTGAAAAAGGACGCAACCGGCGCATCAGTCACACTGCCGCAAGATGCAGGTCTTCCGGTAGGCTGCTTTAAGGTTGCATTCCAACAGGTTTGCACAGTTCCCACCGTTGTCAACCAGCTCCCGGCGGATGCAAATACGGCGATTATTGGCGCTGGTTTTGTTGTTGGCGTAAGGGACTTCAACTGGTCGCCGACAATTGCAAAGGGCAAGGTTATGGCCCAGAATCCGGCTGCCGGTGCTACACCTGCCTGCGGTTCGGCGGTTAATTACACGATTTCACAGGGTCCGACACCGGTTGCATGCTTCGATCCTTGCACTGCGGCAACAACGCAGAGGACGGCATACAATGGGTATATTACCAACAAGTGGGATCCGAATTGCTGGTGCAACTATCCGATAGGCAGCGGTTTCCAGTGCCACGGCGATGCCGACGGCAAGGCGACTGCGGCTCCGAATAGCTACAGGATTTACACCGGTGATATGAGTCTGGTCACAAGTAACTGGCAG